>DASZJQ010000001.1:0-2546 GCA_035947875.1 Acidimicrobiales bacterium
ACACTGGCCCTGCCGGCCTGGTTTCCGGCACGACACCTCGCACCGAGGCCGACACACCCGCGGATGGGCGACCAGGCTGTCCCCGCCGGCCAGATCGGTGCTCTCCCTCAAAGGGGGCAGACCGATGCTCAGGCTCCAACAACCGCTCCCCGAGCGCTACAGCACCGCGACCGCCGACGAGTTGTCCGGGATGATCGGAGCCGCCAAGGCGGCCCTGGGGTCCCGTCTGTTCGTTCTGGGGCACCACTACCAGCGCGACGACGTCATGCGCTGGGCCGACGCCCGAGGGGATTCCTTCGGGTTGTCCCGCCTGGCGGCCGAGCAGACCGAGGCGGAGTTCATCGTCTTCTGTGGCGTGCACTTCATGGCCGAATCCGCCGATGTGCTCACGGGAACGCACCAGAAGGTGCTGCTGCCCGACCTCAATGCCGGCTGTTCGATGGCCGACATGGCCGACATCGACCAGGTCGAGGAGGCGTGGGAGGAGCTCTCCCGGGTGATCGACGTCGAGCGCGTCGTCCCCGTCACCTACATGAATTCCTCGGCCGCCCTCAAGTCCTTCGTCGGGCGCCACCAGGGCGCCGTCTGCACCTCGTCGAACGCGCGTGCGGTCTTGACCTGGGCCCTGGAGGAAGGCCGGGGTGACCGGGTCCTGTTCTTCCCCGATCAGCACCTGGGCCGCAATACCGGCTATCAACTCGGCTACGGGGCCGATGACATGCGGGTGTGGAACCCGCGCCTGGCCCTCGGGGGGCTGAGCGATGCCGAGGTCAAGGACTCGACGCTGCTGCTCTGGAAGGGACACTGCTCGGTCCACCAACGGTTCAGGCCCGAGCACGTGACCGCCTTTCGGGACGCCCACCCGGGTGGGATCGTCATGGTCCATCCCGAGTGCGCCCACGACGTGGTGGAGATGGGTGACCTGGTGGGCTCCACCGACGCCCTGATCCGCGGCGTGGCGGACGCACCGAGTGGTGCGGTGATCGGCGTGGCCACGGAGATCCACTTGGTCAAGCGGCTCGATGACGAGTCTCCGGACAAGACCGTGGTGTGCCTCGACCCGCTGGTCTGCCCCTGCTCGACCATGTCGAGAATCGACGGGCCGCACCTGGCCTGGGTGCTCGAGGGTCTGGTGCAGGGCGACGTCCGCAACCAGATTCAGGTCGATACCGAGACGGCCGAGTGGGCCCGGGTGGCCTTGGAGAGGATGCTGGCCATCACCTAGTTGGTCTCCGGGCCATCGCGGTCTCAGGCCGGCAGCATCTTCTTCAGCACCTCGCCGGTGTACGAGCCCGCCGTCTTCGCCACTTGTTCGGGAGTCCCCTCGGCGACGACGGTACCGCCCTTGTTGCCCCCCTCGGGGCCGAGGTCGATGATCCAGTCGGCCGTCTTGATCACGTCGAGGTTGTGCTCGATGACCACAACCGTGTTGCCCTGATCGACCAGGCGGCCCAGCACCTCGAGGAGGCGTCTGGTGTCCTCGAAATGCAGACCCGTGGTGGGCTCGTCCAGCACGTAGAGGGTGTGCCCGGTGGGCCGCCTGCTCAGCTCACTGGACAGCTTGACCCGTTGGGCCTCGCCGCCCGACAGGGTCGGCGCCGGTTGACCCAGCCGGACGTACCCCAGGCCGACGTCGAACAGGGTCTGCATGTGCCGGGCGATGGGAGGTTGCTTGGCGAAGAACTCTAATGCCTCCTCGCAGGAGAGGTCGAGCACGTCGGCGATGGTCTTGCCGCGGAAGGTGATCTCGAGGGTGTCACGGTTGTAGCGGGCACCGTGGCAGATCTCGCACGGGACGTAGACATCGGGCAGGAAGTGCATCTCGATTTTGATGGTGCCGTCGCCGGCACAGGCCTCGCAGCGGCCCCCCCGGACGTTGAAGGAGAACCGGCCGGGTTGGTAACCCCGGACCTTGGCCTCGGCCGTCTGGGCGAAGAGCTTGCGGATGTGGTCGAACACGCCGGTGTAGGTCGCTGGATTCGACCGCGGGGTGCGCCCGATGGGGGCCTGGTCGACGTCGACCACCTTGTCGAGGAATTGGACGCCCTCGACCTTGCGGTGCCGGCCCGGGAGCGTCTTGGCCCGGTGCAGGTGCTGGGCCAAGGAGCGCAGGAGGATGTCATTGACCAGGGTCGACTTGCCTGAGCCCGAGACGCCCGTCACCGCCACCAGGCAGCCCAGCGGGAACGAGACGTCGATGTCGTGCAGGTTGTGCTCGCGGGCACCGCGCACCGTGACGACGTCCCCGCTGCCGGGCCGTCGGCGTGACGGGACCGGGATGGATCGCTTGCCCGAGAGGTACTGCCCCGTGATGGAGGCCTTGTTCGAGACCAGGCCCCCCCTGCCCGTCACCGGTCCGGCGTGGACCACGGTCCCGCCGTGCTCACCCGCCCCCGGCCCGATGTCCACCACGTAGTCGGCGCTGCGGATGGTCTCCTCGTCGTGCTCGACCACGATGACCGTGTTCCCGAGATTGCGCAACCGCTCGAGGGTGCCGATGAGTCTCCGGTTGTCCCGCTGGTGCAGGCCGATGGAGGGCTCGTCCA
>DASZJQ010000002.1:0-12551 GCA_035947875.1 Acidimicrobiales bacterium
CATGTTCATGGGCACCAACGTCGGCATGGTCAGGGCCACGATCCGCCCCCCGGCCTCCGCGGCCCGCGTCGACGCCGAGAGCTGATGGTCCACCATGTCGGCCGAACGGCCGTCGATGGTCAGCACGTTCCAGTTCAAGGGGCGCTGCGCGGTGACGCTCATGGCGGTCATCAGGTCGATCTCTTCGTCGCTGAACTGGTCCAGGCAGCCGTTGGTGATGTACTCGAGGGTCGTGCCCTCGTGGGCCGCCACCTCCGCGCAGAACGCCAACATCTCGCGACGATCGGCGTAGCGCGAGGTGATCGGTCGATTGTCGCCGTCGGAGTGAGTGCGCGACTGCGACGACGAGAACCCGAGACCTCCGGCGGCCAGAGACTCGGCCAGGAGGGCGCGCATGGCGGCGATCTCCGCGTCGGTGGCCACCTCGTCGGCCCGCGCCGCCCCCATGACCTTGCGGCGCAGCGCGCAGTGGCCCACCAAGAACCCGGCGTTGACGCCGAGGTTGCCCTCCAGCGCGCCCAGGTACTCGCCGAAGGTCGACCAGGTCCACGGCACGCCCTGCTCGAGCGCGGCCAGGGGCATGCCCTCGACCTTGGCCATCATGCGGCGGATGTAGTCGGCGTCCTCGGGCTTGATCGGGGCCAGGGTGAAGCCGCAGTTCCCCCCGATGACCGTGGTGACGCCGTGCAGGTTGGAGGGCGACGCCGAGGGGTCCCAGAAGAGCTGGGCGTCGTAGTGGGTGTGGGGATCCACCACCCCGGGGACCACCATGAGGCCGGTGGCATCGAATTCGGTGGCCCCGGGCTCGCTCACCGCACCGAGGGCGACGACGCGGCCGTCGGAAATGCCCACGTCGGCCTCCCGGGCCGGCCCTCCGGTGCCGTCGATGACCGTGCCGGATCGGATCACGTAGTCGAGCATGAGGCCTCCGTCGTGTTCGGGTGCGGGCGGGTTCGGGTTCGGGTGCGGGTGCGGCTGCGGTCGGGACCATCTGACGCGGCGTCAGTTTAGGGTTGCGCCCGCCGTCCGCTCTGCGGCCGGGAAGGCGTCCGGGAAACTCGGCTGCAACATTGTGCCTGTGGATAACTATGGTGTGCCTGGGCAATCCCTATGTGGCCGCTTCTTGTCCCCAAGTCGTCCACAGAGCAGGGCCCCGTGGGCGCCCGGAGACGTGGTCCTTCGGCTTTCGCCCCGGCGCCGCGCGTGGTTCACTCCTCGTATGACCCGACGTGCCTCCCTCGAGCGGCGAACACGGCCATGGTCCTGAGCCTCAATCCGAGCGCCGAAGGAGTGCTCCCGGGCCATCTGCTCGAACGGGCCATCAGGGCGGGCTACATCGAGGCCGGTCGCTTCAACATCCCCGAGTCCAATGTGCAGCCGGCCAGCCTCGACCTGCGGCTGGGGGAGCGGGCGCTGCGCATCCGCTGCAGCTTCCTGCCCGGCGCCGACACGGTCGACGAGAAGCTCAAGGACTACATCCTCGACGAGATCGACCTCCGGGGCGAGGGGGCGATGCTCGAAGCCCGCTGCCCTTACCTGATCGAGCTCAAGGAGCGGCTCGACCTGCCGGCCGGCCTCCGGGGCAAGGCCAACCCGAAGAGCTCGACCGGTCGCATCGATGTCTTCACCCGCGTCATCACCGACCACAGCGAGCGCTTCGACGAGATCGCCGCCGGCTACCGAGGGCCCCTCTACCTCGAGGTGGTCCCGCTCTCGTTTCCCGTCCGGGTGCGCGAGGACCTGGCCCTGAACCAATTGCGGCTCGCCGTCGGCCGCCCCTGGCTGAGTGACGACGACGTGCGCGCCGCCCACGAGGAGGAGCCGATCCTGTTCAAGGACGGGGCGCCCGTGCCGACCGGGCAACTGGTGCTGGCCGACGGCCTCTTCCTCGGCCTGGACCTGCACGGTGACGCCCAGGGCCGGGTCGGCCACAGCACGCGGGACAGCGCGCCGCTCCTCGACCTCACCTCGGGGCTCGAAGTGGACCCGGCCCCCTTCTGGGACCCGGTCTTTCGGGAGGAGGGCGACCGCCTGGTGCTCTCGCCCAAGCGCTTCTACCTCCTCATGTCCAATGAAGCGGTCAGCGTCCCGCCGTACCTGGCGGCCGAGATGACGGCGTATGACCCGACCAGCGGCGAGCTGCGGACGCACTACGCCGGCTTCTTCGACCCGGGCTTCGGCTATGACCCCAACCACCGCTTCCAGGGATCGCGGGCCGCCCTCGAGGTGCGGGCGCACGACGTGCCGTTCATGGTGGAGAACGGGCAAGCGGTGTGCAAGCTCACCTTCGAACGGATGCTGGAGGAGCCGCTCTCGCTCTACGGCGCCGACATCGGGTCCTCCTATCAGCAACAGGAAGAGACCTTGAGCCGGTATTTCACGCGCTCCAGCGCCTAGGCGGGACGGCGGGACAGGAGCGATTGAGAGGACAGGTCGATCCGCCGCCCGGCCCCCGCCCGGCCCGGTTGGCCTCAAAGGTGTTTCCGATACCCGGAAACAAATAGCAGGTGATTTCGTAAGAAGTGGCGATACGGCCGTTTCCCCCTGTGCGACACCTTCGGTCGCCCAACTTGAAAGGGAGCTTCACCGTGAATCGTCTGAGCCGTACAACTTTGGGGGCAATTGGGAGCGGGGTGGTGCTGGCGGCTTCGATGTTCGTCGGGCTCGGATCAGCCGGTGCGGCCACCGCACCGAGTCTGCCCGTCTCCATCGCCCTGCCCGTGACCGCGCTGGGCAATGCGATCGGCGGCACCGCGCTGCCGGGCCAGGGCGCCGCCTCGGGTTCCAACTCCACGACCCAATCGAGCCCGGTGGCCAACGCCAATGTCCCGGTCAATGCCTGCTCGATCTCGGCCGGGGTGGCGGCCGACGCCAACAGCAGCTGCTCGACCACGTCGGTCGGTACGAATCAGTTCGGCGCCGTGGGCAACGTCAATGTCCCCATCACGGCCAATGACAATGCCGTGGGGCTGCTCGGCCAAGGGGCCTCGGCCCTTGGTATGTCCTCCTCCTCGAGCGCGTCCACGACCCAATCCGGTCTGATCAATGCGTCGGCTCCGGTCACGCTGTGTGCCATCAACGCCGGCGTCGACGGGAACACCTCGAGTGACTGCGACACGACCGGCACCAACGGCACGACCACCCAGAGCGGACTGGTCGACGCCTCCGTCCCGGTCACCGTCTGTGACGTCATCGTCCAGGTCGCCGGCGACGGCACGGCCAACTGCCCGACCAACCCGGACACGACGTCGCAGTCCGGCCAGCTGGCCGATCTGAACGCCCCGGTCGGCGTCTGCGGCGTCATCGCCGTGGTGGACGGCACCGGCACCGGCCAGTGCATGCCGGCCAGCAACACGCCCCTCGTCGATGGTGTGCCGACGAACCCGCTGACGCAGTCGGCTCCCGTCGACGGCGTCCTACCGGTGAACGCCTGCAGCGTGGTGGTGGCCGTTGACGGAACCGCCTCGAATTCCTGTGAGCCCAGTCATGTCGCGTCCTCCCAGAGCGGCCCGGCGACGGTCGTCGCCCCGGCCACCGTCTGCTCGGTGGCGGCCGCCCTCGATGGAACGGCCACGAGCGTCTGCAACGGGAGCGCCAACACCAGCGCCCCCATCGGCACCGGCGGCACCGGAGCGACCGGAGGCACCGGCGGGTCCGTTCCCGTCACGCTCTGCGGGATCGAGGGTGCGGCGAGCGGGACCGCGGCCGCATCCTGCCCGAACGTCACCACAACCGGGACGGGAACCACGCCCGGCGGAGGAACGTCACCCGGCGGAGGTACATCACCCGGCGGCGGCACGTCCCCCGGCGGCGGTACATCACCCGGCGGCGGAACCTCGTCAAGTGGAAGTACGTCCTCAGACGGCGGAACTGGCAGTTCGAGTCCGGCCACCTTGGCCTCCACCGACCCAAGCGGGGCCGTCTCCCCGGCCGCCAACTCTTCCGGCGATCCACTGGCCTTTACCGGGGCCTCGCTGGTGTTCGAATTGACCATGGCGCTGGTGGCCCTGGCCGCCGGACTCGTATTGACCGGGGCGGCGCGCCGTCGCCGCACCGCAAGGCGGTCCGCTTCTCACCGTTAAGGAGAGAGCCGGGGCGCACATCCCCGACACGCACTGGCGCGACGGAGGCAGGAGGGGTCGATGTCCCAGGAGAAGACAACCGACCGGGTCATCGGTCTGGAAGAGCTCTTTCTGTCCCAGGAATTCGGCCAGACACCAGGTGGCGGTACAGCACCAGCGGGACCTCGGGTCCCGCTGGTGCCTACTGCGTCCGAGGCAGCCGGACATGCGTCGACCACGCACCGACGTCGCAACGCCTTCGCCGCTCTGAGCGGCACGGCCGCAGCGCTGCTGGTCGCGCTGGGCTTGATCGGCGGTCCAGGGCGACCGACCCCGGTCGTGCATTCGGCCAGCCCGTCCACGCCGTCGGGTCGCGGCGGGCCGCCTCCGGGATCCGGGCCGGGAGCGGGCATCTCAGCGGACACCTCTGCGAGCTCCGGGCCCTTGCGGCTCACCACCGCCGCCGCCTCGCGGGGCACATCGGTGTCCCTGGCCGAAATCACCACGGCCCCATCTGCGGGTGTCGCGCCTAAGCCGGGCGCCACGGGCGTTCCGGCCGACCGGGTCGTGCCGGCGGGCTCGGGGCCGGGGACCGGATCTACGTCCCCGTCGCCGTCCGCGTCGCCATCCCCGTCCGGTGACCCGATTGCGCCGGTGACGTCGTCGGTGGGCAGCGTCGTCCCGAGCGCCAGCACTGCTGTGTCGGGTCTGGTCACGACGATCACGCCCGGCCCGCCCGCAGCTACGCCGTTGCCTTTGAGTGCCGGTCCGCTGGGCGGGGGCTGAACGCCTTGGGCCCGGTGCCAGTACTACGGATGAGCTGATCGGGCCCAGGCGATCGTCGGGATCCCGTGACTCCATATCATCCTGACCGGGTGAGGACGCCGACACTCTCGGGGCCGACAATCGTGGTGGTGCTGAGGAATTGGGGTCACCTTGGGCGGCGAGACGTACGAAGTGGTCACGAAAGGAAAATTGAGCCCGGCGCTGGTCAACGCCCTCGACGGGTACTTCGTCGCCCGGTTTGAAGGTGGCTTCAGCCATCTGGTGGGAGAGTGTCCCGATCAACAGCGACTTCACGGGTTGCTCAGGCTGCTCAGGGACATGAATATCGAGTTGGTTTCGATCAACACCGTCCCAAGGTAGCGACGCGCTCGACAAAGTTACATATCTGTGACGCTTAGATCGCAGGGGCGCGGCCCCGTTGGATCTGACGTATTGTCGCTCGAGACAAGCATGGCGTCTTCCTTCGTAGAGTGACTGCCCCAGATCCCGGCGGCCCTTCTCGGTTGGCCAGAAGGCTGGAAAGTGGGTGCGGCAGCAGTGACTTCAACCGTGCGAGCTTCCTTAACCACCGCGACCTATGAACTCGTGGTCGCCGGTGAACTCGGACCAACGATGGTCGAACGCCTCTACGGGTTTGACATGATTCGCGTCGATGACGGACGGACGAAGTTGGTTGGGCGGGTCGGCAATCAGGCGCGTCTCTACGAAGTGCTCGAAGTGCTCCACGAATTCGGCATTCCGATCGTCTCGCTGAACCCGGTTGTCGACCCACCGGCAGCCTGATTCCGATGGCAGAAGCGACCTCAGCGGGGATATGGAGATGGGTCACCCACTGGGTACAGCAATTCACACGCATGTGGCGCGCCGATCAGGGGTGTGCCGTTGAGGGCTGCGACAAGTTGCCGGTGAATTTCCCACCATCGCGTTCCTGCAAAACACACACCTCCGCGTAACGCATCCTTCGAACGGGCGTCGGGGATGCGACTTCTGGGCCCGGCGTTGTCCCCGTGGCGAGCAACTGACGTGACCGTCACGGGCACGGTGTCAACGATTGTCAACCATCACCACTCATGCCTAGGTTGTCCCACATGGACTATCTGAATTTGGGTGCAACCGGCCTGCGGGTCTCACGGATCTGCCTGGGCATGATGGGATTCGGCAACGACAGCGACCGCCCCTGGGTGATCAACGAGGAAGCGGCCGAACCGATCGTCAAGACCGCCGTCGAAGGTGGGGTGACCTTCTTTGACACGGCCGACACCTACTCGGCCGGGGCCAGCGAGGTGGCCACCGGCCGGCTGGTGCCCAAGTTCCTGACCCGCGACGAGGCCATCATCGCCACCAAGGTGTTCATGCCGATGACACCGGGGGAGAACGGGTCCGGCCTCTCCCGCAAGCACGTTCTCTCCGCCATCGACGCATCGTTGGCCCGCCTCGACATGGACTACGTCGACCTCTATCAGATTCACCGCTGGGACCCCCGAACGCCGATCGAGGAGACGATGGGGGCGCTCCACGAAGTGGTCCGAAGCGGCAAGGCTCGCTACATCGGGGCCAGCAGCATGTTCTCGTGGCAGTTCGCCAAGGCGCAGTACGTCGCCGAGAAGAACGGGTGGACGAAGTTCGTCTCGATGCAGAATCACTACAACCTGATCTACCGAGAGGAGGAGCGGGAGATGATCCCGCTCTGCCTGGACCAGGGCGTCGGGGTGATCCCGTGGAGCCCGTTGGCCCGGGGCGTCCTGGCCGGCAACCGCTCCCGCGGTGGCGATCGCCTTACGACCCGCTCGAGCACCGATCCGTTCACCGACTACCTCTACGACCAACCCACCGATTTCGACGTGGTGGACCAGGCCCAGGCGGTGGCCGCCGCCCGGGGCGTGCCCACGGCCCAGGTGGCTTTGGCCTGGCTCCTGGCCAAGCCGGGCGTGACCGCTCCGATCGTCGGATCGACCAAGCCGGCTCACCTCCAAGACGCCCTGGCCGCCGAGCAGCTCACCCTCTCCGCCGACGAGGTGGCCAGCCTGGAAAAGCCCTACGTGCCCCATCCCGTGCTCGGTCACTTCTGAGACGGCGCACAGACTCAGCCGCTTCTCGCAGCTCACGGGCGCCCCGCTTCGATCCGAGTGATTAGGGTCGGCGCCCGGGGAAGGACGCGCCGAGTGGGGTGGAGGTTGCATGCGGGTTGAACTGACGGTGGCGGATTTTCTCAACCGGGCGGCGCTGGTGCACGGCTCCCGGGTTGCCGTCGTCGATGAACCGGGCGCGGCGGGATCGCTGGGCTCCGTGACCTATGGCGAACTGGAGGCCCGGGCCCGCGGCATGGCCCGGGCCCTGGACCACCTGGGGGTCGCGCACGGCGCCCGCGTGGCCATCGTCAGCCCGAATTCGGGAAAGTTCCTGACGTCTTACTTCGGTGTCAGCAGCTACGGACGGGTGCTCGTTCCCATCAACTTCCGCCTGACCGCCGACGAGATGGCGTACATCGTCGGGCACTCTGGCGCGTCGGTGCTCCTCTACGACCCCGAGCTCAGCGACGTCGTCAGCGGGATTGACGTCGAGCACCGCTTCGCGCTCGATGGGCGCGACGACGCCGACCTGATGGCTCCGGCCGCCGACGGAGACCAGCCGGAGGAGTGGGCGGCCGACGAGGAGGCGACCTGCTCGGTCAACTACACCTCGGGCACCACCGCCCGCCCCAAAGGGGTGCAGTTGACGCAGCGCAACTGCTGGCTGAATGCGGTGGCCTTCGGGTGGCACACCGGCGTCAGCGATCGCGACGTCCTCCTGCACACGCTGCCCATGTTCCACTGCAACGGGTGGGGGATGCCCTACGCGGTGACCGGGATGGGCGGCACCCACATCGTGCTGCGCAAGGTGGACGGCGAAGAGATCCTCTCCCGGATCGAGCGCCACGGCGTGACGTTGCTCTGCGGGGCCCCCGCGGTAGTCGCCGCCATCCTCGATGCGGCGGTCGACCGGCACCGGGCGGGCCAAGAGATTCCGGGGCGGGGCACCGTCCGCATGGTGGTGGCCGGGGCGCCCCCGCCGTCCAAGACCATCGAGCGGGTGGAAACCGAGCTCGGGTGGGAGTTCATCCAGATCTACGGCCTGACCGAAACGGCACCCCTGCTGACCATCAACCGGTCACCGTCGGAATGGGACGGGGTCACGGCGGCGGAGCGGTCGCAACGGCTCAGCCGGGCCGGCGTCCCGGCCATCGGTGTCCAGATCGCCGTCGATGACGAGGGAGAGGTCCTGGCCCGTTCCAACCACGTCTTCGCCGGCTACTGGGAGCAGCCCACGGAGACGGCCAGCGCGCTCGACGGGGGCTGGTTCCACACCGGCGACGGGGGGTTCCTCGACGGGAGCCACCTGGTCATCTCCGACCGCAAGAAGGATGTCATCATCACGGGCGGCGAGAACGTGTCCTCCATCGAGGTCGAGGACTGCCTCTATCAACACCCGGCCGTGGCCGAGGTGGCGGTGATCGGGGTACCCGACGAGAAATGGGGCGAGACGATCAAGGCGCTGGTGGTGGCCCGTGACGGCGCGGCCGTCACCGAAGGCGAACTCATCGACCACTGCCGGGCGAGCCTGGCCCATTTCAAGGCCCCGACCACGGTGGAATTCCGTGACGCGCTGGATCGCACGGCGACCGGGAAACTGCAGAAGTACAAATTGCGCCAGCCCTACTGGGCCGGGCGCGACCGGGCGGTGAACTGAGGGCCCAGCCGGGGGCCTTACTTGAGCGACATGGTGAAGAAGTCACGGGCCCAATAGGGCTCGAAGTAGCGGTCCGGCGTCCCCACCATGGTCGGCAGCAGATCGGTCCCGTTGGCGGGGGAGGCCGCGATCTGTGGCGGCGGAGGGGCGTAGGTGGCGAGGCTCACCCAGTCGGTGTTGATGTCGAGCTCCATGCCCCGCACCGCGCCGGCATCGACCAGCAGATTGGCCAGGGTCGTGATGTTGAGCGCCGGCCCGCCGACATAGACGAGAGCACCATCGGCCGTGATGCCCAGCCCGGAGCGCCAGACGTAGACCTGGTTGCCCAGGGTGGCCCCCCACTGCGTGGTGTCAGCGGCGTTCAGGCCCGGGACCGGCGCGCCGTTGTCGACCAGGAGGTCGAGGTTCTGGCGCACCGAGACGACGTCGGGGGTCATGGTGGCGTCCCGGCCCCATTGGCCCAGGGCCACCGATCCGTTCTTGTAGATCACGACCGACGCCGCGCCGGTGCGCAGGGGGATCAGCGCCTTGCCGTCGGTGTAGTACCCGCCGTTGGCGCTGGACATGAGGAATCCGGCGTTGAAGGCGGCCACCAGCGAGTTGGCGGCCGCCGGTTGAATGGGCGCGGACAGGGTGAAGGGGCCGCCGCCGGGAATCTGGCTGCCCGAATACAACGAGGCGCGGAGCAGCTTGGTGTCCATCCAGGCCACGCCGATCACCTCGCTGGTGTGGATGCTGTCGGGACGCATGCGGGTCTCGTAGACCGCCGGGATGCCGCCCACCGTCCGTCCGGCGGGCGACCACTGCCCCTCACCGGCCACGGCCGGACTGGCCAAGGGTCCCATGGGCGCCGGCTCGGGAAGGTGAGGCGGCGCGCTGGGGGCCACCGTCGTCGTGGTCTTGGCCACGGCCCTGATGGCGCCCTGGGGCGGGCGTCCGCCGACCTTCGGTTGGTGGTGCGTGTAGTACTCGTTCTCGATCCAGTTGGCCAAGCCCGAACCGCCGTGATTACGGGTCCACTCGGCAAACCGGGTGGTGACGGAACTCCCGTTGGCCGGGTTGAGGAGCGCGCCGCCCAAAGAGACGCCGACCACCGCGATGAACACGGCGCAGGCCACGAAAACGATGGCCACGATCCGTCGCCGGATATACGTCGTGCGCTTGGGCGCGGCGTGCCGCGCACCGCCCTTGGGGCGCGACTTCGCTGTGGATTCGAATTCTTCGTTCTGGTCCACGGTCAGTTCTGGATCGTCGTCATCGAGAGCGTGCCGGGCCGAACCGAGGGGCGCGCCCATCCGGGAGCCCCTCGTTGTGGAGTTCGCACCGCAGCAATAGTAGAAGGGGCGACCCCGCGGATGGTGTCACGGCCGCGGCCGAGGCGCTTCAGGTCACCCGTAGACGCCGGCGGCGAAGAAGGCAACCCACATGACGCCGAGGATCTGGAGGACACGGTCCCGGAAGACCAGATCCTCGGGTGCCCCGCCCTCACCACGGTCGAGCAGGCGCAGGACGTGGAGGATACCGAGGGTCACGGGCACCACGCTGAGTTGGATCCAGATGGTGTCGTGATGGATGGAACGGCCCAGCCCCTGGGCCAGCCCCTCGCTGCCGAAGGCCCACAGGCAGTACGCCGCCACCGTCACGGCGGCGGTGAGCGTCAGGGTCGATTGGAGGAACGATGTGGTGTAGTCCCCGAGGACCTGACGGTGATCTTCGGAGTCGTCACCCAGCGCCTTCAGCTCGGCGGACCGCTTGCCCGCGGCCACGAACAGCGCACCGAAGCTGGTCACGGCGAGAAACCACGTGGAGATGGGCACGTGGGTGGCGATGCCACCGGCCAGGGCCCGCAGGACGAAGCCCGAAGCCAGAAAGGCGAGCTCCACCACCGGCACCCTCTTGAAGTAGAGGCTGTAGGCCGCGGTGATCACGGCGTAGAGGGCCACGATCAGGGCGAGCTTCCAGCCGGCCAGCGCCCACGCCGCCACGACCGAACCCACGCCCAAGATCACCCCGGCCGAAACGGCGACCGGGATGGCCAGGTCCCCCGAGGCAATGGGGCGGTTCTGCTTGACCGGATGGAGGCGATCCGAATCGGCATCCATCGAATCGTTGAGCAGGTAGGTCGACGACGCGGCGGCGCAGAAGATGCCGAAGGCGCCCAACGAGTCGAGGATGGTGCCCCGGTGGTGGAAGGCCCCGGCCGCGGCGGGGGCCACGAAGACCAGCAGGTTCTTGCTCCACTGTCGCGGCCGGAGGGCCCGCAGGAGGCTGGTCAGGACCGGGGAAGGCGGAGCGACAGGTTCCACCGAAGCCAAGGCTGTTGGCGCGTCGCCCACGGGAAGCAGCGTACCGCGAGCGCATGCGCCCAGAGCGGCGCTATACCGAGGGGATCATGATTGATCAGGACCTTTTCCTCCCCGAGCCGGCTCCCCGCCGGGTGCGGGCGACGGTTATCTCGGTCGATGATCACGTGGTCGAGCCGCCGGACACCTTCGAGGGCCGTATCCCGAGCCGGCTGGCCGATCGCGCCCCCCGTATCGTCGAAACGCCCGAGGGCCATCAGGTCTGGGAATTCGAGGACCAGCGCTTCACACAGGTGGGCATGAATGCCATCGCCGGCCGCCGCCCCGAGACCTACGGGCTGGAACCGTGCCGCTTCGACCAGATGCGGCCCGGGTGCTTCGACATCGAGGCGCGCGTGCGCGACATGGACATCAACGGGGTGTGGGCCTCGGTGAACTTCCCGTCTCAGATCACCGGCTTCTGCGGGCGGGTCTTCTTCGCCGCCGCCGACGGCGATCTGGGGCTGGCCTGCGTGCGCGCCTGGAACGACTGGCTTTTCGAAGCGTGGTACCAGCCCTATCCGGACCGGATTGTGCCGCTCGGCATCACCTTCCTCGCCGACCCCGATCTGGCCGTGGCCGAGATCCGGCGCAACGCCGCCCGGGGCTTCACCTCGATCACCCTGCCCGAGCGGCCACATGAGATCGGCCTGCCCTCGCTGTGGGACCGCCCGCATTGGGATCCCATTATGGCGGCCATCGTCGAGACCGACACCGTGGTGTCGTTGCACGTTGGGAGTTCGGGGCTCTCGCCGTCCCCGCCCGGCGCGCCGGTCCTGCAGCTCGGAGCCACCCTCTTCGGCCAGCAGTCGCTCACCGCGTGCACCGAGTGGTTGTGGTCGGGCTACCCGACCCGATACCCAACCCTGAAGATCGCCATGAGCGAGGGCGGCATCGGGTGGGTGGCCATGCTCATGGACCGTCTCGACAACATGGTCGACCGGTCGGGTTACGGGTTGGGCTGGGACATGCGACCGGCCGATGTCCTGGCGCGCAATTTCTGGTTCTGCACGCTCGATGACCCGTCGACCATCGACACCCGTCACCGCATCGGGGTGGAGAACATCATGGTGGAGGTCGACTACCCGCACGGTGACGGCACCTGGCCCGACACCCAGGACGTGATCGCGCGGTATTGGGGCCATCTCCCCGGGCCCGAACTGCGGGCCATCTGCTGTGAGAACGCGGCCGCCCTCTACCGCCACCCCTTACCCGAATCTGTGCTGCCCGAGGACGAGGAGATCCCGTGTACTTCACCCCCACCCCCCGGAACCTGATCCCCGAGCTCTCGGTCCGCCAGGAGTTGGTGGTCTTGGCCCGCGCCCTGTGGCGCGAGGGCTACAACGACCACCTGGCCGGGCACATCACGGTCAACCTCGGCGACGGCACGCTGCTCTGCAACCCGTGGCTCCTCACCTGGGCCGAGATCGAGCCCGACCACGTCCTGCGCATCGACCCCGACGGTGGCGTGATCGACGGCGACTGGCCGGTGCCACCCGGCATCCCGCTGCACCTCGAACTGCACCGCCAGCGCGCCGACGTGGCGTGGGCCGTGCACAACCACCCCCTGTACGGGACGGTCTGGGCCGACATGGGCGAGATCCCGGCCATCCTCGACCAGAGCTCATCCCTCGGC
>DASZJQ010000003.1:0-2263 GCA_035947875.1 Acidimicrobiales bacterium
ATCCAGGAAGGCACCACCTGGCCGGCGCCGTTCGGCGAAGACCTCGAGGCGCGGCGGGGCCTGGCCTTCGAGTTGGTCGACGGCATCGCCAAGCTGTCCCGGGTGGACTGGGAGGCCCGGGGGCTCGAGGGCTTCGGCAAGCCGGACGGGTTCCACGAGCGCCAGGTCGACCGTTGGCTGGCCCACCTGGCCACCTTCCAGTTCCGCCCGTTGCCCGGGCTCGATGTCGCCGCCGAGTGGCTGCGCCGGCATCAACCCAGCACCTACAAGCCGGGGATCATGCACGGCGACTACCAGTTCGCCAATGTGATGTACCGCCACGGCGCGCCGGCCCGGCTTGCCGCCATCGTGGACTGGGAGATGGCCACGGTCGGCGACCCGCTGCTCGACCTCGGCTGGGTCATCAACGGCTGGCCCGAGGACACGTCCGGCGCCTCGACCGTCAGTTATGTCGACTACGCAGGCATGCCCTCGGCATCGGAACTCCTCGACTACTACGAGCGCGAGAGCGGCCGGCCGGTCGACGAGATCGACTACTACGTCATCTTGGCCCGCTTCAAGCTGGCGGTCGTGCTCGAAGGTGGCTACGCCCGGGTGGTCAAGGGTGAGACCGACAACGAGAAGATGGAGTTGTTCGGTGACGTCGTGCTCAACATGGCCCAGGGGGCCGCCGATCTGGCGGCGACCACGCCCCTGTGAGCGGCCGTTCCGGCGGCGGCGCACTGGAGGGCCGGGTGGCCCTGGTCACCGGGGGCAGCCGCGGGCTGGGTCGGGCCATGGCGCTCGGCCTGGCCGAAGCCGGGGCCGACGTCATCATCGCCAGCCGCAAGCTGGAGAACTGCCGGGCGGTGGCCGGTGAGGTCGAAGCACGGGGGCGGCGGGCCCTGGCCGTGTCGTGCCACGTCGGGCACTGGGACGAGCTCGAGGGCTTAGTCGAGCAATCGTACAAGGCCTTCGGACGGGTCGATGTCCTGGTCAACAACGCGGGCATGTCGCTCCTCTACGAGAATCTGCCGGCCGTGACCGAGACCTTGTGGGACAAGGTGGTCGACCTCAACCTCAAGGGCCCCTTCCGGCTGACCAGCCTGGTGGGTTCCCGGATGGCCGAAGGCCCATATGGTGGATCCATCATCAACGTATCGAGCACGGGCTCCATCCGACCGCAACCGTTCATGCTCCCCTACGACGCCGCCAAGGCCGGGGTGAACGCGCTGACCGTGGGCTTCGCCCACGCCTTCGGGCCGACCGTGCGGGTGAACTGCATCATGGCCGGGCCCTTCATGACCGACGTGACGGCCTCGTGGGACATCCCTGCCTTCGAGCAGGCGGCCCGGGCCAGCCATGCCCTGCAGCGGGGCGGCCAACCCGACGAGATCGTGGGCGCCGCGCTCTATTTCGCCTCCGACGCCAGCAGCTACACGACCGGCGCCGTGCTCCGGGTCGATGGGGGCATCCCCTGACCGAGCACGTCGACTTCTGGTTCGACCCGGCCTGCCCCTGGGCCTGGCTGACCTCCCGCTGGATGCTCGAGGTCCAGCAGGTCCGGGCGGTGACGACCGCTTGGCACGTCATGTCGCTGGCCATCCTCAACGAGAACCGCGAGGACCTCTCCGACAGCTACCGCAAAGGCCTGGCGCGTACCTGGGGACCGGTGCGTGTCTGCATCGCGGCCGAGCGGGAGAATGGGCCCGACATCCTCCTGCCCCTCTACACGGCGCTGGGCCGTCGCATCCACGTGGAGCGGCGCCGCACCGATCCCCACATCATCACCGAGGCCCTCGAGGAGGTCGGCCTCTCCACCGACCTGGCCGCCGCCGGCACCTCCACCGAATTCGATGAGGCCGTGCGCAAGTCGCACCACGAGGGGATGGACCCGGTCGGCCTCGAAGTCGGCACTCCGGCCATCCACATCAACGGGATGGCCATCTTCGGCCCGGTGGTGACTCCGACCCCCAGGGGCGAGGCGGCCGGCAAGCTCTGGGACGGCGTGGCCCTGGTCACCACCACGGACGGGTTCTTCGAGCTCAAGCGGAGCCGGGATCGGCCGCCGATCTTCGACTGACAACGTCGTAGCAGTCACGATGGGGCCGTGGTGACAAGTGGTCCTTTCGGGCCTTAGCCGCGCTCGTGACGAAACCCCTTGACGATCCGGAAACCCGCCGAGATCGCAGCTGTACCACAGATGATCAGGTCAGCCTTCTTGCGTCGGTACGAACCACCCCGCCCTTGGTCAGAGGACGGCGCCGGACTCCTTGTGGGCGAT
>DASZJQ010000004.1:0-7955 GCA_035947875.1 Acidimicrobiales bacterium
AAGAGGACTGCCGTGAGGCTGCGGGAACGTCGACCGCGCAGAAACGCATGTTCGAGTCGCTCGAGCAGGAGCACCCGGTTGGGCAACCCGGTCAAGGGATCGTGCAGCGAGCGTTGCCGTGCCCGGGCCGAGGCCGCTTGCAGGTCGACTCGAGACCGGGCGTTGGTCACATAGGCCGCGGCCACGTCGGCCAGCGTCTGGGCCGCCCTCATGGCATCGGCATCCAAAGCCCCTGGGGTGTCCCGGTACAGGTTGAGGGCACCCACGAGATCACGCCCATTGCGTAGCGGGAAGCTGAACACCGCCGCCAAGTTCTCCGTCACTGCCCGACGATGAAAGCCGGAAAATTGCCGATCCGATTTGAAATCCGGTATCGCCACCACGTCACCGGTCCGGCCGGAGAGGAAACGCGGGCCTTCGCCCAGGACACTCTGCAGGAGCTCGAATTCCAGCGCCGACGGGCTCGAGGCCGCCATCAGCTCGGGATCACCGTCGGTCCATGACAGCGAGACGCCGGCTGACGTGATCGGCAGGAAGTCGGCCACGCGTCGCACGAACTGATCCAGGATCCCCTGCATCTTGGAATCTCTCAGCATGGTCCGAGCAAATTCGCTCAGGATGTCTGAGAGCTCTGTTTCGTCCACCATCATTTCCTTGCGCTCATGCTGATGGCCTGACCGTGGCAGGCCGATGGCACGCGCCGCTAGTCCTGTGGAAGCGACTGCTTGGCTCGCAGGAGCGTCGGAGATGGGGGCACGCCCAGGTCCACCAGCATCCGACTTGCCCGCTCCAGCGCATTGCGGGCCCGGTGGAACTGACCGGCTTCGACGTGAATCTCAGCCACCTGAAGGTAGTAGTGCTCCTCGAAGGGGTCCGTCTCGATCAGGCGCTCCAGATAGGACAGCGACTGGTCGAATCGCCTCTCGGCCAGCGATGAGGTCACGAGGAGCTCGAGCATGCTGGCGTGGCGACGCAACAGCGCTTCGCGGTAGGCCGCGGCCCAGTCGGCGTATCGATCGCCGGGCAACAACTCCCCCCGGTAGATGGAGACGGCCTCCTCGGCCAGTCGCGCCACATCCTCCGTCGTACCGTCACAGGTCAGAGCCTGCGTTGCGGTCTCCTCAAAGCGGTCGATGTCGGTGCTGGCGTCTTTCGCCAGGCAGATCAGATTGCCTTCGCGCTGGAGCAGGTCCCCACATGCGCCTCGGATCCTCCACAGGACGTTGCGCAGGCGTCGACTGCCCACCCCCTGAGCGGCCTCGGGCCACAGCATCTCCACCAGTTCGTCGACATGAATCTTCTTGTGCAGCGTCACGATCTTGAGCGCTTGTGCCGCCAGGCTCTGGGGAATGGCCACTTCGCCATTCCTTCGGCTGACCGTGAATTCACCCAGCAATCGGATGTCCCACTCATGCTCGGCTTCAGGCCTCGCCGCGGCAGGCGGACCGCTGGGAGCAATCGTCGCCATGGCCCGCGGCGCCGGTATGTCCACGGTCTCGAGGACGGGTCCAGCCGCCGGAGCCTCGATCGCAAGCTCCTGGTCCGCCAGCACGGCAAACCCGTACGCCCCGAGTTGCTCGAAGGCGTGCCGAGAGCGATTGAGCCGCAGCCGAGCATCGGCAAGGCGAGACGCCGCGGCCAGACGCACCCCGGCGCAGAGGTCTATTTGGGCCAACAGCATTGGCGAGGCCCCGCCCTCGGACTGGGCATTTTGAAAGTGCGCCAGGGCGAGGTCGAGATCCGGTTCGCAGATGCCCCGGAGGAGTCGGAGGACAGGGCTGTAGCGAGTGACCTCCACGAGTGAAGGCTCGACCGCGTCCAGCAACATCTGGGCATCGGCCGGTGACCGGCCCAGGAGGCACATCACACCCAACAGCGGCGCGTTGAAGACGGAGAAATCGAGTCCGACCGCCCCGGCGGGACGGGTGAACTCCATGACCCCTTTGATCCAGGTGCGGGCCACCGAAGGCCGCTGCGCCTGCTGCTCGAGAATGGCCAGATTGACCTGCGCCTGCACCCTGGGCAACGGGCCGACGTCATCAGCGGCGCCCAGAACGAGCGCCGAGGCTTGCAGCGCTCCGTTGGCGTCATTGCGAGCCGCTCCGAGGTAGCCACTCACCGACCGGGCCCGCGAAGCCAAGAGGGCGAGGCCCGCCCCATCCGCCAAGCGGGCGGCGTCGTTCGCCAACCGATCGACGTCGGCCCCGCGGCACGTGGAAACCCCGACCAGAGCGTGCACCAACGGGGCCACCGACCCCAACGGCTGGTCACCCGCCGAGGAGGAGCATTCCTCAATCCACTGCGCCCACAGGTCGGCCATTTCGGGCGGACCGGCGAGGAGGGCTCCCAGCCCGACGGTGAAAGCCACCTGGGGGGACGAAGGGAACCGCTGGGCTTTGCGCATGAGCTGCGACATCGGGTTGGCAATGTCGCTGACCGGGTCGAGCGGGGTACCGGCCAGCAACCGGACGATCCCGTGCATGGCACGAGCCAGCGCCCCAAGCTGGCTGTTGAGCGACGCCGATATCGAGAAGGCGCTGGTCGCTTGTTGCACGGCGTCGTCATAGTGACCGCCGAGGACGAGGCAGGCAGCCGAGTCCAAGTGCGCCAGCACCGCCAATTCCGGGTCCTCGGGCCCGCACGTCGCAATGGTGTCTTGGAGAAGACCGATGACCTCTTCCCCGACCGAATTCTGGAACCGGACTCGGGCTTGTTGGTACAGAGCCTTGGCCCTGACCGGTTTCGCCACCGCCAGGTCAACCGCCTGGGCGGCGCACTGGGCGGCCCGCACCTGCTCGGAGGCCATCATCCACAGTCCCGAGGCGCGAGCCAGGCTCTGCGCCTGGCCGTCCGGACTATGCGCAAATGCGGCCGCCGCCTCTTCGTGTCGGGCTGCGTCCCTGGGGGATCCGCGGTCAAGTGAGTGCCGGGCTGCCTGTTGGTGGTGCGCCGCCACTTCGTGATCTGGCTTCTGCGACGCCAGTCCGGCGTGGTAGGCCCCGCGCTCGACGTTCCCATGCCCGGACAATGTGAGGGCGAGGACCCCATGGGCCGCCAGGCGCAACTCTTCGGGCATCAGGTGGTACGCAGCCGCGGCCACCAGAGGGTGGACGAAGTTGACCCGGTCGCCCCGTTGGACGACGATGCCCAAGTCCCGCGCCTGCTTGAGGGCATCGGGGTCCAGATGGAGTTCGGAGAACATCGGGGGGTATTCCGAACTCTTCACTCGGCCGGCGGCCACGACACCGAGCGCCGAGCGCGTCGGTTCGGGCAAGGTGGTCAACACCGAGCCATAGGCATTCACGATGTCAGACCCCATCGGGACCACTGGCGGGAGGGCCTGCCAATCGGCACGCTGGGCGATGGTGAGACGGCTGTAGCCATCCACCAGACACATGGGATTGCCGTGGGTTTGGGCGAACAGCCACTCGAGCACCGACGGTGCGATGTCGCGATACCCATGCTGTTCCAGGAGGCGCGAACACAGGGCAATCGTCGGAAGACCCTCGACAGTGTGCTCGGTCACGTCGGCGTCCCAGAGATCGATGGACTCCGCGTGGGGCGCATCGGTCCAAGCCATCACCAGAGCGGTCGGCGCCGACGAGAGCCTCGTCGTCAGCGCCCGAGCCAGAGCGGCGGGCAACCACGAGGGCAGCAAGTGACAGTCGTCCATGGCGATGAGGACCGGTTGCACCGTATCCCCGATCATCGACCGCAGGGCCTCAGCGCATTCATTGGTCAGCTCCGCCAGCGCGTCGCTGTTGGCCGAACGGATGGTTTGATCCCGGTCCGGACCATCGGTGCGGTGCCGGCTCAACAATTCGACGATGGGCCGCGGCCAGTGCGCCAGCACCTCGCCTTCTTGCCCCCTGACGCCCCGTAGCTGGATGACCCGGAAATCGTGAGCCCGGGCGACGGCAGCCTCGAGGAGCGCGCTCTTCCCGGTGCCCGCCTCGCCCCGCAACACGACCGCCGTGGCGCGGCGGTGCCGAGCCAGTGACAACATCCGGTCCAGGTCAGAGAGCTCTCGGTCGCGAGCAACGAGGCCGCTCGAGAGCGCTGTCGGTGCCGTCCGGCTCGTGCCGGGCGCTGTCACCGGTGAATCGCGGTGAAGCGCGTCCCAATGGTCGATCGTTAGTACCACGTGCCCACCCACGTTTCCATCTCAGTCAATCCGCCATTACTTGCTGAATGTTGCATCCGTCGCACCTGGTCCACCAACACTCTCCGCTGAGGGACGCTGTCCCACACTTGTCCAGCGGCCGTCTTTCCGACTCATGCGCGTCTTGCAACACGCGTGGGCCAGATTTCGGACCGCGATGATCTAAGAGAAGCTGAGCGGTTTTTTTCTCTGATGCTTGTGTTTGGGCGACCGCCAATACATCACCCAGTAGGACCTCCACTCTACACCCGTTTGGCTGGACTTTCCTCCCCGCGGTCAATGTCCCGGCGAAACCGCCTCCGAAAATCGGGTTTCGACGGCATCAACGCTGGTAGGGCCCACGATCGAGCGCGTCCCACCTGGCCGGCCGAAACGAGGTCGGGCGGGCGATCCCCCGCTCTCTCGTCCCAACAGCCCACCCGGCTGGGACGATTTCGCCCGTGCTCCTGGGACGGGGGACAACGTTGGGATGACCGCGGTGCATTTTTGATGAATGCGGACTCTGATGGTGGCCAATTCTGGCGGGCACCTCGAGGAGCTGTGGTCACTCCAATCACGTTTGGCCAGCTCGAGGCAGTCACGAGCCTGGGTCACCTGGGATTCTCCGCACAGTCGATCGCTCCTCGCCGGTGAGGATTGCATGTACATCGATCAGGCAAATCCACGAGATGCCGTCGCGGCACTGCGCAACGCACGCGACGCGCGGGAAATCCTGAGACGCGGCGAGTGGGCGAAGGTAATCAGCACCGGATCCGTCATGTCGGTTCCGTTCTTCGCCCTGGCCCGGGCGCAAGGCCTCCCCTGCCACTACATAGAAAGCGCAGCTCGCGTCACCGGACCATCGCTCTCGGCCCGCTTGCTCGAGTGGGTCCCCGGGGTGCATCGCTACAGCCAACACACGGGTTGGTCAGATCGACGCACCTGGAGTTACGGCGGATCAGTCTTCGATGCGTATGGTCCGGCGACGCCTGAGGCCGGTGCACACGGCGGTAGCAGCGAGATCCATCGGGTGGTGGTCACGCTCGGATCGAACAACTACGCCTTCCCCACGCTCGTCGAAGGCCTGCTCCGAGTGCTCCCGCACGGGGCTGACATCCTCTGGCAGACCGGACACACCGACACTTCGGGTCTCGGGATCGAGGCGGTCAAGTTCCTTCCGGCCGCCGACTTGCTCTCGGCCATGCGCAAAGCCGACCTCGTGGTCGCCCACGCCGGGGTGGGTTCAGCGTTGACCGCCATGAGGTCCGGCCACGCACCCCTCCTCGTGCCCCGGCGCCGGGTCCGCGGTGAACATGTCGACGACCACCAGGTGCAGATCGCCCGGCATCTCGCCGATCGGGGCATTGCCGTGGCCTGTGACGCGGAGCACCTCAGTCCCGCCATCACGGCGGTGGCCGCCTCCCAGTGTGTCGTCTCGAAGATCGCTCCTCAGGTTGTCCTGCACCAGGACCCTCCGTCGACGGTCAATCGCCTGCTGCGCCGACGGCGCCATGCCATTGCATGATGTGCTGCGCCATCTGCGCCAGGAGAGTTTCGACCGCCCGAAGGTGCACCCGACCGGCCACACTTCCCAGTTCCATGAGAGCCTTTGCGACGGCGCTCCCGGAACCACCCGTCCAGAGACTCCCCCGCAACACCGCGTTGAAAGCACGACAACGCGTGTCCAACACGAGGTCCGGTGAAAAGGGCCCGAGTCGATCCGCATGGACCTCGTGCAACAAGCGAAGCCCGGAACCCCGGTGGCTGGCGTCGCGCAGGAAGGCTTCGTCAGAACGGGAATGGAGGTGCACCGCCCGCAACGACGCATCGAACACCCCGGTAAGACCGGCTTCCGCCAACCGGTACCCAAATTCGCGATCGGCATGATAACTGCTGGTGAAGGCCTTGGACCTGAGGCCAACCCGGAGGCAATGATCCCGCCGCACCGAGACGTTGCCAAACCATAGGGAATCGAGAACCGGACCGTCGCCCCGGATCAGGGCCGAGCAATGTGCCTGGTACGCCCGGGCATAGATCCGACTGGCCGCGTCCAACCGACGACCTTCGATCGCCTGGACCGGCATGGTTCCGACGACGACGAGATCATCTCGTTGGGCGTGACGACGTGCGTGTCCGGTCGCCAACGGACTCACGGGGAGCACGTCGTCGTCGAGGAACAGGACAACGTCGCCCCGAGCCATCAGAACACCGTGGTCAAGAGCACCCATCTGCCCCAGACGGTCGGTCTGGGCATGACGGAGACGACGATGGGTGCGGGACAGCTGGTGCAGGACCTCCGGCGATTCCGGGTCGTCCACCCCATCGACCACAATGATCAGCTCAAGGGCACGGGGATCCGAAAGGACCGCATGGACCAGAGCTTCGAGAAAATTGGCCCGTCGTCGGGTGGCGACGACAACGGAGACACCCGGGAGTCCGTCGAGCGTGGCCGCGTCGCCTTCGTGGCCTGGGGCGCGATCGGGGGTCGTCCGGCCGAGCTGGCCGGCTCCGTGGGTGCCGACGTGCTGTGCCTGTACCCCCCCAGCAGCTCGCGCCGACCGCGGGTCCCGCTCCGCTACCTCCGGTGCGCGATCGAGACCGGACGCTACGTGCGGCGTCATCGCCCTCGAGTCGTCGTAGTCACCAATCCCCCGATCTTCGCCGGGCTGATCACCTACGCCTGGGCCAGGACCGTCGGGGCCACCATTGTGCTCGACAGTCATCCCGGTGGATTCGGAGCTCAGGGTGACCGCGTGGCGGCCCGCCTCCAAGGACTCCATCGATGGCTCGTACGGCGCGCCGCCTTCTCCCTGGTCGCGTCGCCCAAGTGGGGCGAGGTCATTCGCTCGTGGGGCGGTGAGGCCGAAGTCGTGCACGAGGCCCCGGGCCCAATGGCGCCGACCGCTCCGCGGCGACGCGGCCGTTTGAGGGTCTTGTTCGTTGGCCGGTTCGCGCCCGACGAACCTGTGTCGTTCGTCGTGGCCGGGGCCGCCCAGGTTCCTACCTGTGACGTCTCCATCACCGGTGACCAGTCCCGATGCCCCGATTACGTTCGGGCGGGTGCCCCGCCGAATGTCCGCTTCGTCGGCTTTCTCGACGCGACCGACTACCAGGCTGCGGTGGCCGACTCCGATGTGGTCGTGTGTCTGACCACAGAGCCCGGTTCGGTGATGCGGGCCGCCTATGAGGCGGTCTACGCCCGCCGCCCGTTGATCGTTTCCGGATGGCCCATCGCTCGTCAGCTGTTTCCCCACGCCGTCTTCGTGGAGCACCACACATCGGCCCTGGCCGATGCTTTCCGGGACGTCGACGCTCGTTACGAGGAACTCGGGGCGCTGACCGAGGCGGCCCGGGACCTCCAGATCGCCCGTTTTGACCAACAGCGCCGGACCCTGGCGCGGCGGCTTGCTGTGCCGGGCTCCCCTACCTGACATCCCAGGAAGAGATGGTCATCGCACGCGGAGCGACGGTTGGACGCCGACGCTGGTCCCAGTGTCCGTCGACTCCTTCGGGCTCCAGTTCGAGGTCGTCGAGGAGCGTCGCTGATCGGTCATTTCGGCCTTCGCCACCTCGTCGGGCAGGGTCTTTATCAGGATTTCCTCCAGCTGCGCCATTGAGGCGAAGCCGGTTCGCTTCCCCGTGCCCACCGCCTCCACTTCTCCGCCGATGTTCCCGTCGTGAGCCAGCTCGGGCCTCAAGCGCAGAACGTAGGAAATGACCATGCAGCGACCCTACGGCCCGGCCGTCCACCCATCGTCCCAGGCGTCGAGAGTGCGATTTGATCAGGTGATTGTCCGCGACCCTCCATCCCCCC
>DASZJQ010000005.1:0-11552 GCA_035947875.1 Acidimicrobiales bacterium
CTGTCCGCTCGCCACCTGACGCTGTCGACGGTGGGAGTGGTGCCGGGGATCCGGCGCCTGGCGGGGGAGCGGCTGCCCGTGAACCTGGCCGTCTCGTTGCACGCGGCCAACGACGAGAAGCGGGACGCCCTGGTACCGATCAACAAGCGCTACCCGCTGGCCGATCTGGCCGCCGCCTGTGCCGAGTACGTGAAGGCGACCGGCCGGCGGCTCTCCATCGAATGGGCCATGATCCACGACGTCAACGACCAGGAGAGCGACGCCCTCGAGCTCTCCCTGTTCGCCCGACCGCTCGGGGCTCACGTCAACTTGATCCCGCTGAACCCCACCCCCGGCTACGCCGTCGTGGGCACCTCGAGCGGGGGGGTGCGGCGATTCCGTGACCAGCTCGAGAACTTGGGTGTCAACGCCACCATACGGATGACCCGCGGGGCCGAGATCGACGCGGCCTGCGGGCAGCTGGCCGCGTCGGTGACCCGTGGGGGCACGGCGCCGTCGGCGAACGTGATCCTGGGACGGTAGGGCGGCGGGCCTGCCCCATCGGCACCTTCCATCGACCATGATGGTGCGATGGGATCTCGGGGGAAGGCTCGCAAGGAAAAGCGTCGGATGGCCAAGGTGCCCAAACACGAAACGCCCAATACGGCGGTCGGGTTCGACGGGGCCGTGAGCTTCGGTCGATCCGGTCACGGCTCCGACCATCACCAGGTCGGCAAGCCGGGTCGCACGGGCGCCTGGTTCCTCAAGGTCCTGGGGCAGGGGTCTAAGCAATAGCGCCGATCGCGACGCCATCTCGTCGGATTGGCCGCCCGGCCGACCCGATCGGTAGAACAGGAGAATGGCTACACCCACACGCTCTGGTGTCGTTCGTCCGTCGTGGGCCTGGTTCGCCCTGCTCGATGGGGGGATCGTCGCCCTGGTCATCCTCGCCTCCCATGAAGGGGCGCATACCGTGGCCAGCGGGGCCAGTCCGGTGCCCTTGCCCTCGCAAGTGGTGTGCCGGTACATGCTGGTCGGCACCGCCGCCATTCACATGGCCGAAGCGGCGTTCGCCGGCCCGATGGCCCGGCGTCGCGGGCTCGCGACCCGCGGCTGGAGGACACAGACGCTCACGGTCGGGTTCCCCTCACTCCTGGCCCTCCGTCGAGTCCCGAAGCCGAGCGCCCTCGGCTGACGAGCCGCTCCTAGCGGTTTTTCCAGACGGGCGCCCGCTTCTCGGCGAACGCCTTGGGACCTTCGGTGGCGTCTTCGCTCGAGAAGACCTGGCCGGACAGTTCCGACTCGATCTTGTAGGCCTGGCCCATGTCGGTGGCCAACCCGCGCAACACGGACTCCTTGGTCTTGCGCACGGCAAAGGGTCCGTTGGCCGTGATCCGGCGGGCGTAGTCGTAGGCCCGTTCCATCAGGTCGGCCGGACGGCACACCTCGTTGAGCAGGCCCATCTCATAGGCACGCGAGGCTGGAATCCGGTCGGCGCACAGGAGCAGCTCCATGGCGGCCGGGTAGGGGATCTGCCGGGGGAGCCGGACGGTTGTCCCGCCGCCAGCGAAGAGGCCGCGCTTGGGTTCCATGACGCCGAAGCAGGCGGTGTCACTGGCCACCCGCAGGTCGCAGCCGCCGAGCATCTCCATGCCGCCGGCCACGCAGTTCCCGTTGATGGCGGCGACGATCGGCTTGTACAGCTTCGTCCCGCGCAGCACGGCCTTGACCCCGTCGTCCAACCGGTACCCGCCGATCTCGGAGACGTCACCGGACTGCATCTGCTTCTGGAGCTTGGTGATCTGGGGGATGTACGTCTTGAGGTCAGCCCCGACACAGAAATCCTCACCCACGCCGGTGATCACGGCGACGAAGGAATTGTCGTCCTCGGCGAAGCGATCCCAGGCGCGACGGAGCTGGAAGAAATGCTCCATGTCCATGGAGTTGCGAGCCTCGGGACGGTTGATGGTGATGGTGACGATGTGGTCGTCACCGGAGACGTAATCGATAGACATCGGGCGGACCGGACTTAGTCGCGGTCGAGCATCTGGGACATGGTCCCCATGTTGACGATCTCACCCGGCTTGCGCTGGGACCCACCGCGGAGCTGCGACTTCTGCGCGGTGTCGACGTCCGCGGTCTCGGCCCGCAGCGCGGCCACCGTGCACTTCTCCCGGGGCCGGACACTGAAGGGGTCGAACTGGAAGTGCTTCATGGCGTTGAGGTGCGTGATCTTGTTGATCTCGTCGTCGGGCACGTCGGCCAGGTACTTCATGGCCGCCTCGGGGGACTGCGGCCAGGTGGAGTCCGAGTGCGGGTAGTCGCACTCCCAGGTGATGTTGTCGAGGTTGAGATAGCGGCGGCTGTCAATGCCGAAGGCGTCGTCGATGAAGCACGTGATGATGCGCTCCTTGAAGACCTGGCTGGGCAGCATGTCGCCGAAGTCCTGGCCCGTCCACTTGCGGTGGTGCTCGTAGACGTAGTCGATGCGCTCCAGGGCGTAGGGGATCCAGCCGATCCCGCCCTCGGAGAGGGCGAAGCGGAGGTCCTTGTACTTGCGCAGGATGGGCGACCACAGCAGGTCGGCCGCCGCCTGCACCATGTTGATGGGCTGCAGGCTGATCATGACGTCGATGGGCGCCTCGACCGAGGTGATGAGGAGCTCCGACGAGGAACCGAGGTGCATGCAGATGATCGTGCCTTCGTCCGAGCAGGCCTGCCAGAACGGGTCCCAATGGCTGTTGTGCAGGGAGGGCCACCCGAGCTTCTCGGGGTTCTCCGAGAAGGTGACGGCGTGACACCCCATCTTGGCCACCCGCCGCACCTCGGTGGCCATCAACTCGGGGTCCCAGATGATGGGAATCGAAAGGGGGATGAACCGTCCCGGCTCGGCCCCGCACCACTGCTCGATGTGCCAGTTGTTGTAGGCCTGGATCATGGCCAGCGCTTCGTCCTTGTCCTCGGCCCGGGCGAAGAGTTGGCCGCAGAATTGCGGGAACGAGGGGAAGCACATGGATCCGAGGACGCCGTTGGCCGACATGTCGCGGACCCGCTCATGGATGTCGTAACAGCCCGGCCGCATGTCATCGAGCGAGGTCGGCTCGATGCCGTACTCCTCGGGCGGGCGCCCGACGACCGCGTTGAGGCCCACATTGGGGATCTCTTGCCCGTGGTAGTGCCAGTAGTCGGTCCCGTCGGGACGGCGGATGAGCTGGGGGGCCAGATCCTGGTACTTGGCAGGGAGGAGACCGTCGAACATGCCCCGGGGTTCGATGACGTGGTCGTCCACGCTGACCAGAATCAGATCTTCAGCCTGCATCGTCCGTCCTCCCTCGTGCCGAGCGTTTCCTGACACTCGTGTCACCTACCTTACGCGCCGCCAACCCGGCCGTGCGAGGAGGCACCGTCGGGCGTCGGTGGCGCCGGCCGGGGTTCCGACCGGTGCCCGCCCGGAATTCACCCGGTGGCCACCTCGAGCTTCGGCGCCGACAGGCCGCGCCGGGGCAGGATGATGTCGTCGATGAGGCCGTAGGCCTGAGCCTCCTCGGAGGTCAGGTAGTGATCGCGGTCGATATCGAGGGCGACCTGCTCGACCGGTCGTCCCGAGTGGTGGGCGATGATCTCGGCCATGCGGTGGGTCAGGGCCAGGACCTCGCGCAGCTGGATCTCCATGTCCGACGGCGCCCCCCGGGTACCGGCCGAACCCTGGTGGATCATGATGCGCGAGTTGGGGAGGGCGAAGCGCTTGCCCGGCGTCCCGCCGCAGAGGATCATGGCGGCGGCCGACATCCCCATGCCCACGCAGATGGTGGAGACGTCGGGGGCGACGTGCTGCATCACGTCGTAGATGGCCATGCCGGCGTAGGCCATCCCTCCGGGCGAGTTGATGTAGAGGTGGATGTCCTTCTCGTTGTCGGCGGCCTCGAGGAACAGCATCTGGGAGATGATCAGGTTGGCCACCTGGTCGTCGACCTCCTGGCCCAGGAAGACGATCCGTTCCCGCAGCAACTGGGAGTAGATGTCGAAGGCTCGGTCTCCCCGGCTGCCCTCCTCGATGACGGTGGGGACCAGGATCTGCCGCGCTGCGTCGGTCTTGGCGTCGGCGGGTGGGGCGCTCGGTCGGGCTTGCGGTGGGGCGGTGGGCATGGGTCTCTCCTCGTGGCGATTGCTCGTGGCGGTTGGTATGGCCCCGACATTATCTCAAATATGAGATAATGGGAGCACCGTGAACGAGCGCCGTCACCTTCCCGTCTTCCCCGGCTTCCGCCAGATGGCCGAGCGCCGGCAGGCGCTCAGCGGGCAACTGACCGCGCTGCGCCACCAGTTGGGGGTATCCCAGGTGGAGGTGGCGGCCCGCATGGGAACTTCCCAGTCGGCGGTGGCTCGATTCGAGGCGGGCGACCTCGACGTTCGCCTCTCCACGGTGGAGCGCTACACGTCGGCCCTCGGGGCCAGGCTGGAATGGAGGATCGACCATGACAGATCGTGAGATGGGCCGTGACATCGGCCGTGACGGCGACTGGAGCGACACGTTGGCCCGGCGCCTCTACGAGCAGCGGGTCGTGCTCCTGCGCGGCCCGCTCGACGACCTGACGGCGACCCGGGTGGCGGCCGAGCTGATGACGCTCGACGCCGAGGGTGACGAGGCCATCTCACTCCGCATCGACTGCGGGGACGGGACCTTGGCCGTGGCCCTCACGCTCATGGACGTGATCGAACTGTCCGGTGTCCCGGTACGCGCCCTGTGCATGGGCCAGGTAGGCGGCCCGGCGTTGGGCCCCCTCGCCGTCTGCCAGCACCGGGCGGCCATGCCGAGCACCCGCTTCTCCTTGCGCGAACCCGCCACCCAGTTGGAAGCGCCGGCTCGCGAGGTGTCGCAATGGGTGGAGCTCCGGGCGGACGAGCGCCGGCGCTTCTGCGCTCGCCTGGCCGCGGCCGTGGGCCGGCCCGAGCCCGAGGTGGCCGAAGACCTGGCCGCCGGCAGGTTCATGGGCGTCGACGAGGCTCAGGCCTACGGGTTGATCGACGAGGTCTGCCGACCCGATGCGGCGATCCACCAGCTGCCGAGCCCGCCGATCGGATTCCGTCCTCGCCGCTGACGGTCGACGTGCCTACGATGCGTCAATGAGCGACGAGCCCGAGCCCGCACGGATCGCCCCGCTCCCAGCGTCGCAGTGGGACGAGCGGCTGTCCCGGTTGCTGTCGGCGTCGCCGGGGGGCAACGAGGAGCCGATGCACATCTTCACCACGCTGGCTCATCAGCCTGACCTGTTCCGGCGTTGGCTGGGCTTCGGCGGCGCCTTGCTCGACGGTCACCTTCCCGGCCGCCTGCGCGAGCTCGTGATCTTGCGCACGGCCGCCCGGTTCAACGGACGCTACGAATGGGCCCACCACCTCGACCTCGGCGCGGCGCAGGGGATCACCCCGGCCGAACTGGAGGCGCTGGGCGGCAGCCTGTCCATGGTGGAGTGGGATCCGTTCGACCGGGCCGCGCTGGCCGCCGTCGACGAGACGGCCGACGACGGCGCGGTGAGCGACGCCACCTGGTCGGCCCTGGCCGACCGCCTGGACTCGGGCGATCTGATCGAGCTCCTCATGCTCATCGGCCACTACCTCATGCTGTCAACGGTGTTGCGCTCGTTGCGGGTGCCGCTCGAGGCCTCGGCCCAGGCGCGGGCCGACGACGTGGCCGGGGGACCCGCCGGGTGAGTGCCACGTTGGCCGGGCGGTGCATCACCGTGGTCGGCGCCGGCACCCAGCCGTCGCGGGACCCCGATGCACCGGTCGGCAACGGACGGGCCATCGCCGTGCGGGCGGCCCGCGAGGGGGCGTCGGTCATCTGCGTGGACCGCGACGAGGAGGCGGCGGAGGGCACCTGGCGCCAGATCACCGAAGAGGGCGGGCGAGCGGCGGTGGTGGTGTGCGACGTCACCACCGAAGAGGGCTGCCAGATCGCCGTGGCCGAGGAGCGCGGCATGTCGCCCGACGGCATCGTGCTCAACGTCGGAACGGGGTTCGGCATGGGTGTGACCGGGACATCCCTCGAGGATTGGGACCGTACCTTCGCGCTGAACCTGCGGGCCCATTTCATGCTGGTGCGCCGAGCCTTCGTGATCCTGCCCGACGCGGGATCGATCGTCTTCATCGGTTCGGTGGCCGGGCTGCAGCCGGGAAGTCGCATCCCCGCCTATGACGCCAGCAAGGCGGGACTTATCGGGCTGAACCGGCACGTCGCCCTGGAAGGCGCCCGCCGCGGCATCCGGTCCAATGTGCTGGCCCCCGGCCTCATCGATACGCCGCTGGGCCGAGCCGCTTCGGCCGGCCGTCCGTCGCGCACGCGCACCCCGGTGCCACTCGGACGGGAGGGCACGGCATGGGAGGTGGCCTCGACTGCGGTCTTCCTGCTCTCGGAGGAGGCCAGCTACATCACCGGGCAGGTGCTCACCGTCGACGGCGGCCTCACGCTGCTTTGAACATGCTCTGAACAAACACGGTGCTCTGACAACCACGTTTCTCTGAGAACGATCTGAGAACCGCGTTGCTCTGAGAACAAGCAGCGCACACAGGTGTGTCGCCGTGTAATGTGCCCGACCGTGGCGCTACGTCGGGTACTTCCCACGGGCCATCGATGGACACCGTGAATACCTAGAGGGGAATGAACACGTGCTTGCCTACACCTACCCGCTGTTGAGCATCTTCTGGACCATGCTGGAGATCTTCTTCTTCATCATCTGGATCTACCTGCTCTTCATCGTCTTCGTCGACATCTTCCGCAGCAATGACATGGGTGGTCTGGCCAAGGCGCTGTGGGTCATCTTCGTTATCGTCGTGCCGTACCTCGGAGTCTTCGTCTACCTGATTGCCCGGGGCGGCAAGATGCACGAACGGGCAGCCGCCCAGGCCCAGCAGCAGCAGAAGGCCTTCGACAGCTACGTGCAGCAGGCCGCCGGTGGGAGCTCGACCGCCGATCAGTTGAGCAAGCTGGCCGACCTCAAGGACAAGGGCACCATCACGGAAGCCGAGTTCGCCGCCGAGAAGGCCAAGCTGCTGGGCTAGTCACCTATCGTGGCGGTTTCGAGCCTCGCTGAGACGTGCAGCGGGAAGGAGCCGCCTGTATGACGGAAGCCGCGCCGGCCGATCCGGGGGAGCGGCGCGGCCTCAACGGCCAGATCGGGGATCGGGAGGAGAGCCAACTCTCCTGGAAGGTCGTCCTCAAGCGGGCTGTCCCGGTGCTCATCGCCGGGATCGCCCTCTACCTGGTCTACCCGAGCATCGCCAGTGTCCTGTCGTCATGGCCCAAGATCTCGACGCTGAATCCGGTCTGGCTCGCTCTCGCGCTGTGCGCCCAGATCGCCCACTTCGTCTGCACCTGGGCACTGCAGCGGATTGCCCTGCGCACCAAGGCATGGTTCGCCGTGATCACCGGCCAGGTCTCGGGCAACGCCATCACCTTGATCGTTCCCGGCGGAGCGGCGGCCGGCGCCGCCGTGCAGTTCCGCATGTTGACCCAATCCGGCATGGACATCGACCAGACGGTCGGAGGCCTCACTGCCTTCTCGTTGCTGGGTGTGGCCGGACTGCTGGCGCTCCCGGTCTTCGCCCTCCCCGCGGTGTTGTTCGGGGCACCGGTGAATCGGGGTCTGTTCCAGGCGGCCGTCATCGGGACCGTGGCCTTTGTGCTGTTCGCCGGCTTCGGCGCCGTCATGTTGGTGGCCGACCAGCCGTTGGCGTGGGTGGGGAGGGTGGCCCAACGCGTCGTGAACCGGATCCGGCGGAAGAAGCCCAAGATCAGCGGACTCGATCAGCGCCTGGTGACCGAGCGCGATGAGATCCGATCGGTCCTCGGAGAGAAGTGGAAGGAGGCCGTGGGCCTGTCGGCCGCCCGACTGGCCTTTGACTTCTTCACCCTCCTGGCTGCGGTGCGGGCCACCGGTGCCCGGCCCGAGCCCTCACTCCTCCTGCTCGCCTTCGCGGTGGCCGGTGTCATCGGCATGTTCCCGATCACCCCGGGTGGGCTGGGTGTGGTCGAAGCCAGCCTGACCGGCATGCTCGTCCTGGCCGGCATGGGCACCGGACAGGCGTTGCTGGCCACGTTGATCTACCGGCTGGCGTCCTACTGGCTGCCCCTCTTGGCCGGGCCATTCGCCTACGGTTTGTTCAAGGTGCGCTATCGAGCGCCCGGTGGCGCATCGAGCGGACCAAGGACCAGCGGCTCGTCCGCCTGAGTCTTCTACGGTGCGGCGTCGGCGGGCCGGACGGCCGACGCGGTGTCGGAACCCGAGACCAGCTTGGCGCTCATCTTGATGGACTTCACGGCGCTGGTCGCCCCGGCCTGCAGCGTGAGCCCGATGATCAGCAGGATGAGTCCGGGCACGAAAAAGGACCCCAGCAACAGGATGCCGAGACGGCCCAGCAGGTAGGGCGGTGAGCAGACCACCGCTCCCAGCGCGCCGCCGATGGCCGTGGCGGTCAGTTTGTCCCTCCTCGACAGGTTGGCCTGGGGCGAGATCCCGATGAGTCGAGCCGGCACGGCCAGGTAACAGATCATCATGATGGCGATGACAATGCTCATGGCGATGGTGAAGGGCCAACGGCCCCATCGAGAGGTGATCATGGTGGCGAAGCCAAGCATCAGCCCGATGCCCAGGCCCCAGGCCAGGACCACCTTGAGGTGGACGCGGGCTTCGGCGAAGGCCGGACGGATCTCCTTGCCGCCGTGTCGGGAGATGGCGAAGGCAAAGACGGCGTTCAGGTAGAAGCTGGCGGCCGTGATGCCGGCGATGGCCAGAATGAGCGGGATCAGGACCCAACCTCGCAGCACGTGGAATGAGTGCCCGTGGAGGATGTGGGCCTTGAGGTCGATCATGGCGACCCAGATCCACATCGCCGGGAGCACTTGGACCAGGGTGAGGCGCCAGTTGGCGAACAGCAACTTCAGTCCTTGGAAGAGCATGAGGACGGCACCCACGATCAGCGCCACCGGGGCCAGCCAGCGATGCAGTTTGCTGAGCTGCACCACCGCCTTTTCGAGAGAGGCGTCATCGCCCTGGCGCAGGACACCGACGAATTCCTTGAGGTTGGCCCGCACGCCACCGTCGAAGCGCAGCGTCGACGCACTCGGGTCCGCCTCAGGTCTCACGGCCTGTTCATCTTCGGGGCCGGGTGGGGTTTCCATGGCGAGTCCATCCTGGCGCGTCACCGAGCGAACCGTGAATCAGGCCGCGCCAAAAGCGAAGGCATCACCTGAGGCACCGTACAGCATCCCCTGTTGAGTGCCCGTTGTGGTAGGAAAAGAACGCACGAAAGGGGCCCCGAAACCCATGGCAATCGCTCCAGCGCCGCACGGCGGCTCCCAGGCTCATTCGCCGAGCAGGTCGACATTGACAGGAGGTGCGTCTCCATCTCATCGTGCGTCTGCCGGCGACGCAGCCCTCCGGAGGTTGCGTGTCCCCCGATGATGTGATGCCCGCGGCGGGGCCGCCGGACCCCGAGGTCACGGCGCCGGATGCCGCCGCGGCCCCGGCCCGCCCGCGTCTCTCGCGCACCCGGTCGATCACCGCTTGGGTCCTGATCGTCCTGGTCTCGGTGTTGTTCCCCCTGTCGGTCATGACGGTCTGGGTGGTGAACATCGCGACCAACACCAATCGCTACGTGGAGACGCTGGCCCCGATCGCCACCAATCCGGTGGTGATCAGCCACGCTTCGGTCCGTATCACCGATGAGCTCTTCTCATCGGTCAACGTGGACCAGAAGCTCGCGTCGCTCCTGCCCCCCAAGGCCAAGCCGGTGGCGGTCCCTTTGACGAACACCCTGCAGGACTTCGTCGGGAAGCAAGTCAATCGGATCTTGAGCAGTAGCTACTTCCCGAAGGTCTGGAACAACGGCAACCGTCGGGCCCATGCGACGATGGTCGCCGTCTTGTCGGGGCAGGACACAAAGCTGACCAGAGCGCTCAAGAACGGGAAGACCGTGGTCATCAACATCACCCCGGTCGCCACCAAGGTGATCAATACGCTCGATGGCAAGGGGATCACCTTCTTCGACCCGCTCAAGACCCTGTTCAACACCAACCAGAAGAACGTGTCGGTTTCCATTCTGTCGGCCCAGCAGGTCAGTCAGGCTCAGGGAATCTTCAACCTGGTCAAGAAGCTCAAATGGCTGGTGCCGATCATCACCCTGGTCCTGGCCGCGGCGGCCGTGGCGGTGGCGGTACGGCGCCGCAAGACCCTGCTGCGCCTGACGGTGGGCGGATCGATCGGCATCGTCGTGTTCCTGACGGCCTTCCATCTGGTGCGCAAGAAGTTCGTCTCGACCTCGGTGAAGGAAGGATTCAACAGCCAGGTCTCCGGGATCATCTTCGACACCCTTCTTCGGTTCCTCAAGGACGGCCTGTGGCTGGTGCTGGCCATCTTGCTGGTGGCGTCCGTGGTGCTGTGGTTCGTCGGTCCGGCCCGCTATGCGGTGGCGCTGCGGCATCAGATCGCGCGGGCCTGGCACTGGTTGGCACGCAACGCCAGGCAGCTGACCAGCAACGAGCCCACCGAAGGAGCTTCGCCCGCGGCGCAGCGCAGTGCGGGTTGGATCCGTGAGCACCGGACGGGCTTACGGCTGCTTGGTGCCCTGGTGGCCGGGCTCGTCATCGTGTTCAACGGCTCGCTCACCTTCTGGGGCGCGCTGGTGACCCTCCTGATCCTGGCCGCCTATCTGGGGCTGCTGCAGTTGGTGGTGATCTGGGCCGAGAGGATCAGTGGCGGGACTGGCGCCGCCACGTCGGGTGGCAGCACGGATGCCGGCGCCGCCAGCGTGGGGTCCGGGTCACAGAGGTAGCGCCGAAGCTGGCCACTATTCGACGGTCAACGTTGATGTGGTACTCCGCTAAGACGGTATGCCGGAGATCACGCTCGTACGACGCGTCCGTCTACTTGACTTGGCCCCAGAAACCCACAACGTGGGGTTGGACCAGCACCCGGTGACGTCATCACCATCAACCAGTGCCCATGTGCCACCTCAACCATCGGTCCGGAAGAACTAGCCCAACATTCCCCACAGCGTGGGGAGGTGAACCACCACCGTCACCGGCTTGGCACTCGTCACGCTGATCACGATGCGCGGATCGGTGGGGATGTGAACGTACGCGATTCGGTGGAACGTCCCGCCGGCTTTTGTCTCGAAGACGCTGGAGAACTGGTTGTAGCTGATGGGGAGCGCCAGCCGCGTCTTGCCGGCACAAGAGACGGCGAATCTCACCTCGAGGGACTCGAAAGGCCACCGCGACGGTCCCTCCACCCTGCAGGGGACGCCGCTCAATGACTGGGCACCGGACTGGTTCTGGTGCAGATGGGAATAGAGGGCCGAGTCATCGGGCAGCTCCTGGCCGTCGGCTTGCAAGAGCTTCGGGAGGTAGTTGCCGTACAGCCCTCCGGACGAGGATCCGAGGAAGAAGCCATTGAAGTGTCGGAGATCCACCTCGGTCGGCGCGGTGAAGAGCGTCATCGGCGGTAAGTTACCTGCGGTGGCGAGGAAGCCGTAGTTCTGGTCCACGCTCGAGGTGAGAGGTGAGAGGACGATGAGGG
>DASZJQ010000006.1:0-9004 GCA_035947875.1 Acidimicrobiales bacterium
GTCGGAGCCGGCCGCCACTTCGCCGCTGCCGTCCTCGGTGAGCACCTTGACGTCGGGCCCCAGGGTGAACGAAGCCGTCTCCGGCGCGCTGCCCTTACCGGAGATCGACATGCCCATGCCGAGCGCCTCGGACGAGCTGAAGGTGTCAACCAGCAGCATCCCCTCATGATGCGCCAGGAGCTCCTGCTTGATGGACTCGCTCCACATGGCCCCCGACGAGACCACCATGCCCAAGGAGCTCAGGTCCCAGTGCCCCGGCTGGGCGTCGAGGGCGGCGATGAGCGGTCGGGAGAACGGGTCGCCCACGATGACGAGGCAGTTCACCTTCTCTCGCTCGACCGTATCGAGCAACTCGATCGGGTCGTACTTGCGGTGCTCGAGCAGGACGATCCGTCCGCCCTCGGCCAGGATCACGTTGGCGGTGAAGCCACCGGTGCCGTGCATGAGCGGACAGGCCGGCAGCAGCGTGAGGTCGATGCGGGTGGCCGACACGGCCTCGCGCACGGCGTCGAGCCCACCGTCGACCGGGTACCGGCGGATCCCGCCGGTGATCAGACGGACGAACAAGTCGTCCTGGCGCCACATGACACCCTTGGGCATGCCGGTGGTCCCGCCGGTGTAGAGCATGAACAGGTCATCGCCGCTGCGACCCCAGGGCGCCGCGGTGCGGGACGGAGCCGACTTGGCCGCTTCTTCGTAGGGCGTGGCCCAGTCCGGGCACGGGCCCGAGCCGTCGTCGACCCAGAGCCAGCCGCGGATGGCCGGGACCCGATCCATGATCCCCTCGATGCGCTCGGAGAAGGACCCGTGGAAGACGACCGCCACCGCGTCGGCGTTCTCCCAGAGGTAACTGAGCTCGTCGTCGGCGTATCGGTAGTTGGTGTTGATCGGGACCAACCCGACCTTGAAGGCGGCGAAGAGGGTCTGCAGGTATTCCGGGCAGTTGTAGAGATAGAGGGCCACCTTGTCCTGCTGGACCACGCCGAGGTCCAACAGGTACCGGGCCACACCGTCGGCCCCGCGGTCGAACTCGGCCCAGCTGACGTTGCGCGTCCCCTGGGTCACCGCGATGGCGTCGGGCTGGATATCGGCCACGACCTCCCATACGTCCCCGTAGTTCCAGTTGGTCATTGTCCCGCTCCTCGTCGCCCGGTGGGTGCGGGCTGGTGTCGGTGTCTGGTTGGTCGGTCTGGTGCCTGGTGCCGGCCTGGTACCTGGTGCTGCGCTCGTGCGGTTCCCGCAGTGGTCAGCCTACGCTCCCGGAATGGACCTCGGACTCCCGGCCGACGATGACCCCCGCCGCACCGAAGTGAGGCAGTGGCTGGCGGCCCACCCCCGTCCCACCGGGCGCCAGCTGGCCGAGGCCGGGTACGTGGTGCCCCACTGGGCCCCGCCTTTCGGGCGTGGCGCCGATCCCGTCACCCAATTGCTCCTCGATGAGGAGTTGCGCGCCGCCCACATCCGTCGCCCCGTCAACCCCATCGGCATCGGCTGGGCCGGCCCCACCCTCATGTACGCCGGCACCGACGAGCAGAAGGAGCGCTGGCTGTGGCCGCTGCTCTCGGGTGAGGAGTTCTGGTGCCAGCTCTTCAGCGAGCCCGGCGCCGGGTCCGACCTGGCGGCGCTGACGACCCGGGCCGAGCGTGACGGCGACGCGGCCGACGCCGACTGGGTGGTGAACGGCCAGAAGGTCTGGACCAGTTACGCCCACATCGCCAAGTGGGGCATCTTGCTGGCCCGGACCGATCCGGGGGCGGCCAAGCACTCGGGCATCTCCTACTTCGTCTGCCCGATGGATGCGCCGGGGATCGAGATCCGGCCGCTGATCGACATGACGGGAGAGCACGCCTTCAACGAGGTGTTCTTCGATGATGTCCGCATCCCCGCCGATCACCTCATCGGGGCGGAGCACGGTGGGTGGGGTCTGGCCAAAGTCACCCTGGGCAACGAGCGGGTCTCGTTGTCCGGCGAGGGCGCGCTGTGGGGCATGGGGCCGACCGCCGATGATCTGGTCGAGCTGATCCGGCAGGCGGGCGGCGCGCCCGATCCCGTGTTGCGGGACCGCCTGGTCTCGGTATGGACGGAGAGCCAGATCTTGCGGGTGCTGCGGCTGCGCACCGTCTCGGCGGTGTTGGCCGGCAAAGTGCCCGGACCCGAGGCATCGGTGCGCAAGGCCATCGCGGACGCGCACGGGCAGCACGTGATGAACATCGCCCGAGACCTGGCGGGGCCGCTGGGCATGTTGGCGGCGACGGGCCCGGTCGGTGGGTGGGCGTTGGAGGGCGCGGAGAGCGGGGACGGCGGGCTGTCGTCTGACGCAGGGGTCGCATCCGGAACGGTGCCGCGGGATGCCTCTGGCAAGCCGACAGGGGACAGGACATGGTCGCGGGGCTTTTTGTACTCACCGGCCCTGACGGTGGGTGGCGGCACAGCAGAAGTGCAGCGCAACATCGTCGCCGAAAAGGTCCTGGGGTTGCCCCGGGATGAGATCGGCTCCGGGATCGGCCAGTAACAGCTCGTATGCGTGTCGGACTCCACGCCCTGGGCATCGGCCCCGGAGCAGACCCTCTGGTGATCGAGGCGGTGGCCCGAGCGGCCGATGCGGCCGGGTTCTCGACCCTCTGGTCCGGCGAGCACGTCGTCATGGTGGACCGGCCCGACTCGCCGTACCCGTACGCACCCGACGGCCGGATTGCCGTCCCGTCCGACGCCGACTGGCTCGATCCGATGGTGGCCTTGGCCTTCGCGGCCGCGTGCACCTCCCGGATACGCCTCGCCACCGGCATCCTCCTGCTTCCCCAACACAATCCCCTCCTGGTGGCCAAGCAGGCGGCCAGTCTCGATGTCGTGTCGGGAGGTCGGTTCGTGCTCGGGGTCGGCATCGGATGGTCGTCGGAGGAATTCGCCGCCCTCGGGGTTCCCTTTCGGGGACGGGCCAGACGAAACCGGGAGTTTGTCGAGGTCTTGCGCACCTTGTGGCACGACGACATCTCGTCGCACGACGGCGAATCCGTCCATTTCCATGAAGTGCGCAGTTACCCCAAGCCGGTTCGAGACCGCCACATACCAATCGTGCTCGGGGGCAACAGCGATGCCGCCCTGGATCGCGTCGTCGAATACGGCGACGGCTGGTACGGCTTCAACCTCTCGGTGGACGAGATCCCCGGCCGCATGGCCGCTCTGTCGGCCCGTTGTCTTGAGGCGGGACGGGACCAGGGCACCTTGGAGATCGCCGTGTCGCTTCGGGACGGCTCTCCCGGCGACGTTGCCCGATTGGCCGATTTGGGCGTGACCGAGCTGGTCGTGGTCGAAGCTCCCCCCGGCGACCCCGCTCAAGCCGTCTCCTGGGTCGATGGGCTGGCGGGCCGATGGGGTGTCTGAGGCATATCTGACGCACGTCCGAGGCATGTCCGGGGCATGTCCGGGGCTTCCCCGCGTCGGGGAATGGGGCCGAGCGCAGGAGTTATGACGCGCAGGGACCGGGCCACTGCGTGCCCGGTCCTTGGCGACCGGAGTCGGCTATCCGGTCAATTCGGTTATACACGCTATTTCCCAGCCTTCAACCGCAGGTTGCAGGGGGCGGGGCGGGTGGCTCCCGAGCGACGGTCGCCCGTTGGGTAGGCGGCCCGGAGGCCCGGCGTCAGTTCGGGAGCGGTCCGGCGTTGGCGAAGCCCTGCCGCACGCCCTGGCCTGCCCGGGCGATCAACTGGTCGGGCTCATAGAGCATCAGGTAGGCGTTGATGGCGTGGTCTCGAGACCGGTTCCTGAACACCTCTGACAGGACCGCCGGGTCATCGGACTCATCCTCGTGGACGAACACCTCGAGGATGGGGGTGTTGGTCATGAGCTGGGCCGTCATGATACCGGTCGACGCTTCATGGGCGCAGACCTTGTCGACCGCTTCCTTCCCCGGCATGCCGAGCGCCACCACGATCCGGCACCCTTCTTCCTCAATCAACTTCTTGGCCGCGACCGCCAGATCCTTGAAGCCGGGCACGGTGCGGCGGATGGTCGTGAACCGGGTGCCGTATCCGGGGCACTCCTCCAGCGCGCTGAGCGCCTCACCCCCCATGTCATAGCGGGCGAACATGGTGTCGACCACTCCGATGAAATCCATGCACCATTGTCGCGCAAGGGGCCATCGGATCGGGTTGGGCGAGGTCGTAGGGGTTGTGACACCCACTCGAGATAATCGAAGCATGGTCATGACGCAGAAAAGGCCTATGGAACCAACGCCCCCGGCTGGGACGAAGTGGCGCCGCTCGCCGTGCCGTGTGTCTGGGGGCGACGAGCGTTCCAAGGAGTTGGCCGACCGTATCCGTGAGTGCTCCCGTTCCATCTCGTCGATGCAACGGGACCTCTTGGCCGACGTGGCGGAGTTTGACCAGGCGGAGGCATGGCGCGGCGATGGAGCCGTCTCGATGACGGCGTGGTTGACCGAACGATGTGCGGTCAGTGGCGCAACGGCCCGGGTCTGGACCCAGACGGCCATCAAGCTCGAGTCACTTCCCCGCCTGGCCGACGCCCTGGGCCAAGGCACTCTCTCGCTCGACGTGCTGTCTCCCCTGGCCCAGGTGGCCACTCCGGCCACCGAGAAGGATCTGGCCAAGAAGGCGCCGCATTGGAGCGTCAAGCAGGTGCGAGAGCTGGTGGCATCGCGGAAGGACATCACGAATGAGGCGGCGGCTCGCGATTTCGAGCACCGTACGTTGCGTCTGAACGACGCCAAATGCTCCATCTGGGCGTCATTGCCCAAGGACGAGTATGCCCTCGCGAAGGCTCGACTCATCGCCGATGTACGCGATCGCACCGACGCCGACAGGTTCCAAACCGGCGCCGGTTCTCCGAGCTACGTTCCCTTCGATCAGCGACTTTGTGACGTCTTCGTCGACCTCTTCCGGACGGTCGGCTCGGCGCGGGCCAAGGGATCGGGGTCGACTGAGTCCGGAAGGAATCACGTTCGGCCGAGCATGGTGGTGCATGCCGATTTTGCGTGGCTCGCCGGCTCATCCGAGAGCGGTACCGGCGAAATCACCGGACTCGGCCCGATCGCTCAAGAAACGGCCCGACGTTTGGCCTGCGACGCCAAGATCATCTTTTCGCTTGAGGGTACGGATGGTTCGATCCTGGACCAGAAACGCCTCCGTCGAAGCCCGACGGAGTTGCAGCGGATCGAGATCGCCCGGAGAGACAAGGGATGTCGATTTCCGAGTTGCTCATTCACGGACTTCACGGAAGTCCACCATGTCCTTCCGTGGGAGAAGGGCGGGGAGACCAATCAATCGAATCTGCTCACGCTGTGCGGCCGTCATCACCATGCCGTGCACGAGCTGGGCTGGTCTCTGAAGGGCAGTGCCGATGGCCTGATGACCTTCACCGGACCTCATGGCCACACGATGGCGTCGACCCCTTCGCCTTCCTGGCGAGGATCACGTCCGATGCGGCGTTGACTGTCACTGCGCGCCGGTCGGCATAGTCACCAGTTCGGGGCAGCGCCCATTCGCCCCACTTCGCCCCGCTCGTCGACACACCCACGCATGCCCGTGCCCGCGTCCAGGTGGACGGAGTCGGGGAGGATCGGGATTATTGGGCAGGGCGTACTCGGGAGTGGCAGGGTGGCCCTTGGGTACTTGGCCCCAACGACCGGATCTGGACGACACGCAGGAGGCACTCACTGATGGCCTGGGACTTTTCAACCGAGCCCGAGTTTGAAGAGAAGCTGGAATGGATGCGCGGCTTCGTGCGGGAGGAAGTCTTCCCCCTCGAGACGCTCGAGCTCACCTATGACCAGGTTCGGGTGGCCATCCGGCCATTACAGGAGCAGGTCAAGGCGCAGGGGTTGTGGGCGGCCCACCTGCCCCCCGACTTGGGAGGTATGGGCTTCGGGCAAGTGAGGCTCGGACTCATGCACGAGATCTTGGGCCAGTCGCCTCTCGCCCCGGTGGTGTTCGGCAACAACGCACCCGACTCGGGCAATGCCGAGCTGCTGGCGGTGGGGATCGAAGCGTCCGGCAATGAAGAGCAACGGCGCCGGTGGCTGCAACCGCTGCTCGACGGCGACCTACGCAGCGCCTTTTCGATGACCGAGCCCAACACGGCCGGTTCGGATCCGACCCTGCTGACCACGTCGGCGGTCAAAGACGGCGACGAGTACGTGATCAACGGGCACAAGTGGTTCACCAGCAACGGGTCGGTGGCCGACTTTCTCATCGTGATGGCTGTGACCAACCCCGATATCCATCCCTACCAGGGATCGTCCATGGTGATCGTGCCGGCCGACGCACCCGGGGTCGACATTGTGCGCGATGTCCCCACCATGGAGGATCCACACACCCCGTACGGCCGCTTCGGCAACCACGCCGAGATCATCTATCGGGACGTTCGGGTGCCGGCGGGAAACCTGATCGGTCGGGAGGGCGACGGTTTCCAGTTGGCCCAACAACGACTGGGACCGGGCCGAATCCATCACTGCATGCGTTGGTTGGGTCAGTCGCGGCGGGCGTTCGACATGCTGTGCGAGCGCGCGGTCTCCCGCTACGCCCACGGCTCGGTCCTGGCCGAAAAGCAGACCATCCAGAACTGGGTGGCCGACTCGTTGGCCGAGATGCAGGCGGCCCGTCTCATGACTCTGCACGCCGCCTGGAAGATGGACCAGGAAGGCCAAGCGGCCGCTCGGGTGGAGATCGCCATGATCAAGTACTACGGCGCCACCGTCCTCTACAACGTCATTGATCGGGCCCTCCAGGTCCACGGTTCGCTGGGGTACTCATGCGACCTGCCGTTGGAGTCGATGTACCGGGCCGCCCGGGCCGCTCGCCTCTACGACGGTCCCGACGAGGTGCATCGCCAGACGGTGGCTCGACGCATCCTCAAGGGATACACGCCGACCGACGTGCCGACCGAGCACATCCCGACCCGGCGGGCCGAGGCGCAACGCCGCTTCGCTGACTTGCTCGAGACGTTGACGATTGACGATTGACGATTGGCGGGGTGACCGGCGGTGATCGCCTGCCGCCTCCCGAAGGGCCATGACCGTCGTGACGTTGCCCTGAGTTCGACTGCCCGCCCGTCTTCCGCTGGCCGCCGGTGCGTGCACCGACCACGGCCGCTGGACACACGGTCGGGCCCATCGAGATGAGGTTTTTTCGGATTTCTTTCATCCCTCTTGTCCACGGTGCCGAATAGCTCACGGATCAGGTTCGATTGCATTCGAATCGACAGTGGAACCACAACAAGAGGAGGGTGATCCATGGCACCGTTAAACCGGCGAGATTTCCTGAAGCGCGGGTCGATGGCCGTGGCCGCCGCCGGGGTGGCGAGCGCGGTGCCGATGGCGCTACCGGCTCTGGCCGGCGCGGTCACGACAGCCCCCACCAGCGCCGAAGACGCGGGGGAGGCCGCAGAGACCGGAGGTCACCTCGACCAGCCGCTCGTGGCTCACGTGCGCGACCTTGACACCGGCGAGATCGGTCTCTTCTACGGTGACCATGAGGTGGTCTACCGGGATCGCAAGCTCGCGGCCCAACTCCACCGGGCTGCCACCTAACCCGGTCGCAGCCATCGTTTTCCCTGTTTCTCACATCCGTTACTTGCCCGGCCCACCGCTCGCCGAAGTGGGCGTCCCATGCACTATCCCGCCAACCCAACGAGGTGAGCCGTGTCATCGCACCGTGAAGCACCCGAAATATCCAAAGACCCAGTAGCCGACAGTACCGATCTCTATGCCTTCGTCAGTCCAGATGCTCCGACGTCGGTCACCCTGATCGCCAACTATGTACCGTTACAGCCGGCCGACGGGGGACCGAATTTCTTCGAGTTCGGCGACGACCTGCTCTACGAGATTCTCATCGACAACAATGGTGATTCGGTTGCCGACATCTCGTACCAATTCCAGTTCACAACCACCGTCAAGAATCCCAACACGTTCTTGTACAACACCGGCCCGATTCAGTCACTCGCCTCGTCGTCGTGGAACCGGGTGCAGACCTACTCGGTCAGGCGGGTCGATTACCCGCATGGTCGTGTGACCAACCTCGGCAGCAATCTGCCCTGCCCGCCCTGCAATATCGGCCCGCTTTCGACCCCGAACTACGCCGCCGGTTTGGCCGTTCCAGCCATCCAGAGCGTTGCCGGTGGAGTCAAGGTCTTCGCTGGTCAAAGAGCCGAAGGATTCTTCGTCGATCTCGGTTCCATCTTCGACCTCGGCATCTTGCGGCCCCTGGCGCCATTGCACAACACGTTCGGGGTGGGAGCGCCGCTTTCCGCCATGGCCGGTATCAACGCCACGGCCGGTCTCAATGTTCACTCGATCGCCCTCCAGATTCCCATCTCCGAGATCACCGCCAACGGCTCCGTGCCGTCGAATCCGGCCGTCGCATCTTCGTGCATCGGCGTCTGGACGGCCGCCAGCCGGCAGAAGGTGAGGATCCGCGAAGATGGAGGTCCGGACCACGACACGGACGCCGGTCCGTACGTTCAGGTCTCTCGGTTGGGCAATCCCTTGGTCAACGAAGTGCTCATCCCGATGGCCACAAAGGACTACTGGAACCACCAGGAGCCCGCTGATGATGCCCAGTTCGTTTCGCACTATCGGAACCCCGAACTGGCCCAGTTGCTGCCGGCGCTCTATACGCCCAATGGAGGAGCGACGGTATTTCCTCACCTGGCCGCGTACAACGCCGCTTCGCCGAACCGGGCCGATCTGGTGGCCATCTTGCTGACCGGCATCCCGGCTGGCGTTGTGTCACCCACCTATTCGACCTTCACCGGTCCCACCCCGGCCGACATGCTCCGGCTCAACCTGGCCATACCGCCGGTGGCCAACGCCAGCGGCCAACTGGCCGGAAACAACATGGGGGCACTCGGGGGGGATCTCGCCGGATTCCCGAATGGCCGGCGAGTCTTCGACGACGTGGTCAATATCGAGATACAGGCACTGGCCGGTGCCCTCTTGGGGCTGGTTGACTCGGGCTTTAAGGCCGACGGCGCGGTCAATGCCATCACT
>DASZJQ010000007.1:0-32685 GCA_035947875.1 Acidimicrobiales bacterium
TGTCGAACTGCTGGAGCAGCTCGGCGGCCGTCCGACCCAGGGCCTTCACGGGCGGCAGCCCGAACAGGGGCATCAACAACTCCACCCCGGGGAGGGTGGCCAGGCGGAGGAGCGGACTGACACTCCGCCCGACGCCCCCGCAGTCGACCAGGACCAGCCGTTCGCACCGGTCGGGAAATTGGTAGGCAAACTGTGCCGCCACGCCCCCACCGAGCGAGTGGCCGACCACGGTCGCGCGATCAACATCGAGGACGCTGAGAAGGTCGCGCATCCCGTTGGCATAGGCCGCCACCGAGTAGTCGGCTCTCGGCTTTTCCGAACGGCCATGTCCCAGGAGGTCCGGCGCAATGACCGTGTGGGTCTTCGACAGCTCCTTGAGCACGGGTCTCCAGGAGTCGGAGCTGTCGCCGATGCCGTGGATCAACAGGAGGGCGGGCCCTTTGCCGGCACGGACGTAGGCCCGCCGGTACCCGTGGACGGTGCAGTACTGCACCGCAAAGCCATCCTCCCGGCGGCGACCCGGGCGGAACCGGATCTGGGCGGGGTCGACTGCATTCTCTGTTGCCGGCCTCGCCATGCCAAATGTCCGATCGACCAGAGCTGACCTGTTTCAACCTGCGTCACAGCGTACGGAAGCGAGATATCAACTGAGTGTCGAGGATGTAAACGGCGGATGAATCAGCTCGGGCTTCCCCTACGAGAGTGGTCCGGTGCGCAACAGGCGGACCATCTCAATCCCGGTCAGGGCCGCCTCGCGGCCCTTGTTCGAAGCATCGGGCCGGGACCGTTCAAGGGCCTGGTCGAGCGTGTCGGTCGTGAGCACCCCGAATATGACCGGCACGCCGGTGGTGAGCTGCACCTGTTGAATCCCGGAGGCGCATTGACCGGCCACGAAGTCATAGTGACCGGTGTCCCCCCGCACAACGGCACCGAGGCAGAGGACCACGTCCACCCGGCCGGCCGTGGCGAAAGCCCGAGCGACCAGCGGCAGCTCGAAAGCACCCGGTGCCCAGGCCACCGCCACGTCACGCTTATCGGTTCCGACCTCACCCAGGGCATCGAGCGCCCCGTCGAGCAGGCGCACCGTGATCCCGCCATTGAACTGGGCCCCCGCAATGCCGACGCGAATTCCCCGTCCCTTGTGCTCACCACGCAACGACGCCCCCACCCGCGATGCCACGTCGTCGACCGCACCCTCGGGGAGGGCGAAGAGATCGGAGCCCGCCACTAGCGAAATCCGGGGGTCACAGGACTCCGAGGGTCCGAGAACCGAAGGTCACAAGACGTCGTCGAGGCCGTGGAGGATGTGGCCCATCCGCTCCCGCTTGGTGCGCAGATAGGCGATGTTCTCGGGGTTCGGCGAGGGCTGCAGGGGCACGCGCTCGGTGATGTCGAGACCGAATCCCTCGAGTCCACCGTATTTGACGGGGTTGTTGGTCATCAGCCGCATGGTGGTGATGCCGAGGTCGACCAACATCTGCGCGCCGATTCCGTATTCACGGCTGTCCACCGGTAGACCCTGTTGCAAGTTGGCGTCAACGGTGTCGTGTCCCTCTTCTTGCAGTTGGTAGGCCCGGATCTTGTGCCCGAGACCGATGCCGCGTCCCTCGTGGCCGCGGAGGTAGATCAGCACCCCCCGACCTTCCTGTTCGATGAGATCGAGGGACGCCTGCAACTGCGGACCGCAGTCACAGCGCAACGAGCCAAAGACGTCCCCGGTGAGGCACTCGGAGTGCACCCGGACCAGCACATCTTCCTCGCCGTCCACGTCGCCCATCACGAGGGCGAGATGCTGCTCGGCATCGAGGACCGACTCGTAGACGTAGGCCCGGAACTCACGGCCCTGCGCCGGGATGCGCGCCTCGGAGACCAGGCGCACGAGCTTCTCGTTCTGGCGGCGGTACCGGATCAGATCAGCGATGGAGATCAGGGGCAGGTCGTACTTCTTGGCGAACCGCTCGAGGTCGGGCAGGCGGGCCATCTCCGACTTGTCCTCGGTAATGATCTCGCAGAGGACCCCCGCCGGCGACAGGCCGGCGGCCCGGGCGAGATCGACCGTCGCCTCGGTATGGCCGGCGCGCTTGAGCACCCCACCGGCGCGATAGCGCAGCGGGAAGATGTGACCGGGCCGATTCAGGTCATTGGGTCGGGTCTTCGGGTCGATCAGGGCGCCAATCGTCGAGGACCGGTCGGTGGCCGAGATTCCCGTGGTGGTGCCGTGCCGGAAATCCACGCTCACGGTGAAGGCGGTGCGCTGGGCTTCCGTGTTGGCCGTGACCATCAGGGGCAGTTCGAGTGCGTCGGCGCGATCGGGCAACAGCGGCACGCAAATCACGCCGGACGTGTGAGCCAGGAAGAAGGCGATGTTCTCGGGCGTGGCCGCTTCTGCGGCCATGACCAGGTCACCTTCATTCTCCCGGTCCTCATCGTCGACCACCACGGCCATGCCCAGTCGGCCAATGGCGTCGATGGCCTCCTGCACCGTTGAGAACCCCATCAGGCTGCCACCTCCACTCGAAGATCCTGTCCCAGTTGTTCGACTGAGACCAACTTGCCGCGCCACACCTCATCAATTGTGCCAGCCCCGGGACCGGCGAAAAGCGGTCGCCCGTCGTCGCCGCCGAAGAGCGCCGGCGCGAGGTAGAAGACGTAGCGGTCCACCAGTCTCGCCGCGTGGAAGGCGTGCGCCACGCCGGCGCCGCCTTCGACCAGAAGTTGGAGCACGCCCCGTTGGCCCAGTTCGGTCAGCACGTCCTCCAGGTCACCCGAGACCTCCAGGGCCGGCTGCACTTTGGCGTCGGGAGACGCGGTGCCCAGAACCACCCGCATCGGTTGGCGCCCGGACGCGTGGCCGCCGAGGCGGACGGTCAGCTCGGGATCGTCGGCCCGGACGGTGCCCGCGCCCACGAGCACGGCGTCGGATCGGGCCCGGAGACGATGCACGTCCCGGCGGGCCTCCTCTCCGGTGATCCATTCGCTGGACCCGTCGGGTGCGGCCGTCCGGGCATCGAGGCTGGACGCCATCTTCAGGATGACCCATGGGTGCCCGGACCGCCGGTGCTTGAGATACGGCGCCAACTGGTCGGTCACCTCCCCCGCCGCGACCCCCACCGTGACCTCTATACCGGCGTCCCGCAGCGCCGCCACTCCTCGACCGGCCACCAGTGGGTCGGGGTCCTCAATGCCAATGACCACTCGCGAGACGCCCGCGGCGATGATGGCGTCGGTACAGGGCGGTGTTCGACCCTGGTGGGCACAGGGCTCGAGGGTCGTGAACAGGGTCGCACCCCGCGCCTGCCCTTCCCCGGCCTGCCGCAGCGCCGCCACCTCGGCGTGGGGACCGCCCGGTGGCGCCGTCGTCCCCCCGAAGGTCAGAGCCTGATCGCCGGCGGGGACCACGATGCAGCCGACCCACGGGTTGGGCGACGTGGTCCCCCGGACGGATTCGGCCAGCTCGATGGCGCGTCGGATGTGCTCGGTGTCCCTGAGATTCTCGGTGTCGACTGAAACGTCCATGGCTGATTCCTCACCAGGCGTGGGAAGCGCCTTCACCTTCTATTCTAATAATATTAGAACACGTTCCAGTTTTTGTCGAGAATCGCAGGTCAGGGATAAGGCAATTGTCCCTTCCGGCCCAAGTTGGGGGCGGGAAAACGTCACCGTCGCCGTCATCCCGGGCGCAATTCCATCACCGGCGTAGTTCGCGGCGGCGCGTGCGGTCCTGCCCGCTGACCCCACTCCGGTCATGGCTCCAGGGGGCCTAATTCGTGCCCTGACCCGGGGTTTCCGTACCGAGCACGCCCTGGGTCAGACCGCTCGCATCTTGATAGGAGCCGACGATGGTGCACGAGGTCGTCATGGGGCTCGCCGCCGGTGTGGGGGTGGTGGTCGATGTGGTTGTGGTCGTGGTCGTGGTCGTGGTGGTGGTCGATGTCGGTGCGGCGCTGCTGGTCGGCGTGCGTGTCGTGGTCGAGGTGGATGTGCTGCCGGTCGTCGGAGTCGGGCCCGATGAGGTCGTGGTACTGGTAGTCGTGCTCGGCGGGGGCGTCGAAGTGGACGTTGGAGCGGCCGTTGGAGCGGCGCCGACCGTGGAGATCGAGCACGAAACCCCGTTCAGAGATGCCGACGGATCGACGGTCGTCCCGGAGGGCAGTGGGGCCTCGCTCGGGGCCCATGAACCGGTCGAAAGACTCTCGACGAGAGCTCGTTGATTTCCGTTGCCATCGAGGTAGTTGCCAACGGCGACGCACTGTTCTCCCGGCGGGCACGACACGGCAAGGATCGCCGCGAACGTTCCATTTCCTTGGGCGTCAGGAGGGAGCACCGAGCGTCCGGCCATCCACGTGCCACCGGTACGTGTCTCAACCAGAGGCAATTGATTGCCGCCGCTGTCGGCATAGGTACCAACCGCTTGACACAGCCCGGTCGGGTCGCAGAAGTCTCCGAGAAACTGGACGGATTCGGCGTCAAGGGCGGCGGTGTCGGCCGCGGCTGGTATGGCCCCTTCGCTCGGGGCCCACGTAGCCGAGGTGAGCGTCTCGACCAACGGGAGCGTGTCCTCGATGATCAGACCGCTGGTGTCTCTCATGACGTTGTACGTCCCCACCGCGACGCAGGAGCCGTCCGCAGGGCAACTCACGGCGTTGAGATCGCCCGACCCCGCGCCCGGCGGAAGCGGCGCTTCGAGTGGAGTCCACGTGCTCCCGGCAAGGATCTCGATCAACGCAGGTCGTTCGACCGCAGCGCCATTGGCCTGGTAGGTACCCACGGCCACACATGAGTTCGTGGTCGTGCACGAAATGCCATGCAGTTGCGCGTCCGGATTTGCCGCGGCGTTCGGCGGCAACGAGGCGACGACCGGGGACCACGCGCCCTGCGCCAGGGTGTCGACGAAAGCCTGTTGGTTGCCGTCGCGGTCGAAATACGAGCCGATCGCCACACACGATCCAGACGCCGGACAGGACACGGCACCGAGACTGGCTCCTCGCGTGGCGTCGGCATTGGTGGGCAGAGCCCCCTCGCTGGCCGACCAGGCGCCGGACGAATAGGTCTCGATAAGGCTCTGCTGGACCCCGTTCGAGTCCTCGAAGGATCCCACCGCCACACACGTAGCGAGGTCCGTGCAGGCGCTCTGACTGACAACGACGGCCGGGTCCGCAGCGGCATTGGTCGGTAGGGGCGCCTCGCTGGCCGCAATGGTGGGGCTCGCGGCGTCCGACATGGCGGCGAAGGGCACCACGGCGGCGATGGCACCGAGCGCCAGCAGGGCCATGACGCACAAAGAGGTCAGGAAGCGGTGAAGCCAGCTCCGCATCCGTGGACTGACACCGTTGGCGTGTCTCATGCGTCCCCTCCTCCCGGCGCAAGCGCCAGTCAGGATCGCTCTCTTCCTATGCTCAGTGTTTACACCCGGGCGGACCCGAACGGGCGATGGGGCCACGCCCCCCTGGTGACCGGCCTCACGGGGTGGCTCAGGTGGCGTCGGGCGGCTGAACAAATGGCCGCTCGTCCAGCTGATCAGGCACTTCGGGTGAGCGACACTCGTCCTTGAATCGCTCCCTAGGAGTACCACCCGAGCACGTCGACGACGACATTGATGCTGCCGGTGTCGTTGAAGATGGTCATGGTGCCGGTCGAGCTCAGGGTGGCGACGGCCATATTGGCCCTGACGTCGCCGGACACCTCATCGAGATCGGAGACCAGAGGGGACGGCAACGAACTGGGGAAGACGGTGAGGAAGGTGGGAGCCGAGGGTGACACCCCAATCAGATTCACCACCACGGCCCGGGCGGTGGACGGAACGCCCGCCAGGCTTGACACGTTCACGATGCGAGACTGCCCCGGGCTGAGAGGTGCGCCATTGCACTGGCCGCTGCTGCCCGAGAGATGGGATGGATTGTTCGGCCTGGTGTCACAGATGCGTACTGGAGTGGGCTCAGCATTGAATTCCGTTCCGCTGCCGGACGCGTAGTACCCCGAGACGTCCACCACCACATCAGATCGCGCTGAGCTGTAGACCGTGAACAACCCGCCGGCGGAGAGCGGCACGATGACCCGGTTGGCCGTGACCTGGCCGGCCAGGTAGTCGAGGTTCGATGCGGTGGGCGCAGTGCCGCCTTGGGGATAGGCGGTCAGATAGCCCGGTGCACCTGGATTGGCCACCGTCACGTTGAGCACGGCCGCGGTGGCGCCGGCGGGAATGGTGCTGATCCCGGTGACCTGGATGTCCTTGGTGCCACCGGCGGCCAGCGTCTCGCCGGCATTGTTCGTCCCGTTGCACTGATTGACCGGGGACGAGTCGAGCGTGGAGGGGTCGCCGGCTCTGGTGTCACAGATCCTGACCGGATTCGAGAGGGCGGTGTAGAGACCCGTAGCTGCGACGGACGTGTAGCCCTCGACGTCCACCACGATGTCGGTGGGCATCGAGGCATAGAACGTGACCTCTCCGGCCGTACCGGTGCCCACCTCAACCAGATTGGGCACGACCTGGCCGGACACGTAGTCGATGTTCGAAGCCATCGGTTGGGCGGCCCCTTTTGCATAGACACTGAGGTACCCCGGAGCGGTCGGATTGACGACGGTCACATTGAGCACCACCGCTGTCGCATTGGAGGGAATCCCGAAGTCACCGGCGACGATGATGGACTTGGTGCCCCCCGCGGTGAGAGTAGTCCCGGGGTTACCTGTTCCCCCGTTGCACTGAGCGGCCTGGGCCCCGGCCGTTGAGACGAGATTCGACGGATTGTTGGGCCTGGTATCGCAGATACGCACGGGACCGATTGGGTTGTAGGGCCCGTCGGCCACCTCCAACGAAGTTGATCCGGCCGAAGGGGCGAACGTCCCATCGTCCGAATAGGTGGCCGTGACCGTATTGGTCCCGGCCGGCGCCGCCGAGGAGGCACAGGAACCGACCCCGGACACGAGCGCGGGTGTCGTGCACAGGGAGATTGACCCGATGCTGAAGGTGACGGTGCCCGTCGGTGTCCCATTCGATGATGTGACATCGGCCCCAAACGTCACCGAGCGGCCCAGATAGGAATTGGTGGGAGTCGCGGTGGCGGAGGTGGTGGACGCGGACGAGAAGACCCGGATCGGCAAGGTGGCGGTCAGCACCGTGCCCTGATCCGCCGTCAATGTGATGGTCACATTCTGCGACGGGGCCGCAGTCGTCGGCGTGCCGGAGATGACGCCACTGGCGGCGTTCAGCGTCAGACCCGCCGGCAACGACCCCGGCGTTGCTGTCCACGATTCCTGTGCGGAGACCCCGACGGCGGCCAGGGTCTGCGAGTATGGCTGCCCGACCACTCCGGCCGCGAGAGAAGTGGTGGTGATCGCCGGATAGGTGAACGGCACCGTATTCGTCCCCGTGCCGAGAGCGCTGGTGCCGCCTACCGTGAGCGTCCCGCTTCCGGCCGGGACCACCACGGTCACGGCGGTCGCAGAGGCCGTGCCGGGGACCACAGACGCCGCACTACCGCCAAAACTAATGCTGGCGTGCTCGAGTCCGAGACCGGTGACCACGACCTGGTGACCGCTCTGCCCCGGTGTGACCGACGACACCTCTGGACACGAGAGGCCTCCGGCGATCGGTGACCCGATGCCCGAGGCCAAGTCGTAACCGTTCAGGGCGGGATACTGCCCGACGTTGGTTCCGCCGCCGATCAGATCGTTGTCGCCGCTCTTGATGTCGGTGAAAGCAGTGCCGTAGGCGCCCTGGCTGGAGAGGGCGTACAGCGCAGGATTGAAGAGCCCGGTCTGGGAGGTGCAGCCATCGCTCCTGTCCGCCTCCAGCCCGGCCCAGAATGGCGAGGCGAAGCTGGTGCCCCGAGCGAACGCCCACCCACCGTTGCATCCGGCTTGGAGGCAGTAGATCTCCATCGGCGTCCCGGCATTCGCTGAGACATCGGGCACCTCCCGACATCCGTTCAAGCACGACACTTCCGCCGGAACGTTGACGGCAGGTTGGCCACTCTGGCGCGACTCGATAGCCGAGACGCCCCCTCCGGTCGCTCCGGTGACCGATTGCTCGCCACAGACAGAGGTCGCCTCCTGGGCTTGGCAGTCGTTCCACACCACTTGGGAGTTGGGCCCCAGCGTCGTGCCACCAACTGCGGTGACCCCGGGGTCCGAGGCCGGATAGTCCACCGCCAGAGATGTCGCGAGGTCACTCGGGTAACAATCCTCGGATCCCGAGTCACCCGTCGCGGCAAAGATGGATTGTCCCTGCGCGGCGGCCTGCGTGAAAAGGCTTGAGAATCCGCCCGACATACCACCTTGGAGCGCGATGGCCTCGCACTCACCCCAGCTGGTCGACACCACCTGGGCCGCGTCGTCCGTAACGATCGTGTTCCACACGTCGTACACCCCCTGGCCCGTATTTGGTCCTTCGTAGGACACGATCGAAGCACCGGGCGCCTGGGTGGCAACCTGCTGGATGTCGAGATCGGCCTCGACCTGGCCGCTGGGGTCGAAGAAAGAACCTCCGTCAACGGGCACCGTCGTGACTGAATTGGCCAGACCAAAGCAATTCAGGTAGGTACTGACATCGCTGGCCGAATGGGGAGCCAACTCGTAGAGCCCGATCGTCTCGCCGTGCCCGTTCTGATTGTCGTTGAGCAGGGTGCCGATTCCGTAGGACGCTCCGATTTGGTCGAGGGAGGCGCCGTTCCCGAAATTGGCGCGTGCGGTCGTCGCCCCGGAGCAGGGATTCAAGCCATCGGCCTTGGGCTGCAACGAAGCGCTGCTGGTCACATGATCCGACGGGGCAGACTTCAGAGACTCGGGCCGGTAGTCGGTCAGCGTATTCAACCCGATGATGGACGCCACCTGGCCGTGAGCCAGATCGTCAGGGACCAGGGGGGCATCGTGCGCCAGATAGCCCACCTGGCCGGACCGCAAGCGGTACCTCTCGAATGATGTGCCGAGTGCGGCCGATACCTGGCTCACCGGCGCGGAGACTTTGATGGCAGACCCGGATCGCAACGTTGCACTCAAGCCTCTCCCGTGCAGCCAGGACTCCACAATCGCAACGTCGCTGGATGAGGGCCCGAACTCGGTGGCGAACTGTCCGGGTTGCAGCCAATGGTGGAATTGGGGCGAGGAAGGGTTGTACAGATTGGCGAGGAGGGTGTGCAGTCCGGCGGTGTTCGACGGTGGGAGCACGACGCTGAGGCTGAGCCGCTGGGTCCCGGGCACGGCACCGAGGGCGGTCGATCCCCGCGGTGCACCATGTGGAGCAAACTGGTGTGGTCGGACCAATGGATTGCTCGTCGTCGTCGTCGACAGACTCGACGCACTCGACGTGCTTGTCGTCGTGCTCGCTCCCGCCATCGACGGCAGGCTCACCACGAAGCCGGACAGAGCCAACATTGCCAGCAGCAACCGCGATCGACTCACCATCTTTCGCGTGACCGCTGGCACCACCCTCCCATCCCACTCACCCGACCGCCTGCGCAAAGAAGCTTAGGTCGGGTCAGCGTGAAGTCCTAGCCACGGGGACCAAACGGCCCCGCAACTTCGTCGAGGTCACGCCCTGTTCACGCGCCGGTCACCCTCGAGTAATCCGATGAGAGCGGTCACGTCGCCAATCAACGCCGTGTGGGGAACGGCGGCCAACGTGGACTCGTCGTGGGCACCGCTCAACACCCCAATGACCGCACCGGCGCCGGCCGCGGTCCCCGACGCAAGGTCACTGACGGTGTCCCCCACCACGGCCACGGCGGCGGCATCCGCCACTCCCAGCCGCTCCATGGCCCCAAGGATCATGTCCGGTGCGGGACGGCCGCGGCCACAGTCAGCTGGCGACAGGGCCAGATCGATATGGGCGGACCACCCGAGTGATCTGATGAGTGCGTCGCGGGTGGACGGGGCAAAGCCGGTGGTCAGGCAGACCTTCACTCTACGAAGCCGGAGCCCGTCGATCGTCTCGAGGGCACCACGAACGGGTGACACCCTTCCTTCGGCGACGAGCCGCTCGTACGCCTGGGCGAATGCGGCGGTGGCCGCGGCCGCTGGTTCGGGATCGAGCAGCCCGGCAAACACGTCGGCCTTGGACTGACCCATCGTGGCCTGTACATAGGCACGGGTGGGTGTGAAGCGGGGGCTGTCCAGGTCGACCCCGGCCGACTGGAGCGCCACCGTGAAGGCTTCGTCGACCACGCCGTCGTCACTCACGGTCGTGCCGGCCATGTCGAGGCAGACCAGTGCGTACGGTCCGATCACCTCACGCCACTCCCGCCGCCGTGAGCGTGTCGGCGGCGATGCCGGGAGCGCAGGTCATCCCCCGCCCGCCGGGCCCGGTCACCATCCATACTCCCGGCCTGAGCTCGTGACGTAGGCAGACATCGCCGTCAATGCACTGGGAGTAGACGCCTTCCCAACGCCGCGCCACCGGCGGGGGTGGCGTGCCCAACAACGCGGTGGCCCGGGCCAGCAACTCGTGGGAGGGATCCTCACTCAGAGCAAAATCGAATGGTTCCTCATAGGCGTGGGTGTCGCCGATGGTCAACCCTCCGTCGCCCCGCTGCACCATGAGAAGTTGGAGATGGTGCGCCGCCGCGACCGAGTTTTGCCTTCCCAGTGGGTCGCGATCGACGACGTCATAGGCCGGGTAGTACCGCAAGGTGTCGGCGTCGGCCACGGACGTCGTGAGGGTGGGTGTGAAGGGAACGGTCTCCATCATCTGGAGGCGCACGCGATGCAGACGCGACGCCAGGTGTTCGGTGCCCGGGAGATGGTCGAAGGCTGCCCCCGTTGCCACGACGGCGAGGTCCGCCTCCCACTTGGTTCCATTGGCGTCGATCAGCGCCTGCTCCTCGATCGCCACCACCCGGCGTCCGGCGTGGAAATCGTACGCGTCCAGGCTCTGCAGGTGGCTCCGCAGTGCGCCCAAGACCAGGCGGGGTTCGACCACCGCATCGTCGGTGCAGTGCAGGCCTCCCACGATCTCGCCTCGTAGGGCCGGGTTGACGGCGCGAAGCTGCTCGGGCTCGAGGAAGGTGACCGAGCGGTCTGCGGCATCGAGGTGGTCGGCGAAGGACTCCATGACCTGGCGCTCACCCTTGTTGACGGCGAGCGTCAGGGAGCCGGTGGCCCGAAATCCGATGCCGGGCGCGTCGCCGGCCACCTCCTCCCACCGGCGGCGGGACCGGCGCGCCACCTCGAGTTCGATCCCCGAGCGGCGACCGCTCACCCAGAGCAGGCCGAAGTTGCGCACGGAGGCACCGACCGGAGCCGGATCGGCTTCGAGATGCTGCACGGTGTAGCCGGCCCGGCACAGCTCGAGCGCGTGCCACGTACCGAGAATCCCGCCCCCAGCCACGACGGCGCGCTTCATCGTGGCGCCCTCCTCGCGGCCAGGCTGAGCTTCGGTCCCGCGGCGTCATGCCAGTACGTCATGCGAGTACGTCATACCAGCGGCTCATGCGAGCGACGTGGTGATCGACTCTCTGATCTCGTCGGCCGCTTCCCACGGTCGCTCATGGCCGAAGACGGCGCTGCCCGCCACGAAGATGTTCGCACCGGCGAGGGCGGCCAAGGGAGCCGTCGAGGCATCAATGCCGCCATCCACCTCGATGTCCACCGGGAGCGACCCGGCACGGACCGCCGATCTGACGTGCCGCACCTTGTCGAGCACGTCGGCCATGAAGCTCTGTCCGCCGAAGCCGGGAAAGACCGTCATACACAAGACCAGATCAATTGACCCCAGGAAGGGTTCGACCGCTTCGAAGGGTGTGTCGGGATTGAGGGCCAGTCCCGCCCGCAATCCAAGCTGGCGCATCTGCGCAATCAGCTCGGCGGACCCCCCGACCTCGACATGCACCGTGCAGCCATCGGCGCCGGCCTCGGCGAAGTCTTCGAGGTACGTCCCCGGATCGGTCATCATCAAATGGCAATCAAAGAAAAGCGGCGTGTGGCGGCGAAGCGACGCCACGACCGGTGGGCCCAGGGTGAGATTGGGGACAAAGTGCCCGTCCATGACATCAACGTGGAGCCAATCCGCCGACGCCGCCACCTCGCCCACCTGCTCGGCCAGCGCACCGAAATCCGCGGACAACAGCGACGGGGCGATGCGAATCGCCCCGTGGGGCCCGGCGTCGGGCCGGGATGAAGGGGGTCGAGACGAGAGGGATTGATCGGACATGACGCGCCGGCTCAGTCGAAGCGAGCCCAGCACAGGATCCGCCGGAAGCCGTAGAAGTACGGCTCCCGCTCACCCAGCTCCTCCAAGAGGCACTCCCGATAGCGATCCACGAAGGCGGTGAACATCTCGGCGCTGAGGCGACTGCGGTAGGCGGTGAGAAGCGACCCCATGACCCACTCGACCACCTCTTCGGTCGACGCCAATTCATGGCCGTACACCTCCATCCGCACGACCTGGTCGCGGGCTCCCAGCTCATAGAGAAGATCGGCGTAGAGCTCGGGCGAGAGGACGAAGCGACCCCTGTCCTCGGGAACGTCTCCATCGAGGGCGTCGATGAAAGGCGCCTCGAGGGCCACCTGACGGGCCAGCACGTGTGACGGGTGCCGAAAGTTCGCCGGCACCTGGAAGGCCAACTGCCCGCCAACCTTGAGCGCGGTGCGCATGCGGGCCAGGAGGTCGAGGTGGTCGTCGATCCATTGCAGCGAGGCGTTGGCGAACACCAGATCGAGATCCTCACCCAGCCAGGTGGCGATGTCGCCGGCGGCAAAGGAAAGACCGGGCACGTCTTTGTGATCGGCGGTGGCGCGCTCCAGCATCGCTTCTGACGAGTCGAGACCGATCGTCTGGCCGGCTTGCACGCGCTCGTGCAGGACCACCGTGAGGTCACCGGTCCCACACCCGAGGTCGACCACCTTTCCAGCCGGCACGGGTACGCACAGGTCCAGCAGGTCGTCGAACGCTTCACGACGCTCGGAGCGGAAGCGGTGGTATTGATCGGGGCTCCAACCGTCTATCGGGGTCACGGTCACTGCCGTCATGTTTACTCGCTTCCGAGGCGCTCACCTTCCGTTGGGCGAATACCTCGCAGCCAATCCTCCGCCGGCATGGGCGACCGGCTCTCGGGCTGCACCTCCAGGAGGGAAAGGGTCCCCTGCCCAGTCACGACCGAGGCCCCGATCAGCGTCCCCGGCAGGCCCTGGTCGACCGCCTCGGCGTTGGGCCGGGACTTGACGATGCCGAGCCGGTGGTCCCGAAAGGAGGTCCAGGCTCGACCCAATCGCACCACCCGGTTGAGCTGCACCGCCGAATCCTCCCAGTGCAGGTGCAGGTCCTCGTTGGTGACTTTCGCCGCAATCGTCGGCTCCCCTTGCTGGGGCCGCGGCGTCGGGAGACCCGCCACTCCCCGGGCCAGCGTCTCGACCAGCAGCGCGCTCCCCACCTCGACCAGTTCACGTTGCAGCGTGGGCAGATCCACCTCGTCGTCCACCGGCACCGCCCGGCGTGCGTAGACCGGTCCGGTGTCGAGTCCGGCTTCCACCCGCATCAGGCAGACGCCCGTTTCGTGGTCCCCGGCCAGGATCGCCCGCTCCACCGGGGCCGCACCACGCCACCGGGGCAGGAGCGAGAAATGGAGATTGACCATCGGCACCAAATTGAGCAAGCCCTCTGGGATGATCCGGCCGTAGGCCACCACGACCGCCAGATCGGCTCCGGACATCGCGACATCATCGATGGAGTGGGATACGGCAATCCCAAGACTGACGGCCGCCTCCTTCACCGGGCTGGGGGTGACGGTCCCTCCCCGGCCCCGGCGTCGATCCGGGCGCGTGATGCAGAGCGTGATCTCGTGCCCGGCGGCCACCAGGGCACGCAGAGGGCCGACGGCCATTTCGGGGGTGCCGAGAAACGCGAACCGAGCCACGCACTCACCGTAGAACAGGAGACCCGTCGGACGCGAGGCCGACCCGGACCTCCGGCGGAATCCGACTACCGGGTGAACAGGTTCGAGAGACCGTCCGGATCGCCCGCAGGGAGGAGAAGGGTCCGGCCGCGAAGGATCTTCAGGGCGTCCTTGCGCTGGTCCTCGTCCAGGCGTTCCACCAACAGCACGCCGTCCAGATGGTCGAGCTCATGCTGGAACACCCGGCCCTCGAGCTCGGAGCCCTCCACGGAGATCTCGTTGCCATCGACATCCAGTCCGACCAGATGGACGACATCGGGCCGCACGATCTCCCAACTCAACCCGGGAATCGACAGGCACCCCTCGTTGTAGGTCCACTCACCGTCGCTCTCGACGATCCGTGGGTTGATGACGGTGCGAGGGCCCTCACCCACGTCATAGACGAAGATGCGGCGCTGCACGCCGACCTGATTGGCCGCCAGCCCGGTACCGGGAGCTTCGTACATCGTCTCGATCATGGCGTCGACCAGACTCGCCACCTTCCCGTCGATCTCCTCGACCTCACGGGTGCGTTCTCTCAGCACGGGGTCACCGTATTGGCGAATGGTCAGGGTGGGCACGTGCCTATTCTACCGGGCCTTTTACCGGGGCCACCTCACCCTCATCCTCAGATGGCGGTCGGATCCACCGCTATCCGCAGGCCGCGGCCCGCCGGCCGGGGCACTTCGGCCAACAGGTCGCTGAGCACGGTCGAGTCCGGCGCACGGATCAGCCGGCCACCGTCGGGCAGGTCTGACACTGTCACGTCGCGCCCGGCTCCCGCCGCTTCGACCGCGGTGGCGTAATCTCCGGCGAGAGGTCCCGACAGGGCGGCCAGCGCGCAGAACGGCGGGAGACCCGAGCTCCGGCGTATCGATTCCTCCTCCGCCATCACCACCGATGGGTTGCCCCGGGCGACGGCGGCCAGGACCGGATGGTCGGGAACCCTGGTCTGCAGCAGGAGCCGGGCCGATGGCGGGCCGACATGACGGGGGCCCACCAATCGAGACGCATGGATCAGGAGGGCCAGCGTTTCGTCGGTGGCGCTGAAGCGGGGGGCCAGAAGGTGGAGGTCGATGTCCAAAAAGGCCACCGCGGCGGCTCGACGCACCCGATGCAGGACGGCTTCGGTCCCCATGAGCACCGGCGCACCGGGCGGCTGCGCCGGGTCGGTGGCGCCCGAGACTTCGTCGACGTCGGTCTGCAGGAGGGCGGCAACCTCTTCACGGAGACGGGTGACGCCGGTCCGCAGCGTCTTCATGCGCAGGTGACCGCATGCCGCGCACACCAGGGGGCGTTCCTGGTGGCAACGCGGGCAGTGCAGCAGCTCCCCCACCTGGCGAACCGCGGCGGAGCAATTCGTGCATTGCGCCAACTCCCCGCAGCGTCGACAGGCCAGCAACAGCGATCGCCCGGTCCGGTTGAACACGCACACCAGGGGTCCGCGCCGCGCCATCAACTCGGGATCGTCGAGCACGGATCGAGCCAGCCGCACGAACTCCTCCGAGAAGAGGCCGGTGCGTGGGTCGGCCCCGCGCCGGTCCACCAGCTCGACCGTGGCCCATCCCGCCCGTTCTTGGGGGGACGGGGGCGCCACCACCGTCCGGCCGGCACTGAGCACCACGGGAGGGGCCGGCGAGATCAGGAGGCAGCGGCTGCCTTCCCGGCGCGCCCTTTCGGTGACCACATCCACCGCGCTGTAGGTGGGCGCACTCTGTTCGCGGTAGGCCTCGTCGTGGGCATCGAGCACGACTGCGGCGGCCAGGCGCGGGACCGGTGCCCACGCGCCGGACCGGCTCCCCACCACGATGGGCCAGCCCGCCCTGGCCTTGGCCCACTCGGACGTGGCCGCGAGGCCACGCCGGACCAAGCGGTCGACCAGGCGCTCGGCCCAGCCCAGCGAGGGCACCAGCACCAGGACCGTCCCTTCTCTCTCCAGCGTGTCGGGATCGTTGACCACCGTGAGCACCGCGTCGATGAGATCGGTGGTCGGGGGGAGTCGGAGGAGCGCCGGCCCGGGTGCGCGCAGGGCCTGCACCGTCAACTCGGTGACCACGTTCGACCGGTCGCCCTCCCCCGGCGTGATGAGAGACGCGGTGGCGTGGGGCGGCACGGGCGGCTGGGTCGGCTGGGTCGGCTGGGACCGCTGGGGCGCCTCGGGCAAGGTGCGCACCACGTGCGCCGGGGAGGCCGCCTTGAGGAAGAACGACGCGGGTCCGGCCCAGCGCCAGGCCGCCCATTCGGCCAGTTCGACGACCATGGCGGGTGGTCCCCAGCCCGACCACTGCGTCAACGGCGTCGGGGTGACGCCCGCCGGCGGAGTGACGTTGTCCTCGGTGACCCATCCGCCCACTCGACGGCCGTGCAGGACGGCGCGGACTCGCGTCCCGACGGTGACGGTCTCGGTCCAGCGCTCGGGAACGGCGTAGTCGAACAGCTTGGGGACCGCCGCCACATCGGTGCGGATGCGTACGTAGCGCCGGCCTGCGGTGCCCTCGCTCAGGTGTGCCCCTGTGGGCTCAGAGGCCCAGGGCGGACCGCAGGTCATCGACGCGCGGCGTGTCTTCCCAGGTGAACTCCTTCTCGGGTCGCCCGAAGTGACCGTACGCCGCCGTCTTTTTGTAGATCGGTCGCCGCAGATCGAGATCCCGCGCGATGGCCGCCGGACGGAGATCGAACACATCTCGCACGGCGTGGGAGATCTTCTCGGGATCGGCCGCTTCGGTGCCGAACGTCTCGACCAGCAGCGAGACCGGCTGGGCCACGCCGATGGCGTAGGCCACCTGCACCTCGCATCGCTTGGCCGCGCCCGCCGCCACCACGTGCTTGGCCACCCAGCGAGCGGCATAGGCGGCGGAGCGATCCACCTTCGAGGGGTCCTTGCCCGAGAAGGCACCCCCGCCGTGTCGAGCCATGCCGCCGTAGGTGTCGACGATGATCTTCCGACCGGTGAGACCGGTGTCGGCGTGAGGTCCACCGAGCTCGAAGACGCCGGTCGGGTTGGCCAGAATGCGCAATCCCTCGGTGTCCAGATCGGTGGGCAGCAACGGATTGATCACGTGCTCGGTCAGGTCAGGGAGCAGTTGCTCTTGCAGGTCGATCCCCGGACCGTGCTGGGTCGAGATCAGCACCGTGTCGATGCGCACGGGCCGGCCGTTTTCGTACACCACCGACACCTGCGTCTTCCCGTCGGGCCTGAGGTACGGCACCGCGCCGACGCGACGCACTTGCGCCAATCGCTCGGAGAGCCGGTGGGCCAACCAGATCGGCAGTGGCATGAGATCGGGCGTCTCGTCGCAGGCGTAACCGAACATCATCCCCTGGTCCCCGGCCCCCTGCGCGTTGAGCGTGTCCTCGCCGCCGCTTCCGGTGCGGAACTCGAAGGCTGAATCCACGCCCTGCGCGATATCGGGTGACTGACCGTCGAGCGAGACCAACACGCCGCAGGTCTTCCCATTGAAGCCGAAGGCGTCGTTGTCGTAGCCGATCTCGCACACGGTCTCCCGCACGATGGCCGGAATGTCGACGTAGGTGGAGGTAGTCACCTCGCCCGCCACCACCACCAACCCCGTGGTCAAGAGGGTCTCGCACGCCACCCGGCTGGTGGGGTCCCCTTCCAACATGGCGTCGAGCACGGCGTCCGAGATTTGGTCCGCCATCTTGTCCGGATGTCCCTCGGTGACGGACTCCGATGTAAAGGTCGTCTTCACGTAGTACTCACTTTTCTTGTCGGTGGGCGATCACACTATCGAGGACCGCGTTGGCCACTGCATCCTTTGAGGTCAAGGGCACTTCGGTCACGCTGCCATCCGCCCCGAGAATGTGCACCGCATTGGTGTCGTGATCAAACCCCGCTCCGGGGGCACTCACATCGTTCACGACCAAGAGGTTCACACCCTTGCGGGCCAACTTCTTCCGGCCTCGCTCCAGCACGTCGTTGGTCTCGGCCGCGAAGCCCACCACCACCTGGCCCGGCGGTCGACGCGACACCAGTCCGACCAGAATGTCAGGGGTCGGCTCCAGCACCAATTCGGGCAGTCCTTCGTCCTTGGAGAGCTTGCGATCGGCGATCGCCTTGGGCCGGAAGTCAGCGACGGCCGCCGCCATGACGACCACGTCGGCCTCGGCACACGCCACCGCCATGGCCGCCTCCATGTCGGCCGCCGATTCCACGGCAATCCGGGTCACCGAAGACCTGACATCGTCGGCCAGCGCCAATCCCGACGACGTGACCAGCGTCACGTGCGCCCCTCGTCGCGCCGCCGCTTCGGCGATCGCATGTCCCTGCTTGCCCGAGGATCGATTGGTCAGAAAACGCACGGGGTCGATCGCCTCGCGGGTACCGCCGGCGCTCACCACCACCCGGCGACCCGACAGATCCAGGGCGATGGATCGTCGATGCCCCACCATGGCCAGCGCGCGTTCGGCAATGGTGGCGGGATCGGCCAGCCGGCCCTCGCCGGAGTCGCCACCGGCCAGACGGCCGGTCTCCGGTCGCACGACCTCCACCCCTCGGCCTTCCAGGGTGGCCAGGTTCTCTTGGACAGACGGGTGCTCCCACATTTCGGTGTGCATGGCCGGGCAGAGCAACACCGGGGCTCTGGTCGCCAGCAGCGTTGCCATCAAGAGGTCGTCGGCCAGCCCGGCGCGATAGCGGGCCATGAAGTGAGCCGTCGCCGGCGCCACCACGATGAGATCGGCGCTCTGCCCCAGACGGGTGTGCGGGATGGGCGATGCCTCATCCCACAACGACGTCTGCACCGGCTCGGACGCCAAGGCCGAGAAGGTGAGGGCGCCCACGAAGCGGGTCGCCTCGGCGGTGAGCACCGGCACAACGTGGGCGCCGGCGTCGACCAGCCGTCGACAGACCTCCACGGCCTTGTACGCGGCAATGCCACCGCAGACGCCGAGAATTATTCGCGGCGGCGGGTCTGGTGGCACGCGCGGTTCTTGGGCCATCGGCGTCACCCGCCGCGACTCCGACGCCTAGCTCGCGGTCGGGTCCTCATCCCCGACGGTGGGGACTTCGCTCAGAATCGACTCGGCGACTTCTTCGCCGACAGCTTCTCCGGCGGCTTCGGCTTCGGCCAGCGCAGCAGCCAGCAGAGCCTCCTCCTCGGGATCCACCCGGATGTAGGTCGCCTTTCCGGCGGCGATCTCCTCGAAGGCGATGGAGACCGGCTTGCCGGAGACCGAGGCCACCTGGGGCGGCACGACCTTGCCGAGGCCCTCGCCCAAGCTGTTGTAGTACGAGTTCACCTGCCTGGCCCGGGCTGAACCGAGCGCAACCAGAGTGAACTTCGAGTCCACCTTGTCCAACAGATCCTCTATGGGCGGATCCATGAGCGTATTGCGGCCTTGGGCCATCAGGTGTCCTCCGGGTTCGCGGCGCCGTCGGCGGCCGTTCGGGTGCGGTCAACTATAGCGGTCAACTCACCCTGGGCCTGACGCAGGTCGTCGTTGACGACGGTGTAGGCGGCCACCCGGCGGCCACGTTCGACCTCGTCGCGACCCTTTTCCACCCTCCGGCGGACCTGGGCCGCATCGTCGCCCCGGGCGGCCAGCCGGGCGGCCTGCACCTCGGTGGAAGGAGGCAGCAAAAGGATGACCGTGGCATCTGGACGTTGGGCCAGGACCTGTTCGGCCCCCTGGACGTCAATTTCGAGCAGGACGTCGGCCCCCGCTGGAGGATCGGGGATCGGCGTCCCCATCAGGTTGCCCAGGAATTCGGCCCACTCAAAGAACCCACCGGCCGCGACGGCCTCCTCGAACGTGGCGCGGTCGACGAAGACGTAGGCATTGCGCTCTTGTTCTCCCGGTCGCGGCAGTCGGGTGGTCCAACTCCGGCTCAACCACAGCGTGGGGTCAGACGCAACAAGCTCGGCCGCGAGCGTGCCCTTGCCGGCCCCACCGGGACCGATGAGCACGAAAATCAGTGGCTCAGCGCGCAGTCTCTTTGAGCAGCGATTCGCGCTGCTTGGCTCCGAGGCCCTGCAGCCGACGACTCTCGCTGATGCCGACCGTCTCCATGAGACGTCGGGCCTTCACCTTGCCCAAACCCGGAAGGGACTCGAGGACCGAGACCACCTTCATCTTGCCGACCGTCTCATCGGAGTCCGCCTTCTGGAGGAGTTCCGAGAGATTGAGGTTGCCCATCTTGAGCTGATTCTTCACCTCGGCCCGCTCACGGCGAACCCTGGCGGCCTTTTCGAGTGCAGCAGCGCGCTGCTCGGGAGTGAGTGCGGGTGGTTGCGGCATGGCGAGACCATAGCGCCTCCGTTGGGACCGTTCACCTCCGAAAGAAGATCTCAGCCCATGAGGCTCGACAACTCGTGTGCCAGCTCCCTCGCCGACTTTCGCAATTGCGAAATATCTGGACCCGCCGACAGGAGCGAACGCGAGGTGCTGGCAAGCACGCTGCCCGGGGCACAACCCCCGAAGCGCGAGGTCACATCCGACGGCCGTGCCCCTTGTGCCCCCAGGCCCGGCGCGAGAATTACCCCTCCCAACTGGGATAATGGAAATCTCGGCGCCGCCAAGGTTGCTCCGATGACTGCACCCACGGTGCCGGCCGGGATGTCGGCCGACGCATTCAAGGCCGCAATCTCAGCCAAGAGCGACTCCTCGACCGAAAGCCCCGACGCCGTCACCGCCTCCTGAAGTGGCCTCCCCTCGGGGTTCGAACTCCGGGCGACAACGATCACCCCGCGCCCGGTTTGCCCCGCCAAGACGACCAGCGGAGACAAGGCGGCCAGACCGAGGAAGGGATGCACCGTGACGGCATCGGCCGCAAGCGGGCTCCTCGTTCCGAGCCACGCGTCGGCGTAGGCGGCGGCCGTCACCATCACGTCGCCGCGCTTGGCATCGGCGAGGACAATCAGGTCGGCGTCGGCGGCGTCGGCGATCAACCGTTCGAGCTCGGCCACTCCGGCGGAGCCGTGTCGTTCGAAGAAGGCCACCTGGGGCTTGATCACCGGCACGACGCCCCCACCCCACGCCTCGACGCAGATCTGGCAGAACGCTCGAAGTCCTGTGACGTCGTCGCTCAAGCCCCACGCGCGCAAGAGTTCGCCTGACGGATCGATGCCGGCACAGAGTGGTCCACTGCGCTCGACCGCCTGCCTGACCCGAGCGCCGAAACTTCCGGGCGACATTTCCATAGCTCGCTCCTTCATGTTGGCCGACTGGCTTGAGCGGCGGCGCGAAGCGCGGCCACCGATGTGTGATTCTTCGCGCACCACTTTTCGACTTCTCGCAGAATCCTCCACGGCGCGCGCGGATCACGAAAGGTCGCCGTACCGACCTGGACGGCATCGGCACCGGCCTTGAGGAACTCCACCGCGTCGGGGCCAGAGGAGACGCCCCCGACGCCGACGATGGCCGCGTCCGGAAAGGCCTCCCGGCACTCCCATACGGCCCGGACGGCCACCGGGTGGATCACGGCGCCCGAGAGGCCCCCGCCACCGCCGCCCAGCACCGGCTGGCCGGTCGTGAGGTCCAAGGCCAGCCCCAGCAGGGTGTTGACCAGGGTCAGGCCTCGGGCGCCGCCGCGGAGGGCGGCTGCGGCGATCTCGACGACGTCGGGCACGTTCGGGCTCAACTTGGCCCAGCGGGGCAACCCGCACTCGATGGCACTGAGCACCTCGTGGGTCGCCGTGGCCGAGTGGGCGAACATGCGGGAGCGGTCTTCCACGTTGGGGCAGCTCACGTTGACCTCGACCGCCACCACCGATGAGCCGCCGGGCAGGCGTTGCGCCAGGAGGTCGGCGGCGGCGCCGAACTCGGCCACTGATTGGCCCCAGATGCTCACGACCACCCGGGCGCCGGCGGCCGAGAGGGCCGGCAGGTCGTGCTCGAGCCAGGCCTCCAGGCCGGGGCCCTGCAGTCCCACGCTGTTGAGCATGCCCGAACCGACTTCATGCACCCGAGGCGCCGGATTGCCCGGCCACGGTCGTACCGAGAGTGACTTCACCACCACGGCGCCGAGGGCACCCAGGTCGCCGTAGTCGGCCAGCTCGGTCCCGTGGCCCGACGTCCCCGACGCCGTCATGATCGGATTGGGCAGGCTGACCGAACCCACCGTGGCGGCGAGGTCGGGCCGGCCGCCTGTCATCGGGCCGTCGCCGCCCCGGCGGCGTGGAGCTCCTGGAGCGACCGCACCACCAGGGGGTGGGCGCGCGCATCGGCCATGCCCGCGGCGGCGGCCCGGGCGGCCGCCAGGGTCGTCAGGCAGGGCACGTGATAGGTGATGGCGGCCATGCGGATGTGCTGACCGTCGGCCCGCGGGCCGAGACCGCGCGGCGTGTTGATGACCAGTTGCACCTTGCCCTGGGCGATGAGTTGCACCGCGTCGGAGGCCACGCCCTCCTCTCCGACCTTGGCCACCAACGTGTCGACCGTGAGTCCCGCCGATCGGAAGTACCCCGCCGTCCCCAGTGTGGCGGCGATGGACAGGCCCATGGCGGCGAAGATCCGGGCCACCGCGAGGCCCGCCGGCTTGTCCCGGTCAGCCAGCGACAGGAAGACGGTGCCCGCGTCGGGCAGGCGGGTGCCGGCCGCCATCTGGCTCTTGGCAAAGGCCAGTCCGAAGGTGATGTCGACGCCCATGACTTCGCCGGTCGAGCGCATCTCGGGCCCCAGCAGGGTGTCGACGCCCGGGAAGCGGTCGAAGGGCAGCACCGCTTCTTTCACACTGACGTGGTCGAGCGTCTGGACCCGGCCGATCGCCCCGGCAGGCAGGAGCCCTTCCTGGCGCAGCTGGGCCAACGTCTGCCCCACCATCACCCGCGCCGCCACCATGGCCAGCGGGACGCCGGTGGCCTTGGCCACGAACGGGATGGTGCGACTCGCTCGCGGATTGGCTTCGAGCACATAGACCTGACCGTCCTTGACGGCGAATTGCACATTGATGAGGCCGCACACCGACAGCGCATCGGCCAGGGCGCGGGTATGGCGGTCGAGCGCGTCGAGCACAGCGGGACTGAGCGATTGCGGTGGCAGGGCACAGGCGGAGTCACCCGAGTGCACACCCGCCTCTTCGACGTGCTCCATGATCCCGCCGATCAGGATCTCGCCCGAGTCGTCGCGCACCGCGTCGACATCGACCTCCACCGCGTCTTCCAAGAAACGATCGACCAGGACCGGCCGTTCCGCCGTGACCCCACCCTCTCGGTCCAGGGCGCCCGAGGTCAGCGTGTGCATGACGCGCCGGACCGCCTCGTCGTCGTAGACGATCTCCATGGCGCGCCCGCCCAGGACATAGCTCGGGCGGAGCAGGACGGGGTACCCGACTCCGCCGGCGATGGAGAGGGCCTCCGCCGTGCTGGTGGCCGTGCCCCCGGGAGGTTGCGGGATGTCGAGTGACTCACAAAGGGCGTTCCACCGTTCCCGATCCTCGGCCAGATCGATGGAGGCCGGACTGGTGCCGAGAACGAGGTCTGGAGGCAACGAACCGGCCAGTTTGAGCGGCGTCTGGCCACCGAGCGACACGATGACGCCGACCACCTTGCCGCCGGCACGCTGCTCGGCCTCGAGCACGTTGGCGACATCCTCGGCCGTCAACGGTTCGAAATACAAGCGGTCCGAAGTGTCGTAATCGGTCGACACGGTCTCGGGATTGCAATTGATCATGACCGTCTCGTACCCGGCCGCTCGCAGCGACATGGACGCGTGCACGCAGCAGTAGTCGAACTCGATGCCCTGTCCGATGCGGTTCGGCCCCGATCCGAGGATGACCACGCGCTCGCGGTCCGAGGGTCGTATCTCGTCCTCCTCTTCGTAGGTGGCGTAGTGATAGGGCGTGAACGCCTCGAACTCGGCGGCACACGTGTCCACCGTCTTGAACGTCGCCCGCACCTCCAGGGCCAACCGCGCCTGGCGCACCGCGGCCTCGGTGCTGTGCCTCAGGTAGGCCAGCTGGGCGTCGGAGAACCCCAGTCGCTTCGCCCTGCGAAACGCCGGAGCATCGAGCTCATTCGCCTCGGCGATCCGTTCCCGTTCCTGGGTGATCCGGTCAATCTGGTGGACGAACCACGGGTCGATCCCCGTGCGCTCGACGATCGTCGCCACGCCGACACCGCGGCGCAAGGCGGCTTCCAGCTCGAAGATGCGCTCCGGCGTGGCCACGCCGACCCGGTGCAGCAAGTCGTCATCGCTCACCGCATCGAGCGCCGTCTCGGCGGGATCGGCATTCAGGCCGGCCCGGCCTTGCTCCAACGAGCGGAGCGCCTTTTGCAGGGATTCGCAGAAGGTCCGGCCGATGGCCATGACCTCGCCCACCGACTGCATGCGGGTACCGAGGCGTCCATCGGTGCCCGGCAACTTCTCAAAGGCCCAGCGGGGCACCTTGGTCACCACGTAGTCGATGGTGGGCTCGAACGACGCCGGTGTGGCCTGGGTGATGTCGTTCGGGATCTCGTCGAGGTGGTAGCCGACGGCCAGGCGCGCCGCGATCTTGGCGATCGGAAAGCCGGTGGCCTTGGAGGCCAACGCGGACGAGCGCGAGACCCGCGGATTCATCTCGATGATGACCCGGCGCCCCGTGGCGGGATCGACGGCGAACTGCACGTTGGAGCCACCCGTCTCGACGCCCACCCGGCGCAAACACGCGAAGGCATCGTCACGCATCGCCTGGTACTCGACATCGGTCAACGTCTGGGCCGGCGCCACCGTGATGGAGTCCCCGGTGTGGACACCCATGGGGTCGAAGTTCTCGATCGAGCACACCACGACGCAGTTGTCGGCGGCGTCGCGCATGACTTCGAGCTCGTACTCCTTCCAGCCGGCAATGGAGCGTTCCACCAGAATCTGCCCGACCGGACTGGCGGCCAGCCCCTCGCCGGCCAGTGCCGTGAAACGTTCCATGGTGTGGGCGATGCCGGTGCCCGAACCACCGAGAATGAAGCTCGGCCGCACCATGATGGGGAAGCCGATGCCCAGGGCGATCCCCTCCGCCTCGTCGAGGGTGTGGGCAAATCCCGATTCGGGCACCTCGAGACCGATGTCCTCCATCGCCGCCTTGAAGCGATCGCGATCCTCAGCGGTGGCGATGGCCTCGGGGCGCGCCCCGATGACCTCGACGCCGTAGCGTTCGAGCACGCCCCGTTCGACCAGCTGCATGGTCAGGTTCAAGGCGGTCTGGCCACCGAGGGTGGGAAGCAGCGCGTCGGGCCGCTCCTTCTCGATGATGGCGGTCAACACCTCGGGTTCCAGCGGCTCGACATAGGTCCGGTCGGCCGTGGCCGGGTCCGTCATGATCGTGGCCGGATTGGAATTGGCCAGCACGACGCGGTACCCCTCATCGGCCAGGACCCGACAGGCCTGCGTTCCCGAGTAGTCGAACTCGCAGGCCTGGCCGATGACGATCGGACCCGAGCCGATCACCAATATCGTCTTCAGATCCTCGCGGCGGGGCACCGTGCTGTCCTTCCGTCCAGGTCTTTCAGCGCGTTCCGGCGCGTGCGGGTGCGGCGCGACCCATCAGGTCGCGGAACTCGCCGAACAGGTAGCGGGCGTCGTGGGGTCCGGGTGCGGCTTCGGGGTGGTACTGCACGGAGAAGGCCTGCGCCTTGGGCGATCGAAAGCCCTCGACCACGCCGTCGTTGAGGTTCACGTGGGTGACCTCGGCCTCGGGGATCGAATCAGCCTCCACGGCGTAGTTGTGGTTCTGGCTGGTGATCTCCACCACGCCGGTCTCCAGGCGCTGCACCGGATGGTTGGCCCCGTGATGCCCGAAGGGCAACTTGTACGTCGTGCCTCCCAAGGCCCTGGCCAGCAGCTGGTGCCCCAGGCAGATCCCGAAGATCGGCACTCGGCCAAGCAGATCGGCGATGGTGGCGACGGGCCCGGGCAGCGCAGCCGGATCGCCCGGGCCGTTGGAGAGGAAGACCCCGTTGGGTTCCAACGCCAGGACGTCGGAGGCCGAGGTACCGGCCGGCACCACGGTGACGGTGCCCAGAGCGGCCAGCTGGCGCACCATGGTCGTCTTGACACCGAAGTCGAAGGCGACGATGTGCAGGGGCCCCATCCCGTAGGTGGCCGTCTCCGCCGTGGTCACGCCCGAGACCAGGTCCGTCCCGTCGGTGCTGGCGGCAGCCGCGGCGGCGACGCGGAGTTCCGCCTCGGGAGCGGTGCCGAAGGCGCAGGGAACGGCGCCGGCGCGGCGGAGGTGTCGAGTGAGGCGGCGCGTATCGACGGCGGTGATGGCCGGGACATCGTGGCGTGCCAGAAAGGCTTCGAGACCTTCGGTGGACCTCCAGTTCGAAGGGAGCGTGGTCAGATCGCGCACCACGATCCCCCGGCAGTGCGGTCGGACGGCCTCATCGTCCTCGCCGTTGGTGCCGTAGTTCCCGATGTGGGTACTGGTGAAGGCCACGACCTGCCCGGCATACGAGGGATCGGTGATGATCTCCTGGTAGCCGCTCATGGCGGTGTTGAACACCAACTCACCGGTGGCGACCGAATGCGCGGCACCGGCCGCTTCCCCCGCGAAGACCGCGCCGTCGGCCGTCACCAGAAGGGCGGGTTGTCGTAGGGCCGGCCCCATCATCGGAGAGGCCTCATCGTTGGGCCACGGCGTCGATCACGACCGGCTCGCCCCGCAGCACGGTGTGGCGGACCGCACCGGTGAACGTCCGGCCGGCGTAAGGCGTGTTGCGGCTGCGGCTGGCCAGGCGGGTGGGGTCCACCGCGGTGGTGGCGGACGGATCGAACACGCACAGGTTGCCCGCCGCCCCGACGTCGAGTGGCCCACCGTGGGCGCTGTGGCCGGCGACACGGAAGTCGGTCACCCCTAGCCCGGCGATGGCGGAGGGGCGGGTGCTCATGAGGGCAAAGATCTGCTCGGGACCGAGCAGCGGCGACAGCACCTGCCAGGCGATGGGCAACGCCGTCTGCAGCCCGAGCATGCCCGGGGGGGCCTGATCGAACGGCGCGTCCTTGGTCTCGGGCGCGTGCGGCGCATGATCGGTGGCGATGGCGTCGATGGTGCCGTCGCACAGCCCGGCAATGACCGCCGCCACGTCTCCGTCGGATCGCAGGGGTGGGTTGACCTTGAACACCGGGTCGTAGCCGGCCACCTCGGCGTGGGTGAGCAGCATGTGGTGCGGTGCGGCTTCGGCGGTAACCGGCAGTCCCTCCGCCTTGGCCTCGCGCACGAGCCGGACCGACCCAGCCGTCGAGAGATGGAGGAAGTGCACCGGCGCCCCGGTCAAGCGCACCAACTGGATGTCCCGGGCGACCATGGACTCCTCGGCGGCGGCGGGTATCCCCGGCAAGCCCAATCGGCTGGACCAACAACCCTCGTGCATGGCGCCACCGACGGACAAGCACTCGTCTTCGCAGTGTTGCGCCAGCGTCACCCCGACGCCCTTGGCGTAGTCGAGCGCGCGACGCATCAGCGCCCCGTCCTGGACCCCAGCGCCGTCGTCGGTGAAGATCCGCACGCCCAGGGCAGCCAGCTCACCAATCGGGGCCAGAGCCTTCCCGGCACGGCCCACGGTGATCGCTCCGGCCACCGCGACTTCGGCCACGGTGTCCCGACCCAGGGCCAGCACGTCACGGGCGACCCCGGCCGAGTCGATCGCCGGTTCGGTGTTGGGCATGGCCACCACGGCCGTGTACCCCCCCAGCGCCGCGGCCCGGGCGCCGCTCTCGACGGTCTCGGCCTCCTCGCGTCCGGGTTGCCTCAGGTGCGTGTGGAGGTCGACCAGTCCCGGTCCGATGAGGCAACCGGCCGCATCGAGCACGGTGGCCCCGGGAGGTCCGGGGATGGCCTCGCCCAACTCCAGGACGGTGCCGTCGCCGAGCGCCAGATCGAGCCGTTGGACCCCCTTAGGGGTGACCACCGATCCACCCCGGATGACCAGCGTGACCTCAGCCATGCGGGTCCCCGCCCGGCCATTCCCCGCCGAGGAGGAGAAAGAGGATGGCCATCCGCACGGCCACGCCGTTGGTGACCTGTTGGGTGACCACGGTGCGGGGAAGGTCGGCCACGTCCGAGGCAATCTCGACGCCGCGCACCATCGGGCCCGGATGGGTCACGATGGCCGCATCGCTGAGCCGCTGGACCCGGCGAGCCGTGAGGCCCCACCCGGCCGTGTACTCGCGCAAGCTGGGGACGAACGAGCCGCTCCCCCGCTCCGCCTGGAGTCGGAGCAGCGAGACCACATCGGCGTCGGCCAACGCGGCGTCGAAATTGGTGGCGACCTCGACCGGCCAGCCCTCGAGCGAGGGCGGTAGCAGGCTGCCCGGTGCGGCCAGCGTGACGTGGGCTCCCAGAGCGGAGTAGGCCAAGACCTCGGAGCGGGCCACCCGGCTGTGCCGGACATCGCCCACGATCAGCACCCGCAGCCCCTCGAAGCAGCCGATGCCCAGGTCCTCCGGCGCCACGCCCTTGCGCTCGGCCAGCACCTGGCGCACGGTGAAGCAGTCCAACAGGGCTTGGGTCGGATGCTCATGCCAGCCGTCGCCGGCATTGATCACCCGCGCCCGGGTCACCCAGCGGGCCACCTGATGGGGCGCACCGGACGAGGAGTGGCGGATGATCAGGGCGTCGATGCCCATGGCTTCGACGGTCTCGATCGTATCCCGGAGCGACTCCCCTTTCTTGACCGACGAGTTGGCCACGGTCAGCGAGAGCACATCGGCGGAGAGGCGTTTGGCCGCCGTCTCGAAGGAGAGGCGCGTGCGGGTCGACTCCTCGAAGAAGAGCGTGGCCACCACCTTGCCCCGCAGCGTCGGGACCTTGGGCATGGACCGGCGCTCCACTTCGGCGAACGCCTCGGCCACGCGGAGGACCTCGGCGATGCCGTCGGTGCCCAGGTCAGCGACCGAGAGGAGGTGTCGGGGTTGCGTCACTTGTCTTCCAGGGTCCCGATCCACACGCCGTCATCGCCGACATCGATCATCTCTTCGCGGTTGGTCGGGAGGTTCTTCCCCACGTAGTCGGGTCGAATGGGCAATTCGCGGTGGCCCCGGTCGATCATCACGGCCAGCTGCACGGCCCGGGCCCGTCCGAAGTCGTTCAGGGCATTGAGGGCGGCCCGGATCGTCCGGCCGGTGAAGAGCACGTCGTCGACCAGGACCACCACCTTTCCGGCCAGATCGCCGGGGATATTGGTGACCGCTTCGGGAAGGACGGGTCGCAGACCGATGTCGTCACGGTAGAAGGCCACGTCGAGGCTGCCCACGGCGACCTCGGCCTTCTCGATCTGGCTCAGGGCCTCGGCCATACGGGTGGCCAGGGGGATGCCACCCGTCTGGAGGCCGACCAGGACCACGTCCTCGATGCCGCCGTTGCGTTCGACGATCTCGTGGGCCATCCGCGTCAGGGCGCGCTGCACATCCGCGGCGGTGAGCAACTGGGAGTGGGCAACGAACACGCCCCCGAGGGGTCGCGTGTGACTGCGTTCGCGTTCGGCCACTGCTCCTCCTGTCCGTGTGAGCCTCACGGGACTCACTTCACGGTCAGGTAGATACCTTATCGCGCGACGGCCGCCGACCCCACGGATCCAGGAGGGCCCTTGCCAGCACTGTTTGCCAGCACCGTCCTGTGTACCGGCATCGTGCGCGCTGTCCTCGCCGGTTGTCACACCGGGCGCGGCGGCGTTCAGCCGGGACGGACCTCAGGGGCGATCGTCGAGAGGATGCCGTTGACGAACGACCCCGAGTCGTCGGTCGAGTAGTTCTTGGCCAGCTCGACCGCTTCGTCGAGGATCACCGCCGTGGGCGGCCCACTTGGATCGAGGAGCTCGGCCACGGCCAGGCGCAACACCAGCCGGTCGATCACCGCCATCCGGTCGAGCGGCCACCCCACCGACACCGCGGTGATGCGGGTATCGGCCTCCTCGTGGGTGGCCGCAGCGCCCTCCAAGAGGTGGCGAACGTAGGGATCTGGCGGTACGGAGAGCTCGGCCAGGACCTGCAAGGGGCTCTGGCCTTTGAGCTCGGCCTCGTAGAGAAGGGAGAGCGCACGTTCTCTCTGCTGGTGGCGGGGTGCGCCGGTATCCGCCAACGTGGGTGAGCTCAAGCCCTGGTGAGGTACTCGCCGGTGCGGGTGTCCACCTTGATGGCGTCGCCGATATTGACGAACAGCGGCACCTGAATGACCAGGCCGGTCTCCATCGTGGCCGGTTTGCGGGCGCCCGAGACGCGGTCGCCCTTCTCCCCCGGTTCGGTCTCGATCACCTTGAGCTCGACCGAGGCCGGGAGGTCGACGCCGACGATCTCGTCGTTGTACATCTGCAGGTTGGCCTCGTCGCCTTCCTTGAGGTAGTCGGGGGCGGTGCCCAGGAGCTCGGGCGCGGCCTGCATCTGCTCGTAGCTCGATGTGTCCATGAACACGTAGTCGGAACCGTCCCGGTAGAGGAACTGCATGTCCCGCTTGTCGATGATGGCCTGATCAAGCTTCTCGTCCGCCCGGTAGGTGCGCTCGATCACCGCGCCGCTGCGCAGGTTCTTGAGCTTGGTCCGCACGAACGCCCCACCCTTGCCGGGCTTGACGTGCTGGAACTCGACGACGCTGAACAAGCCCTCGGGCAGGTTCAGGCTCATGCCGTTTTTCAGATCGTTAGTCGAGACTGCCATGAATATCCTTCGTGAATCGAGTGAGAGGTCGGCTCCCGCCTTCGGTCACCACCAGGGTGTCCTCCACACGGACGCCACCCAGGCCGGGGAGGTAGACACCGGGCTCGACGGTGACGACGAAGCCGCGAGCGAGGATAGCAGTGCCGAGCTGGCTGACCGTCGGCGCCTCGTGGATGTCGAGCCCCACACCGTGGCCGGTCCCGTGCTCGAAGCGGTCGGCCCAGCCGGCGTCGGCGATGATGGCCCGGCACACGTCATCCACCTCTTTGGTGGCGATGCCGGGCTTGACCGCCGCCGCCCCGGCCGCTTGGGAGGCACCCACCACCGAGAAGACCCGGGCCATGTCCCCCTGGGGCTCGGCGTCCACGCAGAAGGTGCGAGTCATGTCCGAGCGGTAGCCCTCGAACGTGGCACCGAAATCGACCACCACCGGATCACCCCGGCGTATGACACGTGACCCGGGGTGGTGGTGTGGCTTGGCCGAGTTCTCCCCCGCCGCGACGATCGTCTCGAAGGCCACGCCCTCGGCCCCGCCACGGCGCATGGCCGTATCGAGCGCCAGGCCGAATTCCTCCTCGGTCACGCCTTCCGACATCATGGGCAGCACCTCGTAGAGGGCGGCATCGGCAATGGCGGCGGCGCGCTCCATGCGGGCGATCTCGGCCTCGTCCTTCACCTCACGCAGGGCCTCGACGGCGTTGGACGTGGGCACCAGCTCGGCCGCGTCGAGCAGGCCCGCCCAGACGCGCTGCGCCGACCACGACACGTTGTCGGCCTCCAGGCCGACCTGCGACGAGGCGGACAGGAAGTCGGTGACGGCCTTGCGCTGGTCGGCCTGACCGCCGATGGTGATCTCGACCTCGGCGCCGGCGGCAGCCACCTGCTCGGCCGACTGGGTGCGGTACCGGCCATCGGTGGTCAGGAGGGCGCCACCGGGGGTGACGACGAGCAAGGCGGCCGAGCCGGCAAAACCCGTGAGGTAGCGCACGTTGGGCAAGGTCGTCACCAGCAGGGCGTCGAAACCCTCGAATCGGGCTCGCAGCGCGTCGAGGCGACCGGCCACGGATATCGGGGCCAATGACCCTGGAGCGGGAATAGTCGACGTTGGAATAGACGTGGGAGTCGACATTGGGCGTGACGTCATGGGGTTCCTTTCAACAGCTGAGCGACCGCGTCGACGGACAGTTCGTAGCCCAGGCCCCCGAAGCCGGCGATCATGCCGGCGGCCACGGGAGCCAGCACCGATGTGTGGCGGAACGGCTCGCGGGCAGCCGGATTCGAGAGGTGCAGCTCGACGGTCGGCCCGTCGAAGGCCGCCACCGCATCGTGCAGGGACCACGACGTGTGGCTGAGCGCACCGGCATTGATGACCAGCGCGGCAGCGCGGCCCCGGGCGGCGTGCACGGCCTCGACCAGCTCACCCTCGTGATTCGTCTGCCGGTGCTCCAGCGTCAGGCCGTGGCGGGCGGCCGTGGCCTCGGCCCGGGCCACGTGCTCGGCCAAGGTGGCCGTGCCGTAGATGGCCGGCTCACGCTCGCCCAGCAGATTGAGATTCGGCCCCGACAAGAGGACGACGATGCTCACGGACAGGCTCGGTCGTTCACGGGCGGGCTCCCATGCCAGCCAGGGTAGCCACGACGTCGGCCGGGGCCACACCACGGACCGGGGTGACGCCGTGAGGACCATCGAGCACGAAGGTCAGGTCCTGCTGCGCTTTCTTGTCCCGACCCATGAAGGTGAGCAGCTCGGACGCTCCCGCTCCGGGCGGCAGGTCCGCGGCGAGGTCGTACCCGCCGATCACCTTGCGGTGCTCTTGGACCCGCGCGTCGTCAATGCGCCCGAGGCGCTGAGCCAGCAGGGCGGCGAACATGAGGCCGATGGCCACGGCTTCACCGTGCCGCAGGTCCCAGTCCGGATGGTCGGACATGGCCGCGCCTTCCAGGGCGTGCGCCAGGGTGTGGCCGTAGTTGAGGACCATACGTTGATCACCCTCTCGCTCGTCGGCCGAGACCACGGCGGCCTTGATCGCCACGCAGCGGGCCACCTGTTCGTCCCACTCCTGATCGGGTCGGGGGGGATCGCCCAGGCGCGGATTGCCCCGGAACGGCTCGCCCAGGAAGGCGTACTTGGCCATCTCCCCCTTCCCGCAGGCCCACTCTCGGGGCGGCAAGGTGGCCAGTGTCTCGGTGTCGCACAGCACGGCACCGGGTTGCCAGAAGGCTCCCATCAGGTTCTTGCC
>DASZJQ010000008.1:0-4767 GCA_035947875.1 Acidimicrobiales bacterium
GACCACCGGGACCAACGACAGCCCCACGATGGCCAGGCCCCAAACGCGATTGAGACTGTAGAGATCAGATTGGCTGACCACGGTCGCCACGATGACCGTGAAGAGCACCACCCCGACCCCGAAGATGGCCGTGCCGCGCCAGGTCGGCACCAATGCCAGCTCGCGGCTACGCAGCAGACCGTGGCCGCGCAACCTCGACTGCGGGAGCAGGAGCAGCGCGACGAACAACACGACGGCCGGAACCGCGCCCTCGAAACCCTGGATGTAGGAGTTCTGCGGAAGGTACGCCACCGAATAGCTTACGGCGAGGCCGAGGATGATGGCTCCGAGGAAGGTCATCGGGATGCTGCGGAGCCTGCCGATGACGGACGCCGCATAGGCGTCCACGATGAGCAGAGTCAGCGCCGTAGCCGAGAGCGTCACCGTCGGTGCGACCAAAATGCCCGCGAGCGCGGCCAGGACACACCCGACGACCCAGGCCGACCGGGCGCTCCGGATGCTGCTGGCACCGTTCAAGGTGGTCAGCCTTCGGTCGTCGACCGACGCGCGCATGGTCACTCCCATCCGCGTGCGGTAGAGGAGCAGGCGGAGGCCGATGGCGACAGCCAAGGCGACGGCGAGGACGACCACGTCGTTGTACGAGATGCGGATCGCACCGATGACGATGGTGTGTCCGGGGAAGAGCGGGGGGAGGGCCCGGTAGGTCTGAGGATCCCAGATCCATTGGGCGATGCCGACCATCGAGAGCGCGAGGGCCAGCGTGACGACGAGCTTCGCCGCCTCCGACGTGCCCTCAAGTCTGCGCATGACCCCGACCTCGAGGATGATGCCCAAAAGGGGTGCGAGGACGAACAGGCACACGGCGAACGAGACGAGGATCGGCCACCCCCATCCGATGTGCATCTGCCAATAGGCGTACGCCGCCAGCATCCCGATCGCCCCGTGCGACCAGTTGAAGATGCCTGTCGTCGCGTAGGTCAGTGTGAGGCCACTGGCAGTGATCGCGTAAATGCTGGCGGTCGCCAAGCCCCCGATAGTGAAGATGATGAAGTCATGCATCAGGTGGCTACGGAACCCTCCCCCACGTCACCTCTGGAAACAGTATATTTTATTCAGGCTATCGGGCCTGAACCTGGCGTGTCATGTGCTGTGACGTCCCCTCGGGCCGAAGCCCTGATTAAATGCTGGCTCGCACCAACCGGGGAGGATCGATGATGTCACAGAAGGCTATGGCAGGCATCCGCAAGAGGACGGTGGCGTTCGTGACGGTCACGTCGTTGGTCGCCGGTCCCGCGGCCCTGGCGGCGGTCTCGCAGGCGGGGGCTTCGGTATCCCCCACCCGCACCCTGGCGAGCTCGTCACCCGCCACGAACGGCCAGTGGCCGGGCGTCGGCAAGATCTGTGAGTCGGGAGCCGGTGGTGCGTCCTCGGTGCGCGGCGTCGGGACCAACACCATCCACATCGCCGTCCCCAACGACGCGTCCAACACGATTGTGCCGGGCCTGGAGAAGGAGTTCGTGCAATTCGCCAACGCGTTCGCCTCCTGGTGCAACGCCTCGGGCGGCATCAACGGTCGCCATATCGTGATCGACAATCGTGATGCCGCGCTGTTCAACGCCGCGCAGGTCACCAGTCAGGCGTGCCAGAGCGACTTCATGGAGGTCGGCGGGGGCATGGCATTGGACCAGCCATCGGTGCCGGTACGCGAGGCGTGCGGGCTGGGTTCGATCACCGGCTATACGGTCTCCGACGCCAGCGCGGGAGGCACGCTGCAGGTGAACCCCAGCGGGATCAGCAACAAGAGCGTCACCGCCGGCTGGTTCGCCGCGCTGGCCAAGAAGTACCCCCAGGCAGTCAAGAACGCTGCCATGGGAGCGGAGAACTCCGCGAGCATCATTGAGCCGGAGAAGAAGTACGAGTTTGCCGCCCAGGGCGCGGGATGGAACGTCAAGAATTTCCAGGTAGCACCCTTGTCGGAAACCGTCTGGACTCCTTACGTCCAGCAGTGGGCCACCAGTGGGTATCAAGCAATCTGGCCCTCCGATACGGGGAACATGGCTCCCTGGTTCCAGGCCATGGCCACAGCCAACTACAACCCGGCGTTCGTCATCCTCGGCGTCCAGTTCTACGCGAAGTCCACGATTCAGGCCATGGCCGGGCTACACCTGCCTCCTGTCTACGTCGAGACCGGCTGGTGGCCGCTCGAGATGGCCTCGCAGAACCCCTCGACCGAGCAGCTGCTCCAGGTGATGCACAAGTACGCCAAGGGAGACACGGTCAACTTCGACGACGAGGAAGCCGCCGAGGCCTGGCTGCTGTGGGCCAAGTCCGCTTCGGCCTGCGGCGCCAATCTCACGGTTTCGTGCGTGCTGAACAACGCGGCGGCGGAGAAGAACTGGTCGGCCGGGGGCATCCAGGCGCCGGTGGCGAAGCTGAGCATGTCGAACGAGAACCCTCAGCCGTCGCCCTGCTTCGCCATTCTGCAGGCCAAGCCGGGCGGCTTCGTCTACCAGAAGGCCATCACGCAGCCGACGCAGAGCATCTGGAACTGCAACCCGAAGAACGTGTACACGTTCACGCCGCAGCAGGTGACGGCACTGACCAGCAGTTAGCACAGATTCCAGTCGCCCGACTTTCGCCGGGTGAACACGTCCTGGCCCTCCCGCAAGGCGCGGGCCGAGGTCCCCAACTGGAGGAAGACGTTTCCGAGGGCCAACGCCCGGTCCGAGGACAGGCCGCGGGCTGCCCAGAGAGTCCTCAAGGTTGCCTGCACGCTGATGACCGGTGAAGCGGCGATCCGACGGGCGAGATCGTGGCTCGCCGGCAACAGCTCGCCGGCTGCGACCACCTCGCTCACCAGCCTGGTGCCGCGAGTGAGGGCGGTCAATCCGTGTGACGCTGTACCAGCTCGACCAGGTAGTCGTCGGGTGCACTGACGAACGACACCGTGGTGGGCCAACGGTCGAGACGGATCGGTTCCAGGACGGACTTCGCGCCAACTCCAAGGGCTGCCGCGTGGAGGGCCACACAGTCGTCCGTGTTCACGTAGAGCTTCCACATCGAACCCATCCGTACCGGCTCGTCGGAGTGCAGCTGCTGGGCCAACTGCAGCTTGGATCCCGTCCCCGGATTCTCCACGATGGCCTCGTGGGCATGCTCTATCTCCGTCTGGCTGGTGCAGGTGAGGCCAAGCGCTTCGAAGAAAGCAATGGAGCGCTCGATGTCGGAGACGTTGATGCAGTATTGGCCCAGCCACGGTCCGTCGTTCGGGCAATCTTTCGGCCAGGGGTCGCGCTCCACCAACTCCACGAGGTATCCGTCGGGGTCGCGCACGAAGCCGACGGTCACCGGCCACCGATCCAGGCGCGCCGGCGCCGTGTCGACCGATGCCCCCTGGGCCACGGCCCGTTCGAACACCGTCGCAACGTCGCGCGTGTTCACGTAGAGCTTCCAGAACGCAGTACCCAGGTCGAACGGTTCGGCCTGTTCCTTCTGCTGGGCCAGCTGGAGTTTGGAACCGCCCTCGGGACTCTCCACGATCGCTTCCGACGCCTGTTCTATCTCGGTGCGGCTCGTGCACGTGAGGCCGAGGGAGGTATAGAAGGCAATGGAACGTTCGAGGTCGGTGACGTTGATGCAGTACTGCCCGAGCCAACTTTCCACTGTGTCCCTCCGGCAACCCTCGCCATTTTCGACAGATTCAATAATGTATATTATTTTCTCGCAACCGGGTCCAGGGACGTCGCCGGACAAGCGAGGTGCGCCGGCGGAGGGACCTTCTCACCCGTGTGGTTTTGCCCTGGAATTCCCCGCGTTGTTCGCTGTTCCCTGAAGGAGGATCGCGTGGGACTGTTGGATGAAAAGGTGGCCGTCGTAACGGGAGCGGGTCACGGGATAGGTCGGGCGCACGCGCTCGAATTGGCCAAACACGGAGCGCGGGTCGTGGTCAACGACCTGGGTTCAACCGTTCACGGCGAGGGCAGCGGCCGCGACGCCGATCTCACCGTCCAGCTCATCACCGACCGCGGCGGCACGGCGGTGTCCGACTATGGCGACGTCGCCGACCACGATCAGGCTGGGGCCATAGTCCAGCGCGCCGTCGACGAATGGGGCCGCCTCGACATCCTCGTCAACAACGCCGGCATCGTGCGCGACGGCGCGATCTGGAATCTCGACGCGGCCGACTTCGACGCGGTGATCCGCGTGCATCTCCGTGGGACGTGGTGCTGCTCCCATCACGCGGCCCGGCACTGGCGCGACCGCGCCAAGTCCGGCGAGAAGGTGACCGGCCGCGTCATCAACACCACCTCGGGAGCAGGCCTCACCGGCAACTTCGGGCAGACCGCCTATGCCGCCGCCAAGGCAGGAATCGTGGGACTGACCCTCACGCTGGCCCAAGAGCTCGGTCCGTACGGGGTCACTGCCAACGTCGTCGGTCCTGCTGGCGCAACCAGGATCACGGGGACGATGCCGTCGGCCCCCCCGGTTGTGGAGCCCGACGAGATCCCCGATGACGAGTGGCATGCCATGGACCCGGCAACCAGCTCTCCGTTGGTGGCCTGGCTCGCCAGCGACGAGTCGCAGCTCGTCAACGGGCAGGTCTTCCGCGCTATCCACGACAAGGTCATCTGGATGCACGGCTGGCGCGAGGCTGCTGAGGTCAGCTCGCAACAACAGCGATGGGACGCAGAGAAACTCGGCAAGCTCCTCGCCAGTGATGTGTTCCGTATCGCGACCCCGGGACTCCGGTTTCTGTAACGACCTCGC
>DASZJQ010000009.1:0-11941 GCA_035947875.1 Acidimicrobiales bacterium
CTCAGATCATGCCCGCCCCGGGTGACAGTGCCCGAAAACCGGGAACCAAGCCGATCGCGGACCGCCCACCGTGCGATCGCCGACTGCCGACCCGTCTCGAGAGGGTTGGGCGAAACGCCGAGTCCGGGATCGTACGGCGGGGAACGAATCCCGGCTTCTCCGATCAGGAGTTTCGGAGCGGCTGACGACGTGCTGCGCTCTCGGGTCCAGGCGGCACGGGCACTCTCGCCGGAGGGGGTAGGTTCGGCGGGTGGCCCATCCCGTCTCCGACCAGGGTGTTGATCCTGTTCCGAGCAAGCTCGATCTGACCCGCGTTCCGGCGCACGTGGCCTGCGTCATGGACGGCAATGGGCGGTGGGCCAGCGCCCGGGGCCTACCCCGGACCGAGGGGCACGCCGCCGGTGAAGAGGCGCTGCTCGATGTGGTCAATGGGGCCCTCGAGATCGGGGTGCGCTGGATCACGCTGTATGCCTTCTCGACCGAGAACTGGCGCCGGCCGGCCGACGAGGTGCGCTATCTCATGGGGTTCAACGAGTCCCTGCTCATGCGGCGCCGGGACGAGCTCAACGAGAAGGGCGTGCGCATCCGTTTTGCCGGGCGGCGGGACTGGCGGGTGCCGCGCCGGGTACTCAAGCGGATGGACGAGTCGATCGAGTTGACCAAGGGCAACGACCGCATGACCATGACCATGGCGTTCAACTACGGCGGGCGGGCCGAGATCGTCGATGCGGTGCGAGCGCTGGTGGCCGAAGGGGTGGCGCCGAACAAGGTGGACGAGAAGGCCATCCGCCGTCACCTCTATTTCCCCGACATGCCCGATCCCGACCTGGTCATCCGTACCTCGGGAGAGACGCGTATCTCCAATTTCTTGTTGTGGGAGATCGCCTACAGCGAGCTCGTCTTCCCCGAGGTGCTGTGGCCCGACATGCGCCGCCGGCATCTCTACGAAGCCGTGATCGAGTTCCAGCAGCGGGTGCGTCGTTTCGGCGACGTGCATCCGTGACAATAGGGCCATGACCATGAGCAGAGTGGCCCTGGCCGGAGGGGTCCTGGTGGTGGCCGCGTTGATCGCCTTGGTCGTCATCGGGTTCCACGACGCCCTGACCCCGTTGGTCACCATCGTGGCCCTGGTGGTCCTCATCGGTGGGGGCAACCTGCTGTACGGCAAAAACTCGCACGGGGCCATGGCCCAAGCCCGCACCCGGCCGGCTCAGGAGGCCCAGAACCGGGCCATTGACGAGGCGCGCCGCCACGCGGCCGGCCACGACGGGTCGGTCGACGGGTGAGCCTCTTCCGCGACACCGGTGTGGTGCTCCACACCTACCGCCTCGGCGAAGCCGACCGCATCATCGTCTTCTTGACCGAGCAGCACGGGAAGGTACGCGCCGTGGCCAAGGGAGTCCGACGGACCAAGAGCAAGTTCGGAGCCCGCCTCGAACCCTTGACCCACGTGGACCTCTTGTTGTGGCAGGGACGCAGCGATCTCGACATCGTCAACCAGGTCGAGGTGATCGACACCTTCCGCGTCGTGCGCGAGGACCTGTCGCTGTTGCCCAAAGGGATGGCCCTCATCGAGGTGACCGATCAGATGGCGCAGGAGCGCCATCCCGACCCGCGGCTCTACGCCATGTTGGTGGGCGCGCTCCGGGCGCTCTGCGACCCGGCCACCGACCCCACCCTGTTGGCTCCTTCCTTCTTCCTCAAGGCCCTGGTGCTCGAGGGCGCCGCCCCCGTCCTCGACTCCTGCGCCTCCTGTGGCGAAGCCGACGGTGAGGTCGAGCTGGTCGCCTTCGACCTGACCGAGGGGGGCACCCTCTGCCGCCGCTGCCGCCGGGGCCGGCCCATGAGCGCGCCCGCGCTGGCGCTGTTGCGCCGGATCCTCGGGGGCGACCTGGCCGCCGTCCTGGCCGGACCGCCGAGCGAAGGAGCCGATGAAGTGGCCGAGCTGGCCACCGAGGCCATGGAGGTCCACCTCGATCGCCGGATCCGCTCGGTGCGCTCCGCCGCCGGACTCTGATCCGCCGCCGGCGATGCGACCCCAGGCGTTCGGCGTCTACGTCCATGTGCCCTTCTGCCGGGAGCGCTGCGACTACTGCGCCTTCGCGACCTACACGGACCGCGACCACCTCATGGAGCGCTACGCCGCGGCGTGCGTGACCGAGGTGGAGCGACTCGGCGACGTCGGGGCGCTGACGGTGGCCACCAGCGTCTTCTTCGGCGGTGGGACGCCGTCCCGTCTGGCCCCCGAGCTCTTGTGCCGCATCCTCGAAGCGATACCCCGCTCCGCCGACGCCGAAGTCACGGTCGAGTGCAATCCCGAGGACGCCGACCGGGCGCACCTGGGGGCGTACCGGGAGGCCGGCGTGAACCGGGTGTCGTTCGGGCTGCAGTCGACCAACCCCCGCACGCTGGCCGGGTTGGGACGCCGGCACGTGCCCGACGCGGCCTGCCGGATCGCCGACGCGGTGTCCCGGGCCGGCTTCGTCACCTGGAACCTCGATCTGATCTTCGGCGGAGCGGGGGAGCGCGACGAGGACTGGCGGCGTACCCTCGACGAGGTCCTGAACCTCGATGCGCCTCCCCCGCACATCAGCGCCTATGCCCTGACGGTCGAACCCGGGACCCCGCTCGCCCGCGCCGAGGATCGCCACCCCGACGAGGATGCCCTGGCTCGGCGCTACGAGGTGACCGACCGGGTCCTCACCGAGGCGGGATACGGCTGGGAGGAGATCTCCAACTGGGCCCGTCCCGGCCACCCGTGCCGCCACAATCGTCTCTACTGGGATCAGGGCAACTACCAGGGCATCGGTTCTGCCGCGCATAGCCACCGTGACGGCCAGCGTTGGTGGAACGTCCGTACGCCCGAGCGCTACATCGATGCCATCACGACGGGCCGCACTCCCGAAGGCGGTCGGGAGGTGCTCACGGCGGACCAACGGCGCTTCGAGGCGCTGGCGCTGGCGTTGCGCACGCCACGAGGCGTGCCCTGGTCCGCCCTGGCCCACGACGAGAACCTGGACGGACTGGTGGAGCAGCGGGGAGACGATGCCGTCCTCACCGTGCGAGGGCGACTGCTCGCCAACGACGTGACCACCAGGCTGCGAGACACCATCGGCCTGGCTGGCTCCCGAAATTGACCCGGTAGTCTTCCCCGATGCCCGAAGACTCCCAGGCCGGCTCCGATGACCTGATGGAGAAGGTCGTGCGCCTCTGCCGGCGCCGCGGCTTCATCTTCCCCTCCGCCGAAATCTACGGAGGGTTCCGCTCCACCTATGACTACGGCCCGCTCGGGGTCAACATGCTGCGCAACGTCAAGAACGCCTGGTGGCGCACCATGGTGCAGTTGCGTGACGACGTGGTCGGGATTGACGCCGCCATCCTCTCCCCGCCGGCCGTGTGGGAGGCCTCGGGCCATCTGGCCACCTTCACCGACCCCCTGGTCGACTGCAAGAACTGCCACGAACGATGGCGCGCCGACAAGATCGACGGCACCTGCCCCAACTGCGGCTCGCACGACCTGACCGAAGCCCGGGCCTTCAACCTGATGTTCAAGACCCACGCCGGCCCGGTGGAGGACGAAGGCCATGTGGCCTACCTGCGACCCGAGACGGCCCAGGGCATGTTCACCAACTTCGCCAACGTGCTCAACACCACGCGCAAGAAGCCGCCCTTCGGTATCGCGCAGGTGGGCAAATCCTTCCGCAACGAGATCACCCCGCAGAACTTCGTGTTCCGCACCCGTGAGTTCGAGCAGATGGAGATGGAGTTCTTCGTCCCGCCGCCCGACGGCGACCAATGGTTCGACTACTGGTTGGCCGAGCGTTTCCGTTGGTACACCGCGCTGGGGATCCCCGAAGAGAAGCTGCGGCTACGCCATCACGAGGCGAGCGAGCTGTCGCACTACTCTCGAGCCACGGCCGACGTGGAGTTCCTCTTCCCCTGGGGCTGGGACGAGCTCGAGGGGATCGCCAACCGCGGTGACTTCGACCTGCTGGCCCATACCCGGGCGTCGGGCGAGAAGCTGGACTTCTTCGACCCGGCCACCAATGAGCGGTACGTGCCCCACGTGATCGAGCCGGCCGCCGGGGCGACGCGCACGATGATGGCCTTCTTGCTCTCGGCCTACGACGAGGATGAAGTGGGTGGCGAGCCCCGCAACGTGCTGCGCCTCCACTGGCGGCTGGCGCCGTATCAGGTGGCCGTGCTGCCGCTCTCGAAGAAGGATCCCCTCGAGCCCTTCGCCCGCCAGGTGCTGGGGCGACTCCAGCCGCATTTCATGTGCGACTACGACACCACCCAGGGCATCGGGAAGCGCTACCGACGTCAGGACGAGGTGGGCACGCCCTGGTGTGTCACCGTCGACTTCGATTCCCTCGAGGACGACGCCGTCACCGTGCGGGACCGGGACAGCACCGAGCAGGTGCGGGTGCCCATCGCCGACCTGGTGGCCGAGTTACAGCGTCGCACCGGTTGACGGAGCAACGCCCGGTCTGGACGACGGTCGCCGTGGGCACCGGGTGCGCTGGCCATCGGGGGGGTGCGACCGTTCCTCAGTCGCCCTGACCTTGTCCTTGCCCGTGACCATGTCCGCCCCCCCCTCCCGATCCCGCTCCCGATGTGGTCGTGGTGGTCGTGGTGTCGGTGGCGCCAGTGGTGCCGGTCGCGGCCGACCCCACACCCAGTGCGGTGGCGAGCGCCGAGAGGTCTGATTGCAGCGTCGGTGCGGCGGCCGGGTCGACACTGCCGTCGAGCTCGCCGGTGTCAATGGCGATGCCGGCTCGTTGGAGGTGGCTGGCAGCCTGGTCGGGCTGGCTGGCCGCGGCATCGAGGACCGCTTGCTGGGCCTGAGACGTGATCGATTGCGCGGCGGCCGGGTCGAGGGTGCCGTTCGATTGGTCGGACGCGATGTCGCGGTTCAGCACGGCCAGTGCGGCGGGAATGGCGGCCAGCGTTGTGGTGGTCGTCGTCGGCGCTGACGTGGTGGTCGATGTGGCCGGCGGTTGCGTTGCGCTGGTCAGGTGGCCGAGGTTGGATGCCGGGCTGGAGGGGAATGCAGCCAGGAGGGCGACCACCAGCGCGATGGCCAACAGGGCCCCCAGGACGGCGAGCCACCAGCGTCGATGCCGGCGCGGCCCGGCCGGGCTCTCCGAGAGGGCTACTCGAGTGGGCGCCGGAGCGGTCGCGGGAGCGGTTGCCGGAGCGGTGGTGGGGCCGAGCAGTGCCGTGGTCGAGGTCCCGGGGACCAGGGCGGTCAGGTTCAGGACGCCGGTCGATGGCGGGGGGGTGGCGTCCGGGTTGGGCGACGGCGACCACGCGGCCCGGAACGGGGTGGTGACCAAGAGTGCGGCGATGTCCGCCCCGTCGAGACGCTGCTCGGGACGGTGGTCGAGCATCCCGCTCAAGAGGAGCTTCCAGGGCACGGGGAGATCAGCGGGGAGGGGCACGGGGCCGGCCATCCGCTTGGCCACCACTTGGGCGGTGGAACCTTCGTAGACCCGGTGGCCGGTGAGGCACTCGAGCAGGACCATGCCGAGTGACCAGATGTCGGCGCCGGCCCCGACCTGGTGGTCTTCGAGTTGTTCCGGCGCCATGTAGGCCGCCGTGCCCAGCGTCGTCCCCGCCATCGTCAGCGCCGATGCGTCGAGAAGTCGGGCCACACCGAAGTCCCCCAGCTGCGCCCGCCCGTCGGCGCGCAGCAAGATGTTGGAGGGCTTCACGTCTCGGTGCACGACGCCGCGGCTGTGCACGTACGCCAGGGCGCCGGCCAGCGAGGCACCGAGGTACGCCGTGCGCTCGGGCCCCAGCGGGCCGTGGCGGAGCGCCTCGGCCAGCGTCGAGCCTTGGACCAACTCCATGACCAGATAGGCGTGGTCATCGGCCAGGCCGGTACCGATCAGTCGCACCAGCCCGGGGTGCTCGACGCGGCCGAGGGCGCGGACCTCCTGGGCGAAGCGACGGGCCAGTTCGGGGTCGGCCGAGCGGACGAACTTGATGGCGACGGCGGTGTCGCTGCGCTCATCAAAGGCCTCGTACACGTCGGACATGCCGCCTTGCCCGAGCAGTCGGACCAGTCGATAGCGCCCGTCGAGAAGGTCAGTGGTCGATGTCATGGGCTGTCGTCAAGATCCGCTTTGGACGCCGTCATGTGCGCATGGGCAGGCACACCCGGAACGAAACGCCTTATCGATCGGACGGAGTCCCTTCCAATTATGCCCTCAGTCAGGGGCGGGCAAACCCACATGGCCGTTGCTACTCCCGGGCAAACGCGGCGACGTCCCGGGCGGTGTCACGGCTGACCTCGGGGCAGGCGATGACGAAGATCTCCGTGCCGTGCATGGTGCCCATCATCTGCCGGCAGCGGGCGGGGACTTCAGCTTGGAGGAGCAGGCGGTAGAAGTTGATGCCCTCATCGCGCAGTGGATCGCACTCGTTGACGTTGATCACCGTCGGGGGGAACCCAGTCACGTCGTCGAGGGTGGCGAACGAGGGCCAGGCCAGCGGGTTGCGCTCGTTGAACGCCTCAATCCCGTAGCTGACCGCGCCCCGGTTGCTGTGCAGGTCGAGCAGGATGCCGTTGTTCTCAATGGACGACGGGCTCTCTGGAGACGGCCACTGCCCGGCGATGTAGGGGCAGAGGGCGTAGAGGCCCTTGACCAGGCCCAGTTCGCCGTTCCGATTGAGTTTCAGCCCGGTGGCGAGGGTCAGATTTCCCCCGCCGCTCTCGCCGGCGACGATGATGCGCTCCGGGTCGATGCGCAGGTGCGCCGCGTGCTCGGCCACCCACTTGAGTCCCGACACGCAGTCGTTCAGCCCGGCGGGGAACGGCGCCACCTCAGGGGCCGAGGAGGCCACCACCGAGTTGCGGAAGTCGACCATGACGACGGCGACGCCGTTGGCGGCGATGAGCTTGGCCCAGCCCCGGTACATCCCGTCGAAGCAGGACAGGTTCGACATGCCGCCGCCGTGGATGTAGTACACGCAGGCCACCGTCTCTTCGTTGTCCGGCCGAGTGATCCGCAGCTTGATGGTGTTGCCGTCGGGGGCCGACACGAATTGCTCGGTGCTGACGCGTAGCCCGGCGGACGGGGCGGCCTCCTCGGTGTCGCAGAGATCCATGAAGGGCCGGAAGGTGTCGACCGCCTGGCGCGCCGCCTCGGAATTGGCTTCGGCCACGAGGGCCTCCCGGCTGTCGACATCGGTGGCGGGGATCTGGGGGACCATCGAGAGCAGATCCTTCAGCCTCGGGTCGAGCCGCGGGTCGGCGGCGATGTCGTGCGTCATGGTCAAGTTCTCCTCGCTCGGGCGGGACGTCCCCCGGCGTCGACGCTACGGGACGCGGGACGTACCCGTTCGGAGAGTGGGGAGGGCAACCTGGTCAGAGCCCGGGAAAGGGGTCCTCAAGCGATCCGATCACATGGTCACCGCCGGCCTCATGCAACGCGTCGGTTGAGAACTTGCCGCTGGCCACTCCGACCGAGACGGCCCCGGCCGCCTTGGCCGCGTCAACGTCGTGGGGCGTGTCGCCGACGACGAAGACCTCTGATGGCGTGAGGCCGTCGTGCAGGCGAGCGGCTTTGTCGATGGCGATGGCGGTGAGTTCGGCCCGGTCGGGCGAGTCCGAGCCGTAGGCGCCAAAGAGGAAGAAGCGGTTGAGATCGGCTGGGATGAGCTTGGTTCTGGCCGCGCCTTCCATGGCGCCCGAGACCAGACCGAGGATGACGCCCGCTTCCCCCAGGCGCACCAGGGTCCGCCTGGCTCCGGGGAGGACCCGGTAGCCCTCGGAGGTCACGATGTCCTCGGCCAGGTGGAGCAGGTAGTGGGCGTAGATCTTGCTCAGCTCGTCGCTCGATGGCTCCCGTCCCAGGACGCCCCTGAAGGTGGCCCGGGCCACCTGGGGATCGGTCTCACCGGCGGAACTGTGCGCCCCGATGTCGGCCGGAATGCCATAGAGCTGGTCGAACGCCACCTTCCAGCTCCGTGCACCGGAGCCTCCGGTGTGGACCAGGGTCTCGTCCACGTCGAAGAGTACGGCGACTGGCTTGGCCACCTTGGGCATGTCGTTACCGCCTTGGCTCGAGGTCCGGCGCTTCCTAGGTGTACTGCCTAGCCCACCTTGCGGAACTTGGAAACGGCCAGAGGTACCAGCACGATGAGCAGCCCGGCGCACCAGGCCAGGGCCTGGTAGATGGATGAGGTGTCGTGGGTGACGCCCCCGACCATGAGCGAGCGGGCAGCGTCGACCACCTGGGTGACCGGCTGGTGCTTGGCGAAGGCCTGCAGCCAACCCGGCATGCTGGACACCGGGACGAAGGCCGAGGAGGCAAAGGTCAGGGGGAAGAGGATGGGGAAGGCCATGACCTGGGCCGTCTCGGCGTTCGAGGCCGTCAGGCCGACGGTGGCAAACCCCCAGCCCAGGGAATAGGCGAAGATCAGGACGATCAGGGCGCCGCACAGGAACAGCCCGAAATTGGTGCCGATGCGGAACCCGACGATGTACCCCACCACGGTGATCAGGGTCACGATGAAGACGTTGCGCACGAGGTCGGCCGTGGTCCGGCCGGCCAGCACGGCGGAGCGGGCCATGGGAAGGGCCCGGAACCGTTCGATCAACCCCTTCTGCAGGTCGTCGGCCAGCCCGACGGCGGTGCTGACGGCCCCGAAGGCGACCGTCTGCACGAAGATGCCGGGCATCAGGTAGTCGACGTAGCTCACGCCCGGGATGGTGATGGCGCCGCCGAAGACGAAGCGGAAGAGCAGCACGAACATGATGGGCTGCAGGGTGGCGAAGAAGATGGCGTCGGGGATCCTCGTCAGGCCCTTGAGGTTGCGCCAGGTGAGTGTGGCGGCGTCGGCCAGGGTCCAGCGCAGCCGGCTCCCCGACGGGGCCGGGGCCACCGCAGTGGGAACGGTCATGGTGCTCATGCGGCGTCCATCTCGTGGGGGTCCGCACGGGACCCGGCGCGCCGCTTGGACTCCCGGCGCTTGCCGCTGCGGGCGGCCCGCTCCTCGTCGGTCTCGCCTTCGGACTTGTGACCGGTCAGGTTCAAGAACACATCGTCCAGGCTCGGTTCGCGCAGCGCCAGGCCGGCCACGGGGACCTGGGCCGCATCGAGCGCCCGCAGGACCTCGGCGCCGACTTTCGGCCCGTCCTCGACCGTGAGCTCGACCATGACCCCGTCCATCAGGGGCGGGTTGTCCGAGAGCGGGGCCACCAGGGCGGCGGCGCGGGCGGCGATGTCCTTGTCGGGCAGGGTGATGGCGATGACCGAGGTGCCCAAACGGGCCTTGAGCTGGGCCGGGGTCCCTTCGGCGATGACCCGGCCGTGGTCGACCACCACGATGTCGCGGGCCAGGCGGTCGGCCTCCTCGAGGTACTGGGTGGTGAGCAGCACCGTGGTGCCCTCGGAGACCAGGTCCTCGATGACCCCCCAGAGGTCCTGCCGGCTCTGGGGGTCCAGTCCGGTAGTGGGCTCGTCGAGGAAGAGGACGGGCGGTCGGGCCACCAGGGCGGCGGCCAGGTCGAGCCGGCGCCGCATGCCCCCCGAGTAGGTCTTGAGCACCCGATCACCGGCGTCGACCAACCCGAAGTCGCGCAACAATTCGTCGGCCCGGGCCGCAGCCGCCTTCCAGCTCATGTGGGTCAGCCGGCCGACCATGCGGATGTTCTCGCGGCCGGTCAGGTTGTCGTCGACGGCGGCGTTCTGGCCGGCCAGGCCGATGATGCGACGCACGGCGTCAGCTTCCTTGGCCACGTCGTGGCCCAGGATGGTGGCGTGGCCCGAGTCGGGGCTGAGGATGGTGCACAGGATGCGTACGGCCGTGGTCTTGCCGGCGCCGTTCGGCCCGAGCAGGCCCAAGACGGTGCCCGCCTCGACCTCGAGGGAGACGCCGTCGAGGGCGCGCACGTTGCCGCGCGGGAAGACCTTGACCAGATCGTGGGCCTCCACGGCGAAACGTGCACCATTGCTCATGAACGAAGAAACTTAGTGATAAAGTTATTTACGTGTCAAGACAATGGTCGAAAGCGGACCTCATGCAGCAACTGCGATCGGAGATCGTGGGCTATTTCGGCGCGGCCAGCGCGTTCGACGAGCGGGTGGCGGCCAAGTTCAAGCTGAGCCGGACCGACATGCGATGTCTGGACCTGCTCGACCACCAGGGTCCGATGACGGCCGGGCAGCTGGCTGATGAGACGGGCCTGAGCACGGGAGCGGTGACCTTCCTGCTGGACCGGCTGGAAGAGGCCGGCATGGTGACGCGGCGCCGGGACACCGATGATCGCCGCCGGGTGTGGGTGGCCCTGGTCCCCTCGGCCCACAAGCGGATGGCGCGCATGCAGCAGCCCATCGTCGAGGAGATGCGAGCGGTGGCACAGCGCTTCAAGGAGGAGGAGCTGGCCGTGGTGCGGGACTTCATGCGCGAGACCAAAGAGGTGTTCGAGCGCCAGGTGGCGGGCGTCAAGGGAGCCAAGAAAGGGCCGGGCAAGGGCCCATAGGGGTGCCGGAGGCCCAGTAGGCTGTCGCCTTCCGTCCTGATGCTGGGCCGGAGCCGCACCCGTCCGATGAATGCCGCCCCGCCGGTGGTTCGCCCCGCCAGGGCAAGGAGTCCCGATGCCGTACGTCTTTGATTTCGACCACGCTCACCCACGTCCCCCGATGGAGCTGAAAGACCTGCTCGGGGGCAAGGGCGCCAACTTGGCCGAGATGACGTCGGTCCTCACCCTGCCGGTGCCGCCCGGGTTCACCATCTCGACCGATGCCTGCCGGGACTACATGGCGGGAGGCTGGCCCAAGCGCCTGGATGCCGAAGTGGCGGAGGCCCGCACGCGCCTCGAAGCGGCCATGGGCAAGGTCATCGGCGACGCCAAGGATCCCTTGCTGGTCTCGGTGCGATCGGGAGCCAAGTTCTCCATGCCCGGGATGATGGACACCGTCTTGAACCTGGGCCTGAACGACCGCTCGGTCGAGGGGCTGGCCAGCCAGACCGGCGACGAGCGCTTCGCCTTCGACTCGTACCGCCGCTTCGTCGCCATGTACGGCCGCATCGTGCTCGAGCTCCCCGGCGAGGAGTTCGACTCTCTCTTCGACGCGGCCAAGGAGCTGGCCGGCACCACGTCGGACCACAAGGTGCCGACGGAGTTGTTGCGCTACCTGGTCGATTCCTACCAGCAGATCGTCGAGCGTCACACCGAGAGTCCGTTCCCCCAGGATCCGGCAGCGCAGCTGCGGGGGGCCATTGAGGCGGTGTTCCGCAGCTGGAACGGGCCGCGGGCCATCGCCTACCGGGATCGTGAGCGCATCGCCCACGACCTGGGCACGGCCGTCAATGTCCAGGCCATGGTGTTCGGCAACCGCGACGACAATTCTGGCACCGGGGTCGGGTTCACCCGTGACCCGGCCACGGGGGCCAAGGGCGCCTATGGCGACTTCCTGGTCAACGCCCAGGGTGAGGATGTGGTGGCCGGCATCCGCAACACGGAGCCGATCGCCGAGATGAAGAAGCAGTTCCCCCAGGTGCACGCCGAGTTGTTGAAGATCTTCGACCGGCTCGAGGCGCACTACCTCGACATGTGTGACACCGAGTTCACCATCGACCAGGGCAAGCTCTGGATGTTGCAGACCCGCGTGGGCAAGCGCACCGGCGTGGCCGCCCTGCAGATGGCAGTGGACATGGTGCGACCGAACGACCTCGGCATCTCACGGGCCGAGGCCGTGTCCCGGATCACCGAGGACCACCTCGACTCGGTGCTGCACCCACAGTTCGCCGGCTCGGGCTACGCCGTGTGGGCCAAGGGCCTCGGAGCCAGTCCGGGCGCGGCCGTCGGCCGTATCTACTTCACGGCCGATGACGCCGCCGCCGCGGCCGAGCGGGGCGAGAAGGTCGTCCTGGTGCGCAGCGAGACCTCGCCCGAGGACGTGCACGGGATGTTGGCCTCAGAAGG
>DASZJQ010000010.1:0-4165 GCA_035947875.1 Acidimicrobiales bacterium
CGCGGCTGGGATGTCGTCGGCTTCCTCGGACGCCACGACGACGTGAGCCACGCCGCTCGCGATGTCGACGTCCTGGTGATTGCCACCCCAGACGACGCCGTTGCCACGGTGGCCGCCGCCGTTCTCCCCCAGGCGACGACCGCGGTGCTCCATCTCTCGGGTTCATTGGGCCTCGACGCCCTGGCGCCCCATGCCCGTCGAGCCGCGCTGCACCCGTTGGTGCCGCTGCCCAACGCCGCCGTTGGGACGCAGCGCCTGGGCGAGGGCGTGACCTTTGCCGTGGCCGGCGATCCCCTGGCGCGTCTGATGGTGGAGTCACTCGGCGGCCGGATGGTCGAGGTGGCCGATGCCGACCGAGCGGCCTATCACGCCGCCGCCTGCATCGCCGCCAATCACGTGGTGGCCCTCCTCGGTCAGGTGGAGCGGGTGGCGGCCTCGGTGGGCCTGGATGTGGAGGCTTTTCTCCCGCTCACCCGGGCGGCGGTGGACGACGTGGCGGCGCTGGGCCCCCGCCGGGCGTTGACCGGCCCGGCGGTACGAGGCGACTGGGCCACGTTGAGCCGGCACCTCGATGCGCTTCCGGCCAATGAGCGGGCCGGCTATCAGGCCGGAGCCGCCCTGGCCACGCAACTGGCGCACCCGGTAGACGCGGTCCACTCGGTCGACCCGGTCGACCAGGTCGAAGAGACCGTCCCGGTGGTGGCCTGAGCAGTGGACACCGTCGGATCCGCGGTCGAGTGCCGCAATCTGCTGGACAAGGCCCGGGCCACCGGCCGGACCGTGGGCCTGGTGCCGACCATGGGGGCGTTGCACGCCGGTCACATCTCGCTCATCCGGCGGGCGCGGTCCGAGTGCGACGTGGTGGTCGTGAGCATCTTCGTCAACCCGCTCCAGTTCGGTGACCAGGAGGACATTGCGCAGTACCCGCGAACCATCGACCACGACCTCGCCGCCTGCGCCGAGGCCGGTGTCGATGTGGTCTTCGCGCCGAAGGTGACCGAGATGTACCCCGCCTGGCCCGCACCGGTTCCCACCACGGTCTCGGTGTCGGGTATCAGCGACGGCTGGGAGGGAGCGTCGCGCCCGGGGCACTTCGACGGCGTGGCCACGGTCGTCACGAAGCTGTTCTCCATCGCCGGTCCCGCCCGGGCCTACTTCGGCGAGAAGGACTACCAGCAGTTGGCGGTGGTCCGCTGCCTGGCGGCCGACCTCTCCCTGGCGGTCGACGTGGTCGGATGCGCCACCGTGCGCGAAGACGACGGCCTGGCCCTCTCCAGCCGCAACGTGCGCCTGTCGCCTAAGCAACGCCGCGCCGCCACCGTGCTCTCCCGGGCCCTGACGGCCGGGCAGGAGGCGATTCAGCGCGGGGTCCTCGCCGGGTCCGCGGTGAGCGCCGTCATGCGGGGCGTGGTGGCTCTCGAACCGCTGGTGCGCCTGGACTACGCCGTGGCCGTCGGCGTTGACGACCTGGTCGAGCGCGAGGATCTGGTGGATCCGACATCACTGCGGCTGCTCATTGCGGCCGAGGTCGGTCCGGTGCGGCTGATCGACAATTGCTCGGCCGCCATCGCCATGCAGCCGGCACCGGAAGCCGTTCCGGCGCCCCCCGAGCGCCTCTTCGAAAGGATTGGATGAACCGATGCGTCGACGGATGATGAAATCGAAAATTCACCGGGCCACGGTGACCGGGGCCAACCTCAACTATGTGGGCTCGGTCAGCATCGACACCGAGTTGATGGCGTTGGCCGACATCCTGCCCTACGAGCAGGTGGCCGTCCTCGACATCGACAACGGCGCTCGATTCGAGACCTACGCCATCGAGGGGGAGCGGGGCCAGATCTGCCTCAACGGCGCCGCGGCCCGCCTGGTCTCGCCGGGCGACAAGGTGATCCTCATCACCTACGCCGAATACGAACGTGACGAGCTGGCGACCTACGTGCCCCGGGTGGTCCATGTGGACGCCCGCAATCGGGTGATCGACGAAGTGTCGGCCCGACTCGACGCCGAGCTCACCTTGACCGAACCGGCGTGAGCAGGGCTGCCCGCCCCGGTTCAGGTGGGGTGGGCGGGCCCGGACCCTTCGACGTCCTGGTGCTCGGGAGTGGGGTGGCCGGACTGTCCGCCGCCGTTCGCCTGGCCGGCTCGACGCCCTCCCTCGGCGTCCTGACCAAGGGCGTGTTGTCGCAGTCGGCCACCCGGTGGGCGCAGGGCGGGGTGGCCGCCGTGCTGGGTGGCGACGAGGACTCCACCGACCTCCACCTGGCCGACACCCTGGCGGCGGGGGCCGGGCTCTGCGACGAGGAGGCGGTGCGGATCCTGGTCGACGAGGGCCCGGGCCGCGTGCACGAGTTGATCACGTTGGGGGTGGAGTTCGATCGGGAGGCCAGCGGATTCCTCGCCTTGGCGCGCGAGGGCGGGCACTCGCATCCGCGCGTGGTGCATGCCGGAGGGGCGGCGACCGGCGCCGAAGTGGAGCGGGCGCTGGTCGATGCCACCTACCAGTCGGCCGGGGCCGTGCTCGAGGGATGGTTCGCCCTCGATCTCCTCATCGAGGACGGACGGTGCCGGGGCGTCGTGGCCCTGCCGCCGCAGGGTCCCGTCGTCGAGATCCGGGCCGACCACGTGGTGCTGGCCACCGGCGGCGCCGGCCAACTCTTCGCGGTCACCACCAACCCGGCGGAGTCCACCGGCGACGGCGTGGCCATGGCGCTGCGGGCCGGCGTCCCGACGGCTGATGTCGAATTCGTGCAGTTCCACCCCACGGCACTGCACCACCCGGCCATGCCCCGCCCCCTCCTCTCCGAGGCGCTCCGAGGTCACGGTGCCATCCTGCGGGACGCCGCCGGCGACCGCTTCGTGGACGAGTTGGCCCCCCGCGACGTCGTGAGCCGAGCCATGGCGGCGACGATGGTCGATCAGGGAGTCGAGCATCTCTGGCTCGATGCCACCGGACTGGAGCGCTTCGACCAGCGCTTCCCCACCATCGCGGCATCCCTGTCGTCCATCGGCCTCAACCCGGAAACGGATTGGCTCCCCATCGCGCCGGCGGCCCATCACCTTTCCGGAGGCGTGGTCACCGATCTGTGGGGGGCCACGGCCCTGCCCGGGTTGTGGGCCGTGGGCGAGGTGGCCTGCACCGGTGTGCACGGGGCCAACCGGTTGGCTTCCAACTCGCTGCTCGAAGGCATGGTCTTCGGCGCCCGGTTGGCCGAGCGGATCGAGTCGGACTACGACGGTCCTGAGGCCAGTGGGGCGCTGAGGGTTGTGCTCGGGGGCGAGGCCCTCGACGGCATCGACGCCACATCGGTGGCTGGGCCCCTCCGGAGTTGGCCGACCGGACCGCGCCCGGCCGACGAAGAGCCGGCCACTCTTCCCGATGTACCGAAACTGCGCGACCTGCTGCAGCAGACCATGACGGGCGGAGCGGGCGTGGTCCGGTCCGCCCAATCGCTCGCCTCCGCCGCGGCCGCGGTTGACGAGCTGGCCGAGGCCCTGGGGGATCGCACGGCGTCGGTGGGGGCGGGGGAGTTGGGCAACCTGGTGCAGCTGGCCGATGCGTTGCTGTCGTCGGCCCGGGCGCGCACCGAGAGTCGCGGTGCGCATTCCCGATTGGAGTTCCCCGACACCGATCCGGCCTGGCGTCGGCGACTGGTCCACGGCGGTCCGTCCCGATGAGTCCGGTCGGTCCGGCCATTCCGGTCACTCCGCCCCACGCCGACGTGGTCGAGGCAGTGACCCGCGCCCTGGCCGAGGACCTCCCCGACGTCGGCGACGTCACCGCCGCGCTCGTCCCTCGCGGCGCCACCGCCCACTTCGCGCTGCGGGTCAGGGAGGACGGGGTCCTGGCCGGGCGGGATTGCGCCGCCGAGGCCTTCCGGCTGCTCGATCCCACGTTGACGACCAACTGGAAGCTCGAGGACGGGGATGCGCTGACGGCTGGTGACACGGTGATGGAGGTCACCGGCGCATTGCGACCCATCCTCACGGCCGAGCGGACCGTCCTGAATTTTCTCGGCCACCTGTCGGGCATCGCCACGCTCACGCAGCGCTTCGTGGCCGCCGCGCACGCCCGCAATCCGTCGGTCCAGGTCCTGGATACGCGCAAGACGACCCCCGGACTCCGCACCCTCGAAAAGGCGGCCGTGCGAGCCGGCGGTGGGACGAA
>DASZJQ010000011.1:0-5516 GCA_035947875.1 Acidimicrobiales bacterium
GTGAGCGCGCCGCCGCGCGGGTCGACCATCGGATCGGTCAGCACCATCGCCCCGGCGGCCGATCCGGCCACCACCGCCCCGTCCGCCCACGCCTCACGCAGGGCGTCGAAGGTGGCCGACCCCTTGAGAACCGATTTGAGATGCAGGGGCGAGCCACCGGACAGGTAGATGAAGCGGGCGCCCCGCACCACCGCCGCCATCCCGGCGTCCCCGGCCGACGCCCGGTCGACCACCATCAGCCCCTCCACCTGGCCCCCCAAGTCGGCGAACCATTCGGCCGCCCGGAGCACCACCCGCTCGGGGTGTTGGTAGGCGGCGGCCGTGGGGAGCACGAGCACGTCCTTCCCGCCCGACGCGGCCAGCAGCCTCGCGTCAAAGGAGCATCCGGGGGTCCATTCGTTCCCGCCGACCAGGGCCAGCACGCCGTTTTTGTCCACGGGCCACTCTTGCACGCTCCGCCTGCCGCCCCGACCTCGACCGCCGAGGTTACCGACCGGTAGCATTCGCTCCCATGTCCATTAAGAGGGTTGGAATCGTTGGGTCCGGGATCATGGGATCGGGCATCGCCGAGGTGGCGGCCGCCGCCGGCTACGAGGTCGTGTTGCGCAGTCGCAGCCAGGCCGCGGCGGACGCCATGGTGGCCGGGCTGAAGAAGTCGCTGGCCAAGCAGGTGGAAAAGGGCAAGCGCACCGAGGCGGAGGCCGGCGAGATCACCGCTCGTGTGTCCGCCACCACCCACCTCGGTGCGTTGGCCGACGCCGACCTGGTCATCGAGTCCGTGGTCGAAGACCTGGCGATCAAGAAGGCCCTGTTCGCCGAGCTCGACACCGTGTGCCAGGAGGGGGCCATCCTGGCCACCAACACCTCGACCCTGCCGGTCGTCGAGCTGGCCATGGCGACCGGGCGCCCCCAGCTGGTGTGCGGGATCCACTTCTTCAACCCGGCTTCGGCCATGGCTCTGGTCGAGGTGGTGCGCCCGATCACCGCCGACGACACCACGGTCGCCGCCGCCACCGAGTTCGCCGCCGCCTGCGGCAAGGACCCCGTCGAGGTCAAGGACCAGGCCGGGTTCATCGTCAACGCGCTGCTCTTCCCCTACCTGAACAACGCCATCCGCCTCCTCGAGCAGGGCGTGGCCACCCGTGAAGGCATCGACGCCGCCATGAAAGGCGGGTGCGGGTTCCCCATGGGACCGTTCGCCCTCCTCGACCTGGTCGGCCTGGACACCTCGCTGGCCATCCTCGACGCGCTCTACGCCGAGTTCCGCGATCCGAACTACGCCGCCGTGCCCCTGCTGCGCCGCCTGGTCACCTCGGGCCAGCTCGGCCGCAAGACCAAGCGCGGCTTTTACGAGTACAACCGCTGAGCCTGGACCGTTCGGGGCTGCGGCGCGGCACAATGGAGGGAGCGGCCCTGCGTACGAGGAGGTGCACCGCATGAGCACGGAACACCGACGAGACGCCCCCTGGGTGATGCGCACCTACTCGGGGCATTCCACGGCGAAGGCCTCCAACGCGCTCTACCGGGCCAACCTGGCCAAGGGCCAGACCGGCCTGTCGATCGCCTTCGACCTTCCCACCCAGACCGGGTACGACCCCGACTCGCCCGAGGCGGCCGGCGAGGTGGGCAAGGTCGGCGTCCCCGTGGCCCACCGGGGCCACATGGAAGAACTGATGGCCGGCATCCCGGTGGCCGAGATGAACACCTCGATGACCATCAACGCCACGGCGGCCTGGCTGCTCGGGCTCTACGTGGCGCACGCCGAGGACCGGGGCGTGGATCCGGGCCGGCTGTCGGGGACCACGCAGAACGACATCATCAAGGAGTACCTGAGCCGCGGCACCTTCATCTTCCCGCCCGGTCCCAGCCTGCGCCTCACCGTGGACACCATCGCCTACACGGTGCGCCAGGCGCCGAAATGGAACCCCATCAACGTCTGCAGCTACCACCTCCAAGAGGCGGGGGCCACGCCGACCCAGGAGATCGCCTACGCGCTGGCCACCGCCATCGGCGTGCTCGACGGCGTGCTGGCCTCGGGCAAGATCGAGCCGTCGGAGCTTCCGGCCGTGGTGGGGCGCATCAGTTTCTTCGTGAATTCGGGCGTGCGCTTCGTGGAGGAGACCTGCAAGATGCGGGCCTTCACCGCCATGTGGGACCGGATCTGCGCCGAGCGCTACGGCGTCGAAGATCCGAAGCTCCGGCGCTTCCGCTACGGGGTGCAGGTCAACTCGCTCGGACTGACCGAGCAGCAGCCCGAGAACAACGTGCCCCGCATCGTCCTCGAGATGCTCGGCGTCACCTTGTCCAAGCAGGCCCGGGCCCGGGCCCTGCAGCTGCCGGCCTGGAACGAGGCGCTGGGGCTGCCCCGCCCCTGGGACCAGCAGTGGTCGCTGCGCATGCAGCAGATATTGGCCTTCGAGTCCGACCTGCTCGAGTACGACGACATCTTCGAGGGCTCCACCGTGATCGCGGCCAAGACGGAGGAGTTGGTGGCCTCGGCCTCGGCCGAGCTGGCCGACGTGGAGGCACTGGGTGGGGCCTTCGCCGCCATCGACGAGCTCAAGACCCGGCTGGTGCGGAGCCAGGCCGAGCGGGTGCGGCGCATCGAGACCGGTGAGCAGCGGGTCATCGGCGTGAACGCCTTCACCGAAACGGCCGCCTCGCCCCTGACGGACGGCGCCGGGATCGAGTCGATCCTGAAGGTGGACCCGCACCTCGAGGCCGAGCTGGCCGCCGACGTGGTGCGGTGGCGAGCCGAGCGCGACCAGCCGTCCGTGGTCAAGGCCCTGGACCGGTTGCGGCGGGTGGCCGAGGACGACGGCCCCGGCGGCAACATCATGGACGCCACCATCGCCCTGGCCCACGCCGGCGGGACAACCGGTGAATGGGCTTCGGCGCTGCGCGAGGTCTTCGGAGAATTCCGAGCCCCGACCGGCATCAGCGGGGGGGTCGGCCACCGCGGTGACGACCTGGCGCCGATCGTGGCCCGCACCAGGGCCCTGGCCGAGCGCACCGGGGGGCCACCCCGCCTGCTGGTGGCCAAGCCCGGATTGGACGGTCACTCCAACGGGGCGGAACAGATCGCCGTGGCGGCCCGGGATGCCGGTTTCGAGGTGATCTATCAGGGCATCCGGCTGACCCCGGCGCAGATCGTGGCGGCGGCGCGCGACGAGGACGTGGACATCGTCGGACTGTCCATCCTGTCGGGCTCCCACATGGAACTGGTGCCCGACGTGGTCGACCGCCTCCGGGCCGCCGGCGTGACGGCCGCCGTGGTGGTGGGCGGCATCATCCCGCCCGATGACGCCGAGATCCTCTTGGGCAAGGGCGTGGCCGCGGTCTACACGCCCAAGGACTTCGAGTTCAAGGAGATCATGGAGGACCTGGTGGCGTTGGCCGAGCGCCAGCGCGACGCCATGTCCGGGTGAGGCGGGCCATCTCCCGCCAGGTCACCGGGACCGCGCCCAGGGCGATGGCCCGGTGCCGGTAGCTTTCGGGCAGGTCGTAGTGGTTGAGGGCAGCGGAGCGACGGTGGCGTTGGAAGCCGCGCCGGGGGATCCCCAGCTCACCGGCCAGGGCGTGGAGCTCCAGCTCGTCGTCGGCCAGGAGATGGGACCAGCGATCCTCCCGCTGGCCGATGGTGGCCCGCTGCCGCCAGTCGTCCAGGTAGACGGTCAGTGACGGGCCCAGGGTCGGTCGCGTCGCAGCGGCGTGGGCTTGTTCCACCAGCGCCCGCTGAACCGCCACGTCTGGTGCACCGGGTCCTGCTCGTCGGGTGCCGCCGGCCGGGGCCACACCAGCTGGGCCGCTGCGGTGATGGCGGCCATAACGTCGGGCCCGGGCACCGGTGGGGGAGCGAGCCGCAGGAGCTCGGCGTCGATCTGGACCCGGGCCTCAACCTGGATCTCGGCCTGGTTCGCCGTACCCACAGGCGCACTCACAGCGGCACGTTGCCGTGCTTGCGGCGGGGGAGCTCCTCGCGCTTGGTCGAGAGGATCTCCAAGCTGCGGCAGATGACGGCCCGGGTGTCGGCCGGGGAGATGACGTCGTCGACGTAGCCCCGCTCTGCCGCGATGTAGGGGTTGGCGTAGCGCTCGGTGTAGTCGTCGATCAGCTCGGCCCGCCGGCTGGCCGGGTCGGCGGCCTCGGCCAGCTCGCGGCGGTACACGATTTCGACGGCGCCGTTGGGCCCCATCACGGCCAGCTCGGCCGACGGCCAGGCGAAGGCCAGGTCGGCCCCGATGGACTTGGAGTTCATGACGACGTAGGCGCCGCCGTAGGCCTTGCGGGTGATGATCTGGATGCGCGGCACGGTGGACTCGCAGTAGGCGTAGAGGAGCTTGGCCCCGTGGCGGATGATGCCGCCGTACTCCTGGTCGGTGCCCGGCATGAAGCCCGGCACGTCGACGAAGGTGAGCAGGGGGACGTTGAAGGCGTCGCAGACCCGGACGAAGCGGGAGGCCTTCTCGGACGAGTCGATGTCGAGCACGCCGGCCAGCACGGCGGGCTGGTTGCCCACGATCCCCACCACCCGTCCGCCCATCCGGGCGAATCCGCACGTGATCGACATGGCCCAGTGGCGGTGGACCTCGAAGTAGTCGCCGTCGTCGACCACGGCCCCAATGACCCGCTTCATGTCGTAGGGCTGATTGGGCGAGGACGGCATGAGGCTGATCAGCTCGGGCACCTGGCGTTCGGGATCATCGCCGGTCACCTCCATCGGGGGCTCCTCCAAGTTGTTGGAGGGCAGGAAGGAGAGGAGGTGGCGCACGTCATCGAGGCAGGCCTTCTCGTCGGGGGCGACGAAGGTGGCCACGCCCGACTTGGTGGCATGGCTCATGGCGCCCCCGAGCTCTTCGAGCGTGACGTCCTCCCCGGTGACCGTCTTCACGACGTCGGGCCCGGTGATGAACATGTGCGACGTGCCCTGGACCATGAAGATGAAGTCCGTCATGGCCGGGGAGTAGACGGCGCCACCGGCGCACGGCCCCAGGATGACGCTGATCTGGGGAATGACGCCCGACGAGGCCACGTTGCGATGGAAGATGCCACCGTAGGAGTGGAGGGAGACCACCCCTTCTTGAATGCGCGCCCCGGCGCCGTCGTTGAGCCCGATCATCGGCACGCCGGTCGAGGCGGCCAGGTCCATCACCTTGTGGATCTTCTCGGCGAACACCTCGCCCAGCGCACCGCCGAAGACGGTGAAGTCCTGGCTGAAGACGCAGACGCGCCGGCCTTCGACGGTGCCGAATCCGGTGACCACCCCGTCGGTGTAGGGGCGGTTGTCCTCCAGGCCCATGCCGTGGGCCCGGTGGCGGGCCAGCATGTCCAGCTCCTGGAACGAACCCTCGTCGAGGAGGTAGTCGATGCGTTCCCGGGCGGTCATCTTGCCCTTGGCGTGCTGCCGCTCGACCGATTTCTCACTGCCGGCGTGCAACGCCTGCTCCTTGCGCTCGGCCAGCTGGGCCAGGCGTTCAGCCATCGAATGTTCCATACGGGCAGGCTAACGCTCCCGG
>DASZJQ010000012.1:0-20228 GCA_035947875.1 Acidimicrobiales bacterium
CGGGCCGAACCTCAAGCTGCACCAGTGCGGCCTGCCCAAGTTGATGGCGCTCGAGCTCTTCAAGCCCTTCGTCATGAAGCGGTTGGTCGACGCCGAGCTGGCCCAGAACATCAAGTCGGCCAAGCGCATGGTCGAGCGTCGTCGTCCCCAGGTGTGGGACGTCCTCGAGGGCGTGATCCGTGAGCACCCGGTGTTGTTGAACCGTGCGCCGACCCTGCACCGTCTGGGGATCCAGGCCTTCGAGCCGGTCCTGGTCGAAGGCAAGGCCATCCAGGTCCACCCCCTGGTGTGCACCGCCTTCAACGCCGACTTCGACGGCGACCAGATGGCCGTCCACCTCCCCCTGTCGGCGGAGGCCCAGGCCGAGGCGCGCGTCCTCATGCTCTCGGCCAACAACATCTTGTCCCCGGCCACCGGTCGTCCCATCACGGTGCCGACCCAGGACATGGTGTTCGGCGCCTTCTACCTCACCTTGCTGGTGGAGGGTGGCAAGGGCGGGGGCCGCGCCTTCCGCCACATCCACGAGGTCGAGGCGGCCTTCGATGCCGGCGACCTGGATCTCCAGGTCCCGATCGTGCTGCGTCCCGGGACCGACTCCACCCTGGCCGGGCGACTGGCTGCGGCCGGCGTGACCGCGGCCGAGGGTGAGGCGCTGACGTTCACCACGACGGCCGGACGCCTGTTCTTCAACGAGGCGCTCCCGGTGGGTTTCGCCTACGTCAACGAGGTGGTGGGCAAGAAGCACATCCCGATCGGCACCATCGTCGAGGAACTGGCGGCCAGCTACCCCAAGCACATCGTGGCCGCCAGCCTGGACCGCATCAAGGCGCTGGGCTTCCGCTTCGCGGCCCAGTCCGGGTTGACCATCTCCATCAACGACGTCCAGACCCCGCCGGACAAGCAGGCCATCCTCGACCGCTACGAGAAGGAAGCGGAGAAGGCCGAGACCCAGTTCAAGCGGGGCATCATCACCGACGACGAGCGCCGCCAGAAGGAAATTGAGATCTGGACCTCGGCCAACTCCGAGGTGGGACGGGCCATGGAGTCGCAGTTGGCCACCATTGCCTTCAACCCACTGGACATGATGGTGGACTCGGGCGCCCGGGGTAACTCCCAGCAGATCCGCCAGATCGCCGGCATGAAGGGCTTGGTGTCCAACCCCCGCGGCGAGATGATCCCCCGACCCATCAAGTCATCGTTCCGTGAGGGCCTGTCGGTGCTGGAGTACTTCATCTCCACCCACGGCGCCCGCAAGGGTCTGGCCGACACCGCCCTGCGGACAGCCGACTCGGGCTACCTGACCCGTCGACTGGTCGACGTGGCCCAGGAGCTCATCATCCGGATCGACGACTGCGGCTCGACCCGCGGCATCTGGATCGAGGGCGTCGCACCCGATGGCCCCGGCCACCGCAACTATCTCGAGACGCGCGCCTTCGGACGCCTGTTGACCGAACCCGTCACCCTGGTCGACGGCACCACCTTCGATGCCGGCACGCTGCTGGACGATGTGAACATCGCCCAGATGCGCGACGACCCCAAGATCGACCGCATCCGGACCCGCTCGGTGCTGACCTGCGAGTCGCCGCACGGGGTGTGCGCCGCGTGCTATGGACTGTCGTTGGCCACCGGCATCATGATCGAACTGGGCGAAGCGGTGGGCGTCATTGCCGCCCAGTCCATCGGTGAGCCGGGCACCCAGCTGACGATGCGGACCTTCCACACCGGTGGTGTGGTCGGAGAGGACATCACGCACGGCCTGCCCCGAGTGGTCGAGCTGTTCGAGGCTCGCACCCCCAAGGGCGCGGCGGTGCTGGCCCATCACGGTGGTGTCGTCCGCATCGCCGACGACGAGACCGGTCGCCACGTCACCGTGGTCGCCGACGACGGCGAGGAAGTCTCGACCATCGTGGCCCCGCGGGCCCACCTCGAGGTCGTCGACGGCCAGGAGGTCTCGGCGGGCGATGCCCTGGTCGAAGGCCCCAAGGACCCCAAGGAGCTGCTCGAGGTCAAGGGCATCCGGGAGACCCAGCAGTACCTGGTCGAAGAGGTGCAGAAGGTCTACCGCGACCAGGGCGTGTCGATTCACGACAAGCACATCGAGCTGATCGTGCGCCAGATGCTCCGGCGGGTGCTGGTGGCCGAGCCGGGGGACGCACCGTTCCTGCCCGGTGAGCGCGTCGACAATCAGATCTACGCCGAGGTCAACCGCACGCTGGTCGAGGAGGGACAAGTTCCCGCCGAGGGGCGCCCCGAATTGATGGGGATCACCAAGGCCTCGCTGGCCACCGAGAGCTGGCTGTCCGCCGCCTCCTTCCAGGAGACGACGCGGGTGCTGACCGAGGCGGCCATCGAGGGCAAGAGCGACCAGCTCTTCGGCCTCAAGGAGAACATCATCATCGGCAAGCTCATCCCGGCCGGGTCGGGCATGGAGCACTACCGCCACATCAAGCTGGAGATGCCCGACGCCGAGGCCATGCCGTTCTGGGCGCTCGGCTCCGGCGATTCGGACACCGAGGACCTGGCGGCCTGGCTGCGTGACATGAGCGGGGAGAGCGTGGGCGACGACCCGTTTGACCCGTCCATCGACGCCAGCTGGCTCGGCGCCACCCCGACGGCCGAGGATGCATTCGGCAACCCGGTGGTCGAGACCACCGACCCGCCGGCGCCCGAAGGCGCGGCCGGGGCGGGGGCCTAACCCTCTGGGCTCCGCCCGTGCGGGCCCGTCGATCGAGGCGTGCCCGCACGGATGAGGCTGGGGGTGGTGTCCGCATGATGTTGTCCGCCGGCCGCGGCGGGACGTAGCGTGGTGGGTCACTCTTGGGAGGGAGGGTTCCGATGAGCGCACCCGAAGCCGTGGCTGGCCCCGAAGCGGGGGCAGCACCGCGGGCATCGGGCGCCTACCGGCTCTCGCATCTGCGTGCCCTCGAGGCCCAGGCCATCCACATCTTCCGGGAGGTGGCGGCCGAGTTCGCACGGCCGGTCCTGCTCTTCTCGGGGGGCAAGGACTCCGCCGTGATGCTCCATGTGGCCAAGAAGGCCTTCTGGCCCGGCCCGATTCCCTTCCCGGTCCTCCACATCGACACCGGGCGGAACTTCGCCGAGGTGTTGGAGTTCAGGGACCGGCACGTGGCCGACCTGGGGGTCAAACTGCTGGTGGCCAGCGTCCAGGAGGACATCGACGCCGGACGGACCACCGAGGCGTCCGGGACGCAGGCCTCCCGCAATCGCCTGCAGACGCCGACCCTCCTGCGGGCCATCGCCACCGCGAAGTTCGATGCGGTCTTCGGCGGGGCGCGCCGGGACGAGGAGAAGGCGCGGGCCAAGGAACGGATCTTCAGCTTCCGCGATGAGTTCGGCCAGTGGGACCCCAAGAAACAACGACCGGAACTGTGGAACCTCTACAACGGGCGGCATCATGCGGGCGAGCACATCCGGGTCTTCCCCCTCTCGAACTGGACCGAGCTCGACGTGTGGCAGTACATCGCCGCCGAGCGCATCGAGGTCCCGTCCATCTACTTCTCCCACCGCCGTCCCGTGTTCCAGCGTGACGCCATGCTCATGGCGGTCACCGAGCACCTCTCGCCCCGGGCGGGCGAGGAGATCTTCGAGGCGCTGGTGCGCTTTCGCACGGTCGGTGATGCCGACTGCACCGGATGCGTCGAATCGACCGCCGACTCGGTGGCCGCCATCATCAACGAAGTGGCGGTGACCCGGCTGACCGAGCGTGGCGCCACCCGAGCCGACGATCGGATATCAGAGGCCGGGATGGAAGATCGCAAACGCGAGGGGTACTTCTAACGTGGCCGAACTCCTCCGCCTGGCCACCGCCGGCTCGGTCGATGACGGCAAATCGACCCTCATCGGCCGTCTGCTCTACGACGCCAAGGCCATCTTCGAGGACCAGCTCGAAGCCATCCGGCTGACCAGCGAGCAGCGGGGCAACCCCGAGACCGACCTCGCCCTCCTGACCGACGGGCTGCGGGCCGAGCGCGAGCAGGGCATCACCATCGATGTGGCCTACCGCTACTTCGCCACGCCCAAGCGCCGGTTCATCATCGCCGACACCCCGGGACACACCGAGTACACCCGCAACATGGTCACCGGAGCCTCCAGTGCGCACCTGGCCCTGATCCTGATCGACGCCCGCAACGGCGTGGTCGAGCAGACCCGTCGACACGCCTTCCTCTCCTCCATGTTGGGCATTCCACACATGGTGGTCTGCGTCAACAAGATGGATCTGGTCGATTGGGACGAGACCCGTTTCGAAGAGATCAAGGCCGACTTCATGGAGTTCGCCGCCCGCCTCAGCGTCCAGGACATTTCGTTCATCCCCGTCTCCGCCCTCAAGGGTGACAACGTGGTGCACCGTTCCGAGAATCTGTGGTGGTACGACGGCTCCCCGCTGCTGTCGCATCTCGAATCGGTCTACATCGGCAGTGACGAGAATCTCATCGACCCCCGCTTCCCGGTCCAGTACGTGATCCGCCCGCAAAATGCCGAGCACCCGGATTTTCGGGGCTACGCCGGCACGGTGGCCAGCGGTGTGCTGCGCCCGGGGGACGAGGTCCTGGTCCTGCCGTCGGGCACGACCACGCACATCGCGTCGATCGCCACGGCCGACGGCGAGGTGACCGAAGCGTTCCCGCCCATGGCCGTGGTCATCACCTTGGACGACGACGTGGCGGTGTCCCGGGGCGACGTGCTCTGCCGTCCGAACAACCGGCCGAACGTCACGACCGACCTCGAGGCCACGGTGTGCTGGATGGACGAGCGATCGACGCTGAACGTCGGCGGTTCGTACCTGGTCAAGCACACCACCCGGACGGTCCGGGCCCTGGTCGACAGCCTGCAGTACCGGCTCGAGATCAACGGTCTCCACCGGGACGACGCCGCCGAGACGCTCGCCCTCAACGAAGTGGGGCGGATCCGCCTGCGTTGCACCGAACCGCTCACGGTCGACGACTACGGCACGAACCGATCGACCGGGAGCTTCATCCTGATCGACCCGGTGACGAACGGGACGGTCGGGGCCGGCGTGATCCGCGTCATCGCCGCCACGCACGCCAGCCCCAACGTGGTCCTCCAGGTGGGCAAGCTCACCCGGGACCGCCGTTACGCCGCGCTCGGCACGGCCGGGGCCACGGTCCTCCTCACCGGGCTCTCGGGATCGGGGAAGTCCACCATCGCCGCCGCCGTCGAGGAGGAGCTGGTCAACCGGGGCCAGCCGGCTTTCATGCTCGACGGCGACAATCTGCGCCACGGCATCAACGGTGACCTCGGCTTCTCCGACCAGGATCGGACCGAGAACGTGCGACGGGCCGGAGAGGTGGCCAAGATGTTCGCCGAGTCGGGCTGCGTGGCCCTGATCTCGCTGATCAGCCCGTGCGCCGCCGACCGACTCCTCATCCGCGCCCTGCACGAAGAGGCCGGGCTGCCCTTCTTCGAGGTGTTCCTCGACACGCCCCTGGCCGAGTGCGAGCGCCGCGACGTCAAGGGTCTCTACGCCCGGGCCCGGGCCGGCCAGCTCCCGGGCTTCACCGGGATCGATGCCCCGTACGAAGCGCCCGAGCGGGCCGAACTGGTCCTCACGCCGTCGGCGGGCACGGTGGCCGAACAGGCGGGCCTGGTCATCTCGCTGGTCACCGGGCGCCCCACCTGAGGACGGGAGAGACCCTGAGGACGGGAGACCGTTCGAGGCACCGGAGGCGTCCTCAGCCGCCCTCCTCCGAGACGCCGAAGTGATCGACGTAGAAGCTCAGCCTTTCCCGTAGCAGAGCCCGATCGAGCCCGAACTGCCCCAGGTCGTAAAGGACCGCGCCGTGACGCCCCCGGGGATTGTGGTCCATGAACGACGTCATGGCCGCGTCGGCGTCGTCGGTGTACGGCTGATCGGCCAGGTCGTAGATGCGACGCACCATGGCCAGGTCGTCCGCCATGAACTCGTCGAAGTGCACGTCGATGGTGCGGGTGGCCGGCAGCACGTCGCGTGCCTCCACGCAGGCCTGCAGCATGCGTCGCAGCCGCTCACCCCAGTAGTCGCCGACCCAGAACAGATCGACCTCGTCGTGCCCCAGCCGGAGGGAGTAGGCGAGCATGGTGAGCATCGAGGCCGTCACCGACACCGGGTCCCGGTGGGTGACCACGAAGGTTGCGTCGGGGAAGGTGTCGCGTAGGGCGGGGAACTGCTCGAGGTGCTGGGGTGACTTGAGGACCCAGCGCGTCCCGCCCCGCAGCCACTGCAGGGCCTGCAGGATCTTCTTCAGGTATTCGTAGCTGGGGCGCTGGTCGCGGGCAAGGTAGTCGTCGCGCCACGACGGCATGGGGGCGATCGTCTCGAACAGCATGGAGGAGAAGTCAATGGCCAGGAGCTGGATCTCCTCATGGACATGGTCCACCGTCATCTCGTGCATGCGCTTGAACTCGGGCATGGCCACGTCGAGAAAGGACAGGGCCATGTCCGTTCGTTCCCACCTCGGGTCCGGGTCGCCCGCCGCCGGGCGGTCTTGCTCGGCCAGGACCGGCTCCATGCTCTCCCAGTAGGGCAGGGACCGGAGGGCGGGGTCCGAGGACATCAGGTTGTGCAGATGCGTGGTGCCGGTGCGGGGCAGCCCGCAGATCACGATGGGCCTCTCGACCCGCTCGTCCAGGATCTCGGGATGTCGACCCACCAGGTCCTCGAGCAGAAGGCGGTTGCGCAACAAGCCGGTCACCAGCACGGCCTGCGCCAGCACGCCGGCGTCGTTGAGCCTGGCTTCTTCTCGCAACGAGCGACAGAGGACATGGAGGCGGGGGACGAAGTCGTCTGGCCCGAAGTCGTCCAACCCGGTCTCGACCGCCGCCGCACCCATCAGCGCGTCCGGTTCGAGTGACGTGGCGGCACCGGCCTCCGACATCAGGTCGAGGATGCTCCGGGCCTCCTCCGAGAATCGGGGTCGGGCCAGGTCGTCGAGCACGATCGGTGGTGGCCGGACCGGCGCGCTCATGCCGGGACCGGGAGCGACACCACGTCGGCGTCGATGGCTTCGGGCGTGCGTTCGGGCAGGAACCAGCGGAACCAGATCCGGCCCTGGTGGTGTCCGGCCGTGGAGACCCAGTTCGGATGCCCCGGGTCGCGCGGGGCGATCCAGATCTCCCATGAACCGTCCGCTTCGTACCGCACCTGCGCCCCGTTGATGGTGACGCGCTCGTAGTCGTAGTTGTAGGTGTGGAGGAAGGGGTTCCACAGGCACAGGTTCCAGAAGGCGCAGTCGGGCGAGCGGCCCCGCAGGACGAGCGCCTGGTCATCGTCGAGGAGATAGCTGCCCATGGCGTAGGCGGCGTCCCCGGCGGCCCACCCGAAGGTCGCGGTGGGGACCGGGTAGGGGGGATCCACCTGGTTCGGCTCGCCCATGGCCAGGGGGACCATGGCCGCCTGGTCCCGCACCCAGGTCAACGCGGCGCGAAAACGGCGGGCCAGCTCGGCGTCGTCCTCCCGGTAGGTCGTCGGCGGGTCGTCGGCGGAGATCTCCCAGACCGCCCTGACGTCGTGGACCGGGTCGGCCAGGTAGTCGCGCGTGATGACGGCGACGGCGTCCGGTTCGAGCCTGATCCAGGGGGAGCCGTCGCCGGGGTCGTGGGGAGAGAGGACCATCTCGATCACCCCGTCGGGATCGGGGGGAGCCTGACGGTCGTTGAGGCTCCCGACGATGCGCTCGGAGTAACGGCCGTCGTCCGGGCCGCCGTAGACGGACAAGGAGAGGTAGACGGCGTCGCCGCGCCTGACCCGCACGCGGTACGTCCGCGCCGGGTCGACCGGGGCGAAGAGATAGAAGGCGTCGGCGTTGTCCCCGCCCCACTTCTTGTAGGGCCCGACGATCTCGGTGAAGCGGGGGCGCGCCGTGTCCGCCCACACCTGCGTGTCAGTGGCCACCTGGAGGATGGTGAGCAGCCACTTGTGCGCCTCGAGCAGGCTTTGCTCGTCGCCGGGCCCCGACAGCTGGTCGACCAATCGGCGCTGTTGTTGGGCCAGCTCCGCCAAAAGCTCGGTGAACACCGCTTCGGTCTGCGTTCCCACGGCGGCTTCCTACCACGTGGGTGCCGTAACGGCGAGCACTGCCGCGAGGCCGCCGGCGCTCAGGTCAGGGACTGCCGGCGCTGCTCTAAGAATCGGCTCTCCGCCGCGTTGGCGACGAGGCCCAGGGCCCGCTCGTAGGCGTCGGCGGCCTCGGCGTCGCGACCGAGCCGGCGGAGGAGCTCGGCCCGGGTGGAATGGAAGAGGAAGTAGTCGTCGAGGTCGAGGCCGTCGACCGCGGCGAGGCCGTCTGACGCGCCGTGCACCTCGGCCAGCGCCACGGCTCGATTGAGGGCGACGATCGGGGTCGGCGTCAGGGCGAGGAGCTGGTCGTAGAGCTGCAGGATCTGTTCCCAGTCGGTGTCGACGGCTGACGGCGCGTCGGTGTGCACCGCGTTGATGGCGGCCTGGAGTTGGTAGGGACCGGGCTGGTTGCGGCGGATGAGGCTGGCGACCATGGAGTGGCCCTGGGCGATCATCTCCGCATCCCATCGGCTTCGGTCCTGATCGGCCAATAGGACAAGCGAACCGTTGCTATCGGTGCGCGCCCCCCGGCGGGCCTCGATCAACAGCAGGAGCGCCAGGAGCCCATGCACCTCGGGCTCGTCAGGCATCAACTGGGCCAGCATGCTGGCCAATCGAATGGCCTCGGCGCTCAAGTCGGCCCGTGACAGGTCGTCGCCGCTGGTGGCGGTGTAGCCCTCGTTGAAGACCAGGTAGACGACCGAGAGCACCGGACGGAGTCGGTCGGGCAGTTCCGCCTCGTCGGGCACCCGGTAGGGAATGCCGGCCGCGGCGATCTTGCGTTTGGCCCGTACGAGGCGCTGGGCCATGGTCGCCTCGGGTACGAGGAAGGAACGAGCGATCTCGTCGGTGGTGAGCCCGCCCAGGAGGCGGAGGGTCAGGGCCACCTGCGCGCTGGGCCGGAGGGCGGGATGGCAACAGGTGAAGATGAGGCGGAGGCGGTCGTCGGGCACAGGTCCCTCCTCGGTCGGCTGGTCACGATGGTGGATGAGGGCCGCTTGCGCCTGGCGGTCGTGGCGCGACGACTCCCGCCGGAGCCGGTCGATGGCCTTGTTGCGGGCGGTCGTGACGATCCAACCGCCCGGATTCGGCGGCACACCGGAAACCGGCCAGCGCTCGAGGGCGACGACGAAAGCCTGCTGCACCGCCTCTTCGGCGAGGTCGATGTCACCGAAGAGGCGGATCATGGTGGCCACGGCCCGGCCGAACTCCAGCCGGAACGTCTGTTCAACGCGCGCCACTGGGGTGGGTTGAGTCACGACGGGTCCTCGCTGGTCCTCGCTGGTCCTCGCTAATCCTCGGGGAGTTCCTGGAACGGCCGGACTTCGACGGCCCCCCGGCAGGCTGCCGACCCCTTGGCCGCCCAGGCCAGGGCCGCATCGAGGTCATTGGCCTCGATGATCCAGATCCCTCCCAGGTGCTCCTTGGTCTCGGCGAACGGGCCGTCGGTGGTGACGACCTCGCCGTCGGCGGCGCGCACCACCGTGGCGGTGTCCACCGGGTACAGCCCACCGGCAAAGACCCAGGCCCCTTTGGCCTGGAGCTCGGCGTTGAACGTGTTGACGTCGGCGTACATCTGCTCCGACACCTCGGGCGCCGGCGGAGCCTCGCCGTCGACCAGATGCACCGACAACAGGTATTGCTTCATGGGATTCTCCTCTCCCGAATGATCGGCACTGTACCGACCCTCTACTGCTGTCTACGAAAGCGACGGAGCCAGATCGACATCGCGGACCGAGGTATTTGTTCCCGAGGTTCTCCGGCGGCCTCGCGGAGGTGTACGAATTGACCGATGGACGAGTCGGCCGCCCGCGACCTTCTCACCGACGAGCGAGCGGCCACCGTCGAGCGGGTGCAGACCTTGGCCGGCTCATTGTCCGACATCGTCTCCAATACCGACGGTGCCAACTCCGATGATGAGCACGATCCCGAAGGGTCGACCATCGCCTTCGAGCGGGCACAGGTCACCGCCCTGCTCGCCTCCGCACGCGCTTCTCTCGAAGCGCTCGATGAAGCGCTGGCGCGCCTGTCCGACGGCACCTACTGGGTGTGCCAACGGTGTGGGGGAGAGATTGCACCCGAACGCCTGGCGGCGCGGCCGGCCGCCGTGCACTGCTTCGCCTGTGCCGGATCAGCCCGGGTGAATCCCTAGGCAGCGCTCGGCCCCGGTCGGCCAGGGTGACCAAGCCCAAGGGCCGACGATGCCCGCCCGAGAGCCCCGGGGAGTCGCTCGGTCCGGTCTGTGAGAATCAACTCATCCCTGGGACGACGATCCGGGCGACGCGCGGTAGGTCAGCAGGACGTTGCCGGAGTCGAACTCCCTCACGTGGGCCAACCTCAGCGCGACCCGGTCTTTCAGATCCTCGAAGAGGGAGCGGCCCCGACCAAGGACGATCGGGCAGACCAGGATCCGCAGTTCGTCGAGGACGCCCGCGGCTGCGAAGGATGCGGTGAGGTGGGCGCTGCCGATCACGAGCACCTCGCCGCCGGGGGCCGTCTTGATCGCCTCTATCCGCTCGACGGCCTCGCCATCGATGATGGCGCTGCCGGACCAGTTGGCGTGTTCGAGCGCGGTCGAGAAGACCAGCTTGGGTTTGGTGTTCATCCGGGAAGCGATGGCCGGGTCGTTGGCCTGGGCCTGGTCGGTCGGCCAGTAGGCGGCCATGTGTTCGTAGGTCGCCCGCCCGAAAGCAAGGGTGTGCGCCTCGTCGAGCTGGCGAATGGCGAAGTCCTTGAACTCCTCGTCCACGATCGACCAGTCGAGCTCACCGCTCGGGCCCTCAGAGAAGCCGTCCAGGCTCGTGAAGATGAACGAGGCCAGGGTTCTCATCGGTTGTTCCTCCCCGGTGTGTCGGTGGTGGACCCATCGAGGTTGCCGTCCGGCGAACCACCGAGTTGCAGACACAGCAGAGAGAGCGGGCACTGCAGACACAGCAGCTTCACGATCCGCCTCTGTTCAAGGTGGCAGCCAGCGAGTCCAGAAGGCCCCGGGTTCCCTCTTCTCTCCGGGCCGCGGTGTCGTGGCCATCGAGGAACGCCCCCTGCTCCGTCATGACCAGTTGCGTCGTTGCCTCTCGGTCGCGGAATTGGACCGTGGCCACGGACACGGAGATGCGGGTCTCGTCGGCGTACATCTCGTACGTGTAGATGATCCGCCGCTCGGGAACGATGTCGTGGAACTCCGACTGGTACGAATAGACAGGCCCGCCCGGAGGCCCGCCCCGATTGACCTCACGGCCTCCGACCCGGAAGTCGAGGTCGTAGCCGGCTCCGAGTGCATCGGCGGAGCCGGCGAACCAGCGGGCCTTGAGCACGGGGTCCGCCCAGGCCCCGAAGACCTGACTGACCGGTACGGGGTAGATCCGCTCGATGACGAACGTGTCATGCGCCACGGTGGACGGGGTCATCGGTTCTCCTCGGTAGGGGCTCCTTCGTTCAGGATGTCGCCCAGTCGGTCCAGGCGGTCTTCCCAGCCCCGCCGCCGGTCGGTGATCCACTGTTCGGCCGCGGTCATCGCCGCTCGTTCGATCCGGCACGTGCGCGTCCTCCCGACCTTCTCGGTCGTCACGAGCCCGGACGACTCGAGGACCTGGACGTGCTGGAGGACCGCGGCCAGGGACATGGACAGGGGTTCTGCCAGTTCACTGACCGAGGCGGGTCCCAAGGTGAGTCGTTCCACCATGGTGCGCCTGCTCCTGTCGGCCAGCGCCTGGAACGTCCGATCGAGGTCGATCATTTGGTCAAGCATCTACTTGAGTGTAGGCACCGGGGCCGATTACAGTCAAGTAGCCTCTTTAGTTTTCACGAGCGCCGGTTGGCGCTGGCCGCCGCTACTCCTGCACCAGCTCGATGAGCGTGCCGAACGACGTCTTGGGGTGCACAAAGGCCACCGTCGTGCCGCGCGATCCGGGCCGGGGGGCCTCGTCGATCACCCGTCCGCCGGCGTCCTTGACCGACTGGAGCGCCTGGGCGCAGTCCGCCACCCGGTAGCCGACATGGTGCAGGCCCTCGCCCTTGTTGGCCAGATATTTCGCCACCGGCGAGTCGTCCCTGGTCGGAGTGAGCAGCTGGATGAACGAGTCGGCCACGGCGAGCAGGGCTTCCTCGACCCCGTCGGACTCGACCCGCTCGCGGTGCGCCACCGTGGCCCCGAAGACGTCGCCGTACCAGGCGATGGCCGCCTCGAGATCGTTGACGGCGATGGCCACGTGGTCGATCTCGGTGAACATGCCGGTCGGGCTCATACCCCGTGCCGGCGGAAGAGCGTGATGCGGTCTTCGCCGACCCGCTGGCGCAGTGCCTGGTCGTCGATGCCCAGGCCCTCCTCCGGCGCCAGGCAGAGCACGCCGATCTTTCCCTCATGGAGGTTGTGGTGCACTTGGTAGGCCGCTTCGCCCACATTCTCCAGCGTGTAGACGGCGGAGAGCGGCGGGAGCACCTTGCCGTCGCAGACCAGTTGATTGGCGTCCCACGCCTCGCGGTAGTTGGCGAAGTGGGAACCCTTGATGGTCTTGAGCTTCATCCAGAGGTGGCGATTGTCGTACTCGATCATGAAGCCCGAGGTGGCGGCGCAGGTCACGATGGTGCCCCCCCGTTTGCAGGCGAAGACCGATGCCCCCATCGTCTGGCGCCCGGGATGTTCGAAGACGATCTCGGGTTCACCGCCGACCAGGCCGCGGATGTCCTTGCCGAGGCGGCGCCACTCCGACTCGTCCTGGGTGTGCTCGTCCTTCCAGAATTTGTAGCCGGCGGCGCGGCGGTCGATGACCGCCTCGACGCCGAGATCGTTGAGCAGGGCCACCTTCTCGGGCGACGACACAACGCCGACGGGGGTGCCGCCGCCGTTGAGGACGTGCTGCACGGCGAAGCTGCCCAGGCCACCGCTGGCCCCCCAGACCAGCACCTTGTCGCCCTGGGTCATGCGCGCCCCGTTGTGCGACACCAGCATGCGGTAGGCGGTGGAGTTGCACAGCGCGTTGATGGCCGCTTCCTCCCACGTGAGGTGGGTCGGCTTGGGCATCAGCTGGTTGGCCTTGACCACGGCCACATCGGCCAGCCCACCGAAGTTGGACTCGAAGCCCCAGATGCGCTGGTTGGACGCCAGCATCGAGTCGTCGTGGGCCGACGGGTCCTGGTCGTCCACGTAGTTGCAGTGGACGGTGACCTTGTCGCCCACTTTCCAGTTGCGCACCGCCGATCCGGTCCGGAGCACGACGCCGGAGGCGTCCGAGCCGACCACGTGGTAGTCGAGCGCGTGCCGGGCCGCCCACGGGCCCTCCTTGGCCAGGCGGTCCAGGAAGCCGAAGGTGGGGAGGGGTTCGAAGATGGAGGTCCACACGGTGTTGAAGTTGATGGAGGAGGCCATGACGGCGAGGTAGGCCTCGTCGGGGGCCAGCTCGGGCAGCGGGACCTCCTGCACGTGCAGGGACTTGCGGGGGTCCTTGTCCGAGGACTCCATGCCGTCGAACATGGCCACCTCGTCGCGGCGCACCACGGCGGCCCGATAGACCTCGGGGAGGGGCAGCGCAGCCAGCTCCTCGGCCGTTGCACCAGCGAGAACAGCACTCAGAATGTCGCTCATGGCCCCCGACGATAGTTGGCCCATAGGATGTGGTTTCCGACCGGTAACTTGGCCGGTAGAGATTCGGAGGTTGTGGTCATGGCTGAGGCCGTCATCGTCGCTGGGGCACGAACCCCGATTGGAAAGCTCTCCGGAGCGCTGGCCAGCTTCTCTGCCATGGAGTTGGGCGGCTTCGCCATCGCCGAGGCGCTGGCCCGGGCCGGCGTGGCCCCCGACCAGGTCGACTACGTGCTGATGGGCCAGGTCCTCCAGGCCGGGCAGGGGCAGATCACCGCCCGCCAGGCCGCCGTGCACGCCGGCATTCCCATGACGGTCCCGGCCAACACCATCAACAAGGTGTGCCTCTCCGGGCTCAACACCATCTACCTGGCTGACCAGATGATCCGCTCGGGTGACGCCGAGATCGTGGTGGCCGGCGGGATGGAGTCGATGACCCAGGCGCCCTACCTGCTGCCCGGAGCCCGGGCCGGGTATCGCATCGGCGACGGCACGCTGGTCGACTCCATGATGTTCGACGGATTGACCGATGCCTTCGACCACATCGCCATGGGCCTGTCCACCGAGCAGTACAACGCCAAGGTCGGCATCTCGCGGGAGCGCCAGGATGCCTTTGCCGCCGCCAGCCACGAGAAGGCCGCCACGGCGGCCAAGGACGGACGCCTGGGCGAGGAGATCGTCGCGGTGAGCGTGCCCCAGCGCAAGGGCGACCCCCTCCTGGTCGATACCGACGAAGGGGTGCGACCGGAGACGACGGCGGAGTCACTCGGCAAGCTGCGACCCGCCTTCGACAAGAACGGGACCATCACCGCCGGCAACGCCTCGCAGATCTCCGACGGTGGCGCGGCCGTCGTCGTGATGTCGGAAGAGAAGGCCAAGGAGCTCGGCGTCGCACCCCTGGGGCGGATCGTCAGTTACGGCATGGTGGCGGGACCGGACACCTCGTTGCTGACCCAGCCCTCGCGGGCCATCGCCAAGGCGGCGCAGAAGGCCGGCATCGCGGTGGATTCGATCGACCTCTTCGAGATCAACGAGGCCTTTGCGGCGGTCGGGTTGGCCTCGGCCGACGACCTGGGCCTGCCCGAGGGCAAGATCAACGTCAACGGCGGGGCCATCGCCCTGGGCCACCCGGTGGGGATGTCGGGCACCCGGCTGGCCCTCACGGCGCTGCTCGAGTTGCGCCGGCGCGGCGCGGCGACGGCGGCCGTCGCCCTGTGCGGCGGGGGCGGCCAGGGCGACGCGGCCATTCTCAGCGTGTTCTCCTGATCCAGCTGAAGAGCGTTTGTCAGAACCGCCCCGGAGCAGAGTTGAGTCACGGTTCCGACGCCCGACATTTGCGCGATCAAGGCGACCGAGCCCAGGCCAGGCCGGAGGCACTGAAAGCACCATTGGCCATTGCCGCCGCGGCCTCTTGATTCAAAAGAACAAGGGTGCTGGTGGTCGACTCAGCCTCGAGTTGTGAAGTCCACGTCGTATAGCTGAAGAGTTGTTGGGACCAGAACGGCGAGGTGAAGGCGACGTCGGCCTTGATCGACCACTCGCGGGTGATCGATAGGAAGCGTTCATCGAGTGGCTCGAAGAAGGAGAACGCATCCAGCTTCGCCTCGGAACCCGACGCGGTCACACCGCCATTCAAGCTTGGAGTGCTCTTGTAGAGCCAGACTTCGTCTGCGACGAGTGGTTTATGTGTCTGGTGGGCCAGTGCAGCCGTCGCCCTGACTGTGTGGATGATGTTCGCACTGAGTGGGTAAATGTGGTCGATCAGCACATCGACAGACGTCTTGGCGATGGCCCGATCGAACGAGACGGGGAACCACGATGCGGCCCCTGCCCCGATCTTCGTCGTCCCGCGCCGTCCCATCTGCTGCAGAGTCGATGTAACAAACTGAACCACGCCGTTGAGAGTCTCGAGAGCCGGAATCGACGTCAGTTCGGCCTCGGTGTTGGGCTCAGAGAGTATGTCGAGGTACTGGGGATGCACGCGAGCGATGACGATCTTGGCCTGTTCGGCGGTTAGGCGCGCCCATCCAGAAACCGTGTGAGGGTACGCGTAGGTGCAGGTCGAGAAGACCGTGCCACAGAAGAGACCGCCGAGTTCCACATCGACGGTGAATCCCCGCACCCGAGCCTGCTTGGCGACGGCGGCATAGAAGTCGGCGTACTTCGCCGCCTGAGGCGTGTACTGCTGGAGGAGCAGAGGCAGCTTTATGCCGATGGTCACGCCCCTGACACCCAACCGCTTCAAGGCATCGAGTTCCTGCCCCACCCCGTTCAACGCCCCGGCCTGGAGAAGCTCGTCCTGCCGATTGCCGTTGGCGTCGAGGAGTTCCGCCGCGGCCACGAAGGGTGGCGTCGAACGACCACTCACCCGGTAGTCGGGCATGGCGTTGACGGCTTCCTGGTAGCTGTCGAGTTGGCTCTTGAGCCCGGCATACATGGTGGCGTATTGGGCAGGGACCGGGCCGGGGGGTGCCGGTCGCGGCGCCGGTGGGAAGGTTACCGAGGCGGTCGCGGCGTCAGAGAAACTCGAGGCGCCACTGGCCAATGTCACGACAAGCGCGCCGAGAACCGCGAACCTGACTCCCGTGGATCGACTGAATCTCACCCTGAGGCCGTCCTTCCGTGTTCCACCGACGAAGTCTCGTCGTTCACATCATCGGGCACAGATGTAAGGAGTGTGTGGTCCCGCCGGCCAGGCTGACCACCGGCTCTGGTGGCCTGCTTCCACCGCTCCTGCGGACAGATCGGTTGGGTTGATCACGCACCCGAGCCACCGTCCGGGGTGGTTCAACCGGCCTGGGTCACTGTGGGTTCAGGCCCACGCATTCGTCAGGACTTCTGGCACTGGGTGTGAACAGCCCCTCGAGGTGGGCCTGGTAGGGGCCCCAGTCACTTCTGGCTGAAGGGTGGGGTGAAGAGCCCCGTCAGGCGAGCCGTCCCGCCGGCCATCTCGGTCCAGTGGTCGATGGTGAAGCGGTAGATGCCGAGCGCGCAGGTGGGAAAGCCCCGTCGGGCCACGAGCTCGCGGCCCTTCTTGTCGGCGGGGCCGATGAGCCCACTGGCCAGCGCGTGGGCGGTCGGGTTGTGCCCCACCACCATGACCGATCGGAGGTCGTCGGTCAGCGTGCGGAGGTGCTCGAGCACGTCATCGGGTTCGGCGCCGTAGAAGTCGGCCACGAGGACCTGGGGCGGCGGTTCGTCCAGCTCGTGGAGCACCAGCTCGGCCGTCGCTGCCGTCCGGGCGGCCGGAGAGACCAGCGCCACCTGTGGGAAAGGGTCGCGCTTCGGACCGAAGCGGGCCCGGTCGGTCTTGAACAGGTGTCCCAGGGCCGACGCATCGCGCCGGCCCCGCGGGGCCAGGACGCGATCGAAGTCCGTGCCGCCGTCGGGCGGGTCGGTGACCGTCTTGGCGTGCCGGAGCAGCCAGAGGTAGCGGTACTTGGGGGGCATCAACCCAGGGCGAAGGCGGCGTGGAGACACCGCACGGCCCGCTCGATGTCGTCGGTGCGCACGATGCACGAGGTCCGGATGGTCGACGTCGAGATCATGTCGATGTTGATCTTCTCATGGGCCAGGGTTTCGAACATGGTGGCGGCGATGCCCGGGTGGGACTTCATGCCGGCGCCGATGAGCGAGACGCGGGACACGTCGCGGTCCGAGCTCACGCCGGAGGCGCCCAGCTCGTCGGAGTGGGATTGCGCCGTCTCGACCGATGTGGCCAGGTCGGTCTTGGGCACAGTGAAAGAGATGTCGGTGGTGCCGTGGGCCGAGGTGTTCTGGACGATCATGTCGACGTTGATCGACCGATCGGCCAGAGCCCGGAACAGTTGGGCTGCGACGCCCGGCCGGTCGGGCACACCACTGACGGTGACCTTGGCCTCCGATGTGTCATGAGTCACGGCAGTGACGACGGCTGCTTCCATGTCGGCCTCCTCTTCCACCACCCAGGTTCCAGGTTCCCAGGTGAAGCTGCTGCGGACGTGCAGCGGCACGTTGTGATTGCGGGCGAACTCCACCGAGCGCAGGTTCAGGACGCGGCCCCCGGTGGCCGCGATCTCGAGCATCTCTTCGAAGGAGATCCGATTGATCCGGTGCGCCGTCGGTACCACCCTGGGGTCAGCGGTGAACACCCCGGTCACGTCGGTGTAGATCTCGCAGGCATCCGCGCCCAGCACGGCGGCCAGAGCAACGGCGGTGGTGTCCGACCCGCCCCGACCGAGGGTGGTGACATCGCGTTCCGTCGACATGCCCTGGAATCCGGCCACCACCGGGACGATGCCGGCGGCCAGTGCCTCGCGCAGACGGTCAGGCCGGATCTCCAGGATCTTGGCCCGGGTGTGGTCGGTGTCGGTGATGATCCCGGCTTGGCTCCCCGTGAACGACGTGGCGTCGACGCCCAGCCCGAAGAGGGCCATGCAGAGTGCGGGCGCCGTGATGCGCTCACCGGCGCTGACCAGCATGTCGTACTCACGAGGGGGTTGATCCGAGCTCACCGAATCGGCCAGGCGGATCAAATCGTCGGTCGTCCGGCCCATGGCACTGACCACGGCCACCACGTCACTGCCCTCGCGCCGCGTCCGGGCGATGTGATCGGCGACGGCCCGGATGCGGTCGGCGTCGCCGACCGAGGTCCCGCCGAATTTCTGGACGACCAACGGCATCCCTCAACGCTAATGGCCTGAACTGCCCTCCCCGGGTCTGCGTCATTCCGGACCCGATCCAAAAGGTTGCCGCGGGCCAGATAGGGTCTCGGGCCATGCCGAGCGAGAAGAGGGCCCGTCAGCGGGCGGGCCGGGAAGCCCGTCTGGCGGCGCAGGCCAAGCACGACAAGCGACGCAAGACGACGCGCAACGTCATCATCGTGGTGGTCGCGGCGGCGGTCATCATCGGCATCGTGGCCCTGGTCTCGGGAAACAACAAGAAAAAGCCCGCCAACGCCGCGTCGACCTCGTCGACCACGACCACCAGCACGACACCCACCAGCACCACCTCGTCCGCCAACGCCGCGGCCCAGGCCGCGGCCAACACGGTGGCGGTGAAGGCCGGATGCCCGAGCAGTCCCAGCACCACCGTGAACACGCAGAAGTACGGCGCGGCGCCGGCCATGACGATCGATCCGACCAAGAACTACACGGCCACCGTGGTGACCACGGCGGGGACCTTCACCATGGCGCTGAATGCGAAGACCACGCCGATCACGGTGAACAACTTCGTCTTCCTGGCCGACAAGGGCTACTACCACTGTGTGATCTTCCACCGGGTCATCCCCAACTTCATGGACCAGACGGGCGATCCCACCGGCACGGGCACCGGCGGTCCGGGCTATACCATCAAGTCCGAGAACCCGCCCAAGGCGGCGAACGCCGCCGACCAGTACCCCATCGGCTCGGTGGCCATGGCCAACACCGGTGCGCCCAACTCGGGGGGCAGCCAGTTCTTCATCGTGACCGGGGCCGAAGGCCAATCCTTGCCCAACACGTATGCCTTGTTCGGCACCGTGACCTCGGGCTTGAACGTGGTCCAGACCATCAACGCCCAGGGCAACGCCAGCGCGTCGTCCAACGGCACGCCGCCCGCCGTCACTCAGCGCATCCTCTCCGTCACCATTCACGAGGCATAAAGGACGTATCGCCATGGCCATTCCCGACCCACCCGCCGCCGACGGCTCGAGCCCGCAACAGCGGAAGTTCGACCAGGAGCCGCCCATGGTGATCGACCCGTCAAAGCGCTACGTGGCCACCATGGTCACGTCGCACGGGACCATGGTCATCGCCCTGGACCCCCTGGCCGCCCCCAAGACGGTGAACAGCTTCGTCTTCCTGGCCCGGTACCACTACTACGACGGGGTCATCTTCCACCGCATCATCCCGGGCTTCGTCCTCCAGGGCGGGGACCCGACGGGAACCGGCACCGGGGGGCCCGGCTACAAGTACGCCGATGAGCTGCCGTCGGCCGGGAAGTACCAGGTCGGCTCCCTGGCCATGGCCAACGCGGGACCCAATACCAACGGCAGCCAGTTCTTCGTCATCAGCGGCCCGGACGGGGCGGGGCTGCCCCCGCTGTACTCCCTCTTCGGCTCCGTGGTGAGCGGCGGCGACGTGGTGACGACCATCAACGCCGTGGGGACCCCCTCTGGCAAGCCGAAGGAGCGGGTGGTGATCGAGTCGGTCACCATCGCGGAGACCGACTGAGCGATCTCAACCGATCTCAGGCCGTGAGGGCCTCGAGGCCGTCGGTCCGCGTGCCGTTGCGGAACACCACCGGGGCGGCGGCACCCTCGGAGCTCCAGGCACCGTCGACGTCCCTGATGAGCGCCGTGCGCAGGGGGATGCCGACGACGGGGAGCCCGTCGTAGGCCAACGCCACCGTTCGCTCGAGCTTCTGACCGTGCACGTCCTCGTGCTCGTCGCCGAATTGGGGGACCACGGCGAGCTGATCGATGAGCCCGAGGCCCACGGTCAGGGCGCCGCCGCGCGGGTCGACCATCGGATCGGTCAGTACCATCGCCCCGGCGGCCGATCCGGCCACCACCGCCCCGTCCGCCCACGCCTCACGCAGGGCGTCGAAGGTGGCCGA
>DASZJQ010000013.1:0-13866 GCA_035947875.1 Acidimicrobiales bacterium
GCTGGCGCGCGAGGAGGTCACCGACCACGACGTGGCCGCCTTCGTCGACGTGGTGCAGGAGCGCATCGGCGCGCCCGCCGGTTCCTACATCCACTACGGCCTGACGTCGTCCGACGTGGTGGACACCGCGCTGTGCGCCACCTTGACCAGGGCGGCCGATCTCTTGCTGGTCGACCTCGATACGTTCGTCGACGCCTTGCGCACCCGGGCGCTCGAGCTGATGCCGGTACCGGTGGCCGGGAGGACCCACGGCATGCACGCCGAGCCCACCACGTTCGGAGTCAAGTTCGCCCTGTGGGCGCTGCAGGCCGATCGAGATCGCCGCCGCCTCCGGGCGGCCCGCGACGGCATCGCCGTGGGCAAGCTGTCGGGGGCGGTCGGGACCTACTCCAACATCGATCCGGCGGTGGAGGCGCGGGTGTGCGCCGCCCTGGGCCTGCAGGCCGTACCGGCCACCCAGGTCATCGCCCGGGACCGGCACGCCGAGTACTTCTACGCCTGCGCGTCCATCGGCGCCACCGTCGAGCTCATGTGCACCGAGATCCGCCACCTGGCCCGCAGCGAGGTGGGGGAGGTCGAGGAGCCCTTCCGGGCCGGCCAGAAGGGCAGCTCGGCCATGCCCCACAAGCGCAACCCGATTCTCTCCGAGCGCCTCTGCGGCCTGGCCCGGCTGCTGCGCGGCTACCTGGGGGCCGGGCTGGAGGACGTGGCGCTCTGGCACGAGCGGGACATCTCGCACAGCTCGGTGGAGCGGGTGGCGCTGCCCGACGCGTCGCTCCTGGCCTGTTACGTCCTGCGCAAGGCCACCGGACTGGCCTCCGGTCTGGTGATCCACGCCGACCGGGCCAGGGAGAACCTGACCAGCGGCAGCTACGGCCTGGTCTTCAGCCAGTCCGTGTTGCTCGCCCTGGTCTCCTCGGGACTCACCCGCGACGCGGCGTATCGCATCGTGCAACGCGACGCCCGGGTCGCCTGGGCGGAGCGACGCCCCTTTCGCGACGTCCTCAACGAGGACCCCGAGATGTCACTGACCGAGCCGCAACTCGACGAGGCCTTCGATCTCACGCGCTCGCTCCGGCACACCGACCGCTTCCGTGACGCGTTGGTGGCACTGCCATGAGCTTCACCCTGCCCCAGCTCCACTCGGGCAAGGTGCGCGAGCTGTACGACGCCGGCGACCGCCTGGTCATGGTGGCCTCGGACCGGGTCAGCGCCTTCGATGTGATCATGGCCGAACCCATCGCCGACAAGGGGCGCGTCCTCACGGCCATGTCCGTCTTCTGGTACGACGAATTGGCCGACGTGGCGCCCGGTTCCCTGCTGGCCGCCGACCCGGACGAGATACAGGCTGCCCTGCCCGGGCAGAGCCTGCCTCCCGAGTGGGCGGGCCGGGCCCTCCTGGTGCGCCGGGCCGAGATGCTGCCGATCGAGTGCATCGTCCGGGGCTACCTGGCCGGACAGGCCCATGAGGAGTACGAGCGGTCGGGCACCGTGCACGGCACGGTGATGCCGGCCGGTCTGCGGATGGCGGACCGCCTGGCCGAACCCATCTTCACTCCGTCGACCAAGGCGGCCGAAGGCCACGACGTCAACATCAGCCAGGCCGAGGCCGAGAACCTGGTGGGCACCGAGGCGGCGCGGGCCGCCCGTGACATCTGCCTCGAGCTCTACGCCCGCGCCGCCGCCCGCGCCGCCGATGTGGGGTTCATCCTGGCCGACACCAAGTTCGAGCTCGGCTACGTCGACGGGGTGCTGTCGTTGTGCGACGAGGTGTGCACTCCGGACTCGTCGCGCCTGTGGCCGGCCGACCAGGTGGTCCCGGGGACGACGCCGCCGGCCTTCGACAAGCAGCCCCTGCGGGACTGGTTGGCCGACCAGCCGTGGGACCGCGTGGCCCCTCCGCCCCCGCTGCCCGCCCGGGTGACCAAGGCGCTGTCGGAGCGCTACGTGGCGGCCTATGAACGGGTGACCGGGCTCTCACTGGGCGACTGGTACGGCGCCCGGCGCTGAGCATCCCGGCGTGGGCCGAGGGGATCTACCCCTTGGCGTAGTTGGACGCCCCCCACCAGTCGACCAGGACGACCGCCTCGTCGCCCACCACCCAGGCGTCGTGTCCCTGGGGCAGGGCGGTCACGTCGCCGGGTCCGGCGTCGAACTCCGTCCCGTCGGCCATCAGCACGTGCAGCCGGCCCGCGACGTGGTACTGGAAGTGGGGGGCCTCGCACAACTCGGTGCCGGCGATCGGCTTGACGTGGTCCGACCACCGCCACCCGGGCTCGAGGGTGAGGCGGCCGATCTCGCTGCCCCCGATCTGGAGGAGGTCCATCTTCCCGTGGGCGAACGTCCTGGTTTCGTCCGCCGCGGTGAAGCTCTTCTGCTCTGCCTGTGCCACCGTGTGCTCCCTTCGGGATCGCCCGACCCGGTGGTCGGACCGAGGTCACCATGTGCGCTCACCCTTGCCATCGGGCTGCCGTCCGCGTGGCAAGGTCTCGGCAAGGTCGGCCGGCCATGGTGGTGATCACCCGCTTGAGGGATATGAGGAGAGGGATATGAGGAGGTCGATGTGAGTGTCACTGGGAGTACTGCCATAGAGGCCGGACCGGTGGGGCGCTACCTGGAGTCGATCGAGCAGGGCGCCATGGGCGCGTGCGATGCCGTGAGTCCCGGCATCGAGCTGGACGCCACGGTGCCCAACTGGCGCTTTGCCGTGCACGGCCGCACGGCCGTCCTGGCCGAGCTGTCACGCTGGTACGCCGATCCGGGTTCGTTCGAGGAGCTGCGGCGCACACCGATTCCCGGCGGCGAGCTGGTGGCCTTCACCCTGCGGTGGGAGGCCGACGGCGTGCCCCACGCCGCCCACCAGGTGCACATCCTCGAGGTGACCGACCGCCACATCACGCGGGCGGAGGTCTGGTGTGGCGGACGGTGGCCGGCGGCGCTGCTGGCCGAGATGGCCGAGGCCGGGAGTGCCTGAGCGGCCTGAGCCACGGGCCGACCTCGATGAGCTGCTGGCCACGGCCACCGAGCGAGCGCCGTGGCAACCGGACGACACCAGGTCGGGCGCCCGGTTCGAGCGGGTGGTCATCGAGGGGTCCCGTTACGTTCTCAAGTACCAGGACCCGAAGGACGACTGGCTCCTCCGGGCCACCGGAGACCCGGGTGCCCGCTATGTCCGCCTGTGGGAGGAGGGGATCCTGGCCCGGCTCCCCGACGTGATCGACGCGGCCGTGGTGGCCGCCGACTTCGACGGTGCGGTGGGACGGGTCTTGCTCCGCGACATCACCGACGCGCTGCTCCCGGCCGACCAGCCGTTCTCCGAGGCGCGGCACTCCCGCTTCCTCGATCACATGGCCGCACTGCACGCGGCGTTCTGGGGCTGGAAGGACGACGTCGGCCTCACGCCGTTGGCGGTGCGCTACCTGACGTTCTCGCCGACCGTCGCCGCGGCCGAAGCCGCCCTGGGCTCGGATCTGCTGGTGCCCCGGGTGATGGCCACCGGCTGGGAACAGCTGGCGGGGACCTCCCCCCGCCTGGCCGAGTGCGTCCTGCCGCTCTTCGAAGACCCGGGACCCCTCCTCGATGCGCTGCACGAGGTGCCGCACACCCTCGTGCACGGAGACTGGAAAGCGGCCAACCTCGGCAGTCACGCCGATGGGCGCACCGTGCTCCTCGACTTCGGGGAGATTCCCGGCGAGGCCTCGCCGTTGGCCGATCTGTCCTGGTATCTGGCGCTGAACTCGGATCTGCTGCCCGAGAGCAAGGACGACACGATGGCGCGGTACCGGGCCTCGCTCGAACGTGCGGGCATCGACACATCGGGCTGGTGGGAGCGCGCCATGTCGCTCGAGCTGCTCGGGACCATGGTCCAATTCGGATGGGAGAAGGTGTTGCGCGGTCCCGGTCCCGAGTTGGCGTGGTGGGAAGCGCACGCGGCGGCCGGCGCCCGATGTCTGTAGGGACCCGATGGCGGTAGGGAGCGACTACGACCGGTCGGCCGAGAGCTGGGACGCGGCGGCCGGAACGGTCTACGAGCCGCTGGGTCGTCTGCTGCTGGAGTCCTCCCCGATCGATCTGGCGGGGCGGCTCGTGCTCGACGCCGGCAGCGGCACCGGAGCCCTGGCGCATGCGGCGCGGGAGCAGGGAGCCCGGGTGGTGGCGCTCGATCGATCGGTGGCCATGTTGCGAGGGTCACGCGGCGCCCCCCTGACCGCGGTGGCGGGAGACGTCCTCGACCTCCCGTTCGGCGACCATGGCTTCGATGCGGTGACGGCCGGGTTCGTCATCAACCAGGTGCGCCCCGCAGACGGGCTGGCCGAGCTGGCGCGGATCACCCGCCCCGGTGGCGCCGTGTTGGCGTCGACCTGGGCCAGCCGGCCGCCCGATCCGGTCAAGCGGGTGATGGAGGAACTACTCCTCACCAGTGGGTGGACGAGGCCAGATTGGTACGTCTCGATGAAGTCGACGCTCGAGCCCATCTCCGGTGACCCCGACCGACTGGCGGCGGCCGCCCGGGGTGCTGGACTCACCGAGGTGCGGGCGACGCTGGTCCAGGCGGACCTGCGAATAGATGATCCCGCGGCCGTCGTGGCCTACCGGCTGGCGCTGCCGCACATCGCCGAATGGTTCTCCGGGCTCGACGACGCGAGGCGGCAGGCTTTGATCGATCACGGAGTCCGAGCCGTCCGACCCCTGCTGGACACGTGGCGGCCGGCGGTCGTCCTGCTCTCGGGCCTGGCCTGACATCAACCAAACGAAGAGCAACCCAGCGGACGTCAACCCAGACGACGGGCGGCGGCGCGTTCCAGCGACGCGGCGTAGCGGCCGGCGTGCGCCTGCAGCGCGACCACCCGGTCGCGTGCGAGCCGTTCCCACTCTTCGACGCCGAAAGCCTGGGCCACGTCGGCGGTGATCCACCACGACTCGAGGCCCGCCACCTGGTCCAACTCGCCCAGCAGCCGGTCCACTGCGTGGAGATCGACGGTCCGGCCGCCCTGGCGCGCCGCGGTGGCGGCCACCAGCTGCGCCTGCAGCCGGTAGCGGGGGACCCCGCGCGCGGCGGCATCGGCGACCAGTCCTTCGGCGGCGACACGCGCCGCCTCCGGGTCGCCCCGGGCCAGGTCGAGACGGGCCCGGAGGAGACGGCCGCGAAGTTCGTGCCGCCAGCGGAACGCGTGATCATCCGCGAGCAGCCCGGCCGCCTGGTCCAAGAAGGTGGCCGCGGCATCCCACTCGCCCTGCAGCAGCCGGCCCGCCGCCAGGTCCAGGAGCGCGTGAGCCCACGGCTCCGCCAGGTCGGCGGCACGCGCCGCCTCGAGCGCTTCGTGGTTCAGCTCGTCCGCCTCGGTGGGCTCCCCCAGATTCCTGGTGACCCAGCCGCGCAGGTTGAGGGGCCGCGGGACCCACCGCGAGGCACCCATCCGCCGCACCTCGCCCTCGAGAAGATCGATGGTGGCCAGCGCTTCGTCGGCCCGGCCCAACGTGGCCAAGCCGGTCACCGTGGCCATGAGCCCGTAGGCGTTGGGGAAACGGTAGGCCGCCAATCCCTTCCCGGGGGCGTGATGGGCCAGTCGCAATGCCTCCTCCGGCCGTCCCTGATTCATACGAAGCCAGGCCATCCATGATTCCGCCAAGCGCCCACTGGTCTCGGGAGCCACGCCCAGGGCGGACTCCAGACGCGCTTCGGCCCCCGTGAGGTCGCCCGAGGCCAGCGCGACCCAGCCCCCGAGGGCCAGGCAGGCGGTGCGCAGGTCGTCGGTGTCCGCCTCGGCCGCCCCTTGATCCGCCAGGTGGAGTGCGTCGCCGAAGCGGCGTGCGAAGTGCGCCGACCAGGCCGCGACCTCGAGCGCCTCGGGTCCGGCGCCGAGTGATCGGGCCGCGGCGATGTCCCTGTCCGCTTCGGCGGCGCGGGCCAACATGGAAGAGATCCGGGCCCGCTCCAGCCGGGCCACCGCGGTGTCGTGCAGGGTGATGGCCTCGTCGAGGAGATGCAGCGCGCCGTCGGTGTCAAAGCGGATCACGGCCAGCTTCGCCGCGATCAACAGCATGGCGGCCGCCGCCTCCAGCTCTCCCCCCAGGCGGGCGTGCCGGGCCACGGCCAAGGGGTCCGGGTCAGACCGCGATCCCAGCGCCCGCGCCGCCGAGCGATGGATAAAGGCGGTGCGCGAAGCACCGACGGTCGCGGCCAGCGCCTCACGGACGAGGGCATGGGCGAAGACGAACGTCGGGCCGTCTTCGACGAGAAAGTTCCGGTGCAGCCCGACCTCGAGATGGTCGAGCAGCTCGCCCGGGCCGGTTCCCGTGACCGCAGCCAGGAGGTCCAGGTCGATGTCCGGGCCGATCACCGCCGCCGTGCACAGCGTGACCCCGGCCGCCCCGACCCGGTGACAGCGCTCTTCGACGGCATGGCGGATGCTGGCCGGAAGCTCACCCTCGTCCTCCACGGCGGCCAGTTCAACCAGGAACAGGGCGTTGCCCCCGCTCCGTTCGTGCAGGGTGACGGCGCGGTCCGCGCCGACGATGCGAGCGACGGCATCGAGATCGAGTGGGGCCAGGCTGATGGTGGGGACGTTGGGAAGGGGCGTGCCTTCCTCGGACCGTCGGGCCGCCACGATGAGGATCGGGCGGTCCATGAGGCGCCGCGACGCTTGCGCCAGCCAGCGCAGCGTGGCCGGGTCGGCCAGATGCACATCGTCGAGCACCAGCACCAAAGGCTCTCGTCCGGCCAACCGGCGCAGAACGCCGGTGAGCGCGCCGAACAGCAGTGCCTGCCCGGCGTCGGGATCGGTCAGCGCGGCCAACTCGGCTGCGCCGGCCGGCTCGGTCTGGAGTCCGATCATCGGCCCCAGGACCGCTCCTTCGAGCCCCAAGGTGGCGCCGGGATCACCGTCACCGAAATGGTGCGCGAGCGCACTGACCACATCGAGCATCGGTTGGAAGGGGAGGGCATGGCCGAGTTCGTCGCAGGCGACGCGCACGACGCACATGTCGTGGGATTCGAGATGGGTGGCCCACACGTCGAGCAGCCGAGATTTGCCGATCCCGGCCGGACCTTCGACCACGGCGACGGTGGCCTGACCATGGGTAGCGCGGTCGAGTAGGCCCTGCAATTCGCCCAACGCGTCGGCTCGTCCCGGCAGATCGGGGGATGCACCGCCCGGTGCGTCGGGCGGTGCAGCGTCGATCGTGTCCTCGCCGCGCAGGATCGTCGCATGGAGTGCCTCCGTCTCGGCCGAAGGGTCGATGCCGAGCGTTTCGGCCAACCGCCGCCGAGCCTGGGCGTAGGCGGCCAGCGCGGAGGCCGGCCGGCCGGCCCGGGCCAGCGCCTCCATCAGGCATCGGAGGGCGACCTCGTCGAACGGGTCCGTGTCCAACATTTGGGTGGAGAGCGCAATGGCGTCGGCCCAGTCTCGGGCGGCCGTGGATGCCGCCGCACCGGTGTGGCGTAACCGATCGATCAGCAGATCGCTGGCCGCCCGTTCGGCCTGGGCCCACCAGGGGTCCGATTCGTCGGCCAGCAGCGGGCCGCGAGCCAGCGACAGCCCGGCCGACGACGCAGCACGGGCGGCCGCCACCGCCCCGCGCGCCAGGCGCTGCTCGGCCTGGACGGCGTAGTCGCCCAGCGCATCGACATCGAGCCAGTCCACGGCCAGCCGGTACCCGGCGTCGGACCGGGCCAGTCGTTCGGCTCCCACCACGTTGCGGAGCCGGCTGATCAGCACCGAGATCTGGTCGGTGGCCCGGGCGGGCGCCTGGTCCCCCCACAGGTACTCCATCAGGCGGTCGGCGCTCACCGGGTGGTCGTGGTGAAGGGCCAGGATCTTCAGCAGCGTCCGCAGTTGGCGACGACCGAGGAGCGAGGGGTCGCACCCCTCCACCCGAAGATCGCCCAACAACCGCACCCGGAGGCTCTGCACTTCCTCCATCCTGGTCCAACTGCATTGACCGGACACCCGACAACGGACAATCGGACACGGGCGTTCGAGAGCGTCGGACCTGCACGAATGAACAGCCTCCCGCCCGGTGGCTGGTACGGTGCCAAGCGATGAGGTTCCAGGCCCGGGTGGAGGTGCAGCTGCGGCCGGGCATCGCCGATCCGGAGGGCGCCACCATCGAGCGGGCGCTCCCGGCGCTGGGTTTCGAAGGGGTGGCGCATGTGCGCGCCGGACGGTCCTTCAGCTTCGAAGTCAGCGCGCCCGATGAAGGCGCGGCCCGAACCAAGGCGACCGAGTTGGCGGACCGCCTGTTGGCCAATCCGGTCATCGAGCAGAGCCGCCTCGAGCTCGAAGCGCTGGAGAGCTGAGTGCCACCTCGGATCGGGGTTGTCGTCTTTCCGGGTTCGAATTGCGAGTACGACGTGGTGCAGGCGGTGCAGTGGTTGGGGGCGGAAGGCGCCTTGCTCTGGCACGGCGACACCAGCGTGGGAGCTGTCGATGCGGTCGTGCTCCCGGGCGGCTTCGCCCACGGTGACTACCTGCGTCCGGGGGCCCTGGCCCGTTTCTCACCGATCATGGACGCGGTCACCGAGTTCGCAAGACGGGGTGGACCGGTCGTCGGCATCTGCAACGGCTTCCAGGTGCTGACCGAAGCAGGACTGCTGCCCGGTGCATTGCAGAAGAACAGCCGACTGCGCTTCCTGTGCCAACCCACCCGGCTCCGCGTGACCTCGACGGATTCGGTCCTCACCGGTTCGGCCGCCGTCGGGGACGAGCTGGTGCTGCCGATCAATCACTTTTCGGGCAGCTACGTCTGTGACGACGAGACCCTGCGCGACCTCAACGGCCAGGGCAGGGTCGTGCTCCGCTACGTCGACAACCCGAACGGGTCGGTCGACGACATCGCCGGTATCACCAATGCCTCAGGCAACGTGGTAGGTCTCATGCCGCACCCGGAACGGGCCTCGCACCCTTTGCTCGGATCCGAAGACGGCGCCCTCTTGTTGCGGTCCCTGCTCGACGCCGCCGACGCGTCCGCCGCCGCCTGATTCCTCCGGGGCGCGGCGCGCGGCATGACCTGGTTCGAGGAGTTTTCCGACCCGCGGCTCGTCACCCTCTATGACTGGTGGGACCCCTTCCGCGCCGACATCGGTTTCTATCTCGATCTGGCCGCGCCGCGGCCGGGCTCGGTGATCCTCGACGTCGGTTGCGGCACGGGGTTGCTGGCCACCCAGTTGGCCCAGCGTGGCCACGCGGTCACCGGGGTCGATCCGGCACCGGCCATGCTCGGAGTGGCCCGCGGGCGTCCGGGCGGCGAGCTCGTGCGCTGGATCGAGGGTGACGCTGCCTCCCTGGAGGAGACCGGCGCCGATCTGGCCCTCATGACCGGTCACGTGGCGCAGATCATCAGTGACGACGGGGAATGGCAGGCCACCCTGGCCGCCATCCACCGGGCCCTGCGCCCGGGCGGACGTCTGGCCTTCGAGAGCCGCAACCCGCGCGCTCAGGGCTGGCTGAGGTGGACACCCGAACTGTCCCGCCGGCGGATAAAGGATGCCGTGGGTCAGGAGGTCGACGTGTGGTTCCAATCGGTCGAGGTGCGGGACGACTGGGTGCGCTGCGAGTTGCACTACCGCTTCGTGCCGTCGGGCGAGGAGGTGGTGTCGCACAACGAGTTGCGCTTCCGCACCGAAGAACACCTGACGGCGTCGCTCCGAAACGCCGAGTTCGTCGTGCAGGACGTCTTCGGTCACTGGGATGGGCGGCCGCTCGGCGAGGACAGCCCCGAACTGCTCTTCGTCGCGGCCCGCGACTGACGGGGCCGTGCTGCAGCCCTGACTCAGCCCCGGGCGCGCGAGATGTCGGCCGAATGGAGCACCGCCGCACTGACGCCGGCGGCCCGCCACGTGCCGTAGGTGATGCCCTTGCGCTCGCCGTACCCCTTGGCCACCTTGATGAATTGCTTCTCCAGCGCGCTGAGGTCCTTGACCTGATCGACCCGCGACCGCTCATCGACCAGGTCCTTGCGTTCTTGCAGGAGATGCAACTTGGTCAGGGCGTCGGCGGCCGCCAGCTGATTTTCAATGGCGGCCAGGCGCTTGTCGATGGAGGCGGGGGTGCGCTTGCGTCCCCGCTTGGGTTTGGAGGTCTCGAGCGCCTCGAGGTAGTGGCGGACGGATGCACTCTCGGCTCGCCCCCTTGCCAGCGCCGCCTTGTGGCCGCTGCTCATGGGTTTGCGGGGAGCCGGGGTCTTTGCTTTTGCCATTCCTCCAGTGTGACCCATTGTGGGTCTCAGGTGTCGGCAGATACGGGCAAATCCGGCTGGGTCTTTGCCGGGAAAGAGAGGTGCCGACACTCGAATAACCGATGAGCGTCTTTGGCCTTTGATCGGCCTCTCGGCGGCGGAACGCGCTCCCACTCCACCCGGCACGGGCGCAGTACCCTGCGATCATGTCGTCGCATACCGCACCCTTCGGCATCAAAGAACGGCGTTCCATGGCCGTGCTCCAGGTGGTGGCCGTCTGGGTCCATCACGCCGAATTGCTCGAGCTGGTGAGCCCATGAGCCAGTTCCACTTCGACCCGGCGAGCTACCTGGAGCTGATGCGCACTGAGGTGCCGCTCTATGACGACCTCCAGCAGCGGGTGGCAAGGGCCACGGCATCGGTCGACGCGGCCGACCTCTTGGACCTGGGCACCGGTACCGGGGAGACCCTGGCCCAGGTCCTGCCCTTTCACCCCAACGCCCGGGCCGTCGGCCTCGACGAGAGCGACGCCATGCTGGCCGAGGCCCGTATGCGGCTGCTCGGCTACAACGTGCGGTTGCTGGTGGCCGACCTGGGCGACCCGCTGCCCCCCGGCCCCTTCGACCTGGTGGTGTCGGTGCTGGCCGTCCACCATCTCGACGGTCCGGGCAAGGCGGCGCTGTTCCGGCGGGTGGCCGAAGTCCTCTCTCCCGGTGGCCGGTTCGTCCTGGGTGACGCGGTGATCCCGGCCGCGCCCGGCCGCGAGGTCATCCCGATGGAGGCCGGGTACGACAAGCCCAGCACCGTGGCCGAGCAGGTGGGGTGGCTGCACGATGCCGGCCTGGTCGCCGTCGTGCGCTGGGAGGAGGTCGATTTGGCCGTGGTCACGGCCGATCGGCCCTCGTCGCCCTACTAGTTTGGAGGGTGCCGTGAGTTCCGTCGCCGAGGAGTCGTTGCACCGGGCCCTCGGTCTGACCGACGACGAGTTCGCCGCCGTGGGCGACATCCTGGGGCGGCCGCCCAACCATCTGGAGTTGGCGCTCTACGCCGTCATGTGGAGCGAGCACTGTTCCTACAAGTCGTCCCGGCTCCATCTCAAGCGCCTGCCCACCGAAGGCCCCCGGGTGCTGGTCGGCCCCGGGGAGAACGCCGGGGTCATCGATGCCGGCGACGGGATCGCCATCGCCATCCGCATCGAGAGCCATAACCATCCGTCGGCCATCGAGCCCTACCAGGGTGCGGCCACCGGGGTCGGGGGGATCCTGCGGGACATCTTCACCATGGGGGCCCGCCCGCTGGCCGTCATGGACCCCTTGTTCTTCGGCCCGCCCGACGAGGCCCGGCAACGTTGGCTCATCGAGGGCGTGGTGAGCGGGATCTCGGGCTACGGCAACTCGGTCGGTGTGCCGACGGTCGGGGGCGAGCTGACCTTCGACCCCTGTTACGCCCAGAACCCGCTGGTCAACGTGCTCTGCCTGGGGGCCCTGCCCACCGATCGCCTGGTGCTCGGCATCGCGTCCGGGCCGGGCAACCTGGCCGTGTTGCTGGGGAGCTCGACCGGGCGCGACGGCATCGGCGGGGTCTCGGTCCTGGCCTCGGCCGGCTTCGCCGGTGAGGACGGCGGTGGGGGCGGGGCGGCCGACGACACCAAGCGGCCCAGCGTCCAGGTCGGTGACCCCTTCGAGGAGAAGCGCCTGATCGAGGCGTGCCTCGAGCTTCTGGACCGCAAGCTGGTGGTGGGGATCCAGGATCTGGGGGGCGCCGGGTTGGCCTGCGCCACCAGCGAGACGGCGGGCCGCGGCGGGGTCGGGATGGACGTCGACGTCTCGGCGGTGCCGCGCCGCGAGGAGGGCATGGAGCCGTGGGAGGTGATGACCAGCGAGAGCCAGGAGCGCATGCTGGCCATCGTCACCCCCGAGTCCTGGCCGGCGGTGGCCGAGGTGTGCCTGAAGTGGGAGGTGCGGGCGGCCGTGGTGGGCAAGGTGACGGCGCCCGAGCCCGAGTGGGGCGGGCGGCTGCGCATCCGCGACGGGTTCGACGGCCCGATTCTGGCCGACGTGCCGGCGGCGTCGTTGTCCGACGACGCGCCGTTGTACGACCGGCCGCGGTCGGCCCCGGTGCGGGTGGTGGAGGCGGACCCGGCCGCGGTGGTGGACGCCGAGGCGGAGGCGGACCTGCTGAGCCTCCTGCGCTCGCCCCGCTGGGTCTACCGCCAGTACGACCACCAGCTCTTCTTGAACACGGTGGTCGGCCCGGGCGGCGACGCCGCGCTACTGCGCCTGGCCGGTCCCGGCCTGCCGGCCTCCGAACGGGGCCTGGCGGTGACCACCGATTCGAACCCCCGCTACTGCGCCCTCGACCCGCGGGCCGGCACGGCGCTGACGCTGGCCGAGGGCGTGGCCAACCTGGCCTGCGTCGGGGCCACGCCGGTGGCCGTGGTCAACTGCCTGAATTTTGGGAACCCCGAGCACGCCGAGGTGATGTGGCAGCTGTCGGAATGCATCGACGGGATGGCCGAGAGCTGTCGGGCGCTGTCGCTGCCCGTCATCGGGGGCAACGTGTCCTTGTACAACGAGAGCGGCGGCGCCGATATCGACCCCACCCCCGTGCTGGGCGTGCTGGGGTTGGTCGACCTGGTGCGGGCCGCTCCTCCGGGATTGGACTGGGGGGACGGGGACACCATCGTGCTGGTGGGACCCCGGTGGGCCGGCGCGGGGGTGGGCGGTGAAGCCGAGCCGTTCCCGTTGGCCGGGACCCGCTGGGCCACCGAGCGCCGCCACCACCGCTCCGGCACCCTGCCCGCGCTCGATCTGGAGCGACACGGCGAAGTGTGCGCCTTCGTGGCCGGGTTGATCGCGCCGATGGTGGGCGGGGGTACGGAGCCGCCGCTGGTGAGCGCCGTGCACGACGTGTCGTCGGGCGGGCTCGGCCTGGCCCTGGCCGAGATGGCGGTGGCGGGCGGCGTCGGCTGTCACGTGGCGCTGGCCGAGGCGGCCGAGCTCTTCAGCGAGCTGCCTTCACGCTTCGTGATCGCCACGCCGATGCCCGACGAGCTCTGTGCCCGGGCCGAGGCGTTGGGGATCGCCGCCGTCACGCTCGGCCGGGCGGGTGGCCGTGATTTTGTGGTCGATGGCCTGGTCGAGGTCCCGGTGGCCGCCCTCAGCGAGGCCCACGAGGGGAACCTCGCCTCGATGCTGGGGGAAACCTGATGGGGCCCGATTGTGCGAGAATCGGGGCACCGTGAAGGAAGCCTGCGGTGTCTTCGGTATCTACGCCCCTGAGCGGAAGGTGGCCAACCTCACCTTCGACGGCCTCTTCGCCCTGCAGCACCGCGGCCAGGAATCGGCCGGCATGGCGGTCAGCGACGGCGACACGGTCATGGTGGTCAAGGACATGGGCCTGGTGGCCACCGTGTTCGACGAGCGGACCCTCTCGGGGCTGCAGGGCCACCTGGCCATCGGCCACACGCGCTACTCCACCCACGGCGCCTCGGACTGGGCCGGCGCGCAGCCGGTCTACCGGCCGGTGGGTCGGGCCGGGTTCGCCCTGGGGCACAACGGCAACCTGACCAACACGCCCGAACTGGCCGAGAAGGTCGGCATGCTGCCCGGGGCCATCGCCACCGACAGCGACGTGGTGGCCGAACTGCTGGCGAACGCCTTCCCCGAGACGGGCGACCTGGCCAGCGCG
>DASZJQ010000014.1:0-8488 GCA_035947875.1 Acidimicrobiales bacterium
CTTCTCGCCCAACATCTTCGTGGAATCGAAGACCCCGACCTACGGCTACAACGTGACCAACAACTGGGCTGGACCGCCCAACCTCTTCGCCGCCGGCGGATCGGTCCAGTACCTCCCGGCCGGGGCGCCGGGCGATGCCTACGTGGCCCGGAGCGCCAAGGCCACCAAGATCGCCCTCGTGGCCTACGGCGTCGCCTCGTCGGCGGCCGCCTGCCAGGCCGGCGCCGCCGGTTTGAAGTCCGCCGGGTTCCAAGTCGTCTACACGAACTACGGGGTCGCCTACCCCGGGACCACCGTGGCCAGCGACGTCCAGCGCATGCAGCAGGCCGGTGCGAACATGGTGATCTCCTGCATGGACGTGCAGGGCAATATCACCATGGCCCGCGCCATCAAGCAGTACAACCTGAACGCGACGCAACTCTGGCTGAACGGGAACGACCAGTCGACCCTCGATCAGAATCAGAGCCTGATGCAGAACATCTACTTCTACGTCGCCCACGTGCCCTTCACGGCGCCGCAGTCCCAGTACCCCGGGCTGAAGACGTACCTGACGGCAATGAACAAGTACGAGCCCAAGTACGCGTTGGACGAGGTGGCCATGCAGGGCTGGGAGTCGGCCTCCCTCTTCGCCGCCGGCGTGAAGGCGGCCGGTAGCAACCTGACCCAGGCCAACGTCATTGCGCAGACGAACAAGTTGACGGCCTTCAACGCCGGCGGGTTGACCGCTCCGGTCAACTGGGCCACCGCGGGGCACGCCGGGCACGCACCGCCCTACTGCGGGGCCTACATCCAGGTGAAGGGGGACAAGTACGTACCGGCGCTCAACACCAGCAAGAAGAGCGTGTTCGTGTGCTTCGGGTCCATCAACCCGAAGAAGGGCCCGGTGCTCCCGCTACCGCCCGGGACGCCGAACGCCTCGTAGTCTCCGCGAACCTTCGCGAAGCAGCGGCGAGATCCCGCCGACCGTCGGGCGACTGTGGGCCGGGCCCACTCGTTCGCGTCGATGGCTACAGATCCCGCAGACGGGGTACCACCTGCTCGGTAACCTGTTGGACCCAGCCCACCGGGTCGGGACTGAGCGGCATGACCTCGACCAGATCCACCCCCAGTTTGGCGTAGTCCTCCATCCCTGTCAGGAACGCATCGGCGTCGGTGAACGGATCGCCGAATCCGAGAATGGTTTTCTTGATGGTGTCGGGGTCGCGACCCTCGGCCTCGCAGTGACGGGCCAGCACCTCGAGTTTGTGCGCCACCACTGAAGGTTCGGGAGCGAACAGGTTGCAGGCATCGGCGTAGCGGGCGACCAGACGCAGGGTCTTTCGCTCACCGCTGCCGCCGACGAGGATTTTGGGGGCCGGTTGCTGAATCGGCGGGGGCGAACAGATCGTCTCCGCCAACTGGTAGTAGCGGCCGTCGAAGGGCCCGTCGTCATCGCTCCACATCTGGTGGCAGATCTGTAGTGTCTCTTCGAGCCGATCGAAGCGCTCGCTGATGTCGGGGAACGGCACCCCGAGGCCGAGGTGCTCCCGTTCGTACCAGGCCGCGCCGAGGCCGAGTTGGGCCCGGCCGCCCGAGACGATGTCGAGGGTGGTGACGATCTTGGCCAGCAGTCCCGGGTGACGGTAGGTCACCCCGGTGACCAGCAGGCTCAAGGTCATCGACTGGGTCTGTCCGGCCAGGAAGCCCAACGCGGTGTAGCCCTCGAGCATGGGGTCCCGAGAGCTGGCCAAGGTCTCCATCTGGAACCAGTGGTCCATCAGGGTGAAGACCGAGCAGCCACCTTGCTCCGCCGCCCTGGCGGTGCCGGCCAGGGTCGGACCCAGGGCTTCAGGTCCCCCCGGCAGCGTGAAGTTGGCAAAGTGGATTCCGAGTTCCATGTCCGCCACCTTATGGTCCCCCCTACGGCGGCGGCAGCAGCGACGACGAGGGATCCAGCCGCGCCATCACCTCGGTGAGGGAACGTCCCAAGTCCGAAGGGCCATGGTGACGGTAGAGCGGTCCGGTGCCGTCGCTCAAGAGCATGCTCGCCGCCGCGGCGCCTCGGGCCGAGATCGGGAGCGGCCGGGCCAGCAGCGCCAGCATCTCCCGGATCTTGCTTTCACTGCGGACGATGGCCGGCCGATTGAGGCTCACCCGCGGACTGCGCGGGGGCGGCGGCTCACCGGCACGTTCCAAGAGGTTGGCCCAGTCCCGCGCCAGGGCCCGCCGCCCGGTCGGCGAGACCAGGATCTGCGCCCGCGCCGCCAGGAACCGGCTCGACTCGGGCGGGCGACCCCGTGCCAGTTGAGCGTCGAGGTTCGACCCAAGCAGGCGGACCACCATGCGGACCCATCGGTGATTGGCGCGGGCGATCAGGCCGTGGGGGTGCCGGGGATCGATGAGCAGCAGGCTCGCCGTCTCGGCGCCGCTTCGGCCGGGCAGGGTGGTGGCGGTCCCGTGGACCTCGTCTGGATGCAGTTCGTGAGTGGGCATCGGTCCATGCTGGGCGCTGAGGCGTACGGACGAAAGTGGCATGATTGACGCCGTGCGCGACAAACCTGCCAACCGGTCCGACCACAAGGTGGCCGTCGTCGTCTACGACGGGTTCGCGCCGTTCGATCTCGGTGTGGTCTGTGAGGTCTTCGGGGAGGACCCCAGAGTGGCTCCGGGCGACCCGTGGTACCGCCTCTTCATCTGCGGGGACACCTCGGCCCCGGTCACCGCCGACACCGGGTTTCAGATCCTGGTGCCGCACGGACTGGAGACGCTGGCCGAGGTCGACACCGTGATCGTGACGCCGACCTACCGACCCGATGAGGTGGCGGAGTCCGTCTTCGCCGCACTGCGCCAAGCCCATGCCCGGGGCTGCCGCATTCTCTCGTTGTGTACCGGCGCCTTCGTGTTGGCCCGGGCCGGCCTGCTCGACGGGCGCCGGGCCGCCACCCACTGGACCGAATGCGACGAGCTGGGCCGGCGCTTTCCCCTCGTGTCGGTCGACGCCGGGGTGCTCTACGTCGACGAGGGCGACATCCTCACCGGGGCCGGGAGCGCCGCCAGCATCGACCTCTTGCTCCACATCGTGCGCCAGGACTACGGCAGCGACGTGGCCACCCAGCTGGCCCGCCAACTGGTCGTGCCGCCCCAACGCGACGGGGGCCAGGCCCAGTTCATCGAGCAGCCCCTGCCCGGGCTCGATGACGCCCACCTGTTCGCCGACACGGTGACCTGGGTCCAAGAGCATCTCGAGGACCCGGTGACCGTCGAGGACCTGGCGCAACGGTCGGCCATGAGCCCCCGGACGTTCGCCCGTCGGTTCCAGGCCGCTACGGGAACCACGCCGTACCAGTGGCTGATCGGGCAGCGCGTCCACCTGGCCCAGCGACTGCTCGAGACCAGCGACCTGTCGGTGGAGACGGTGGCCGAACGCAGCGGCTTCTGTACGGCCGGCAACCTCCGCAAACACTTCGGTCGCGTGGTCCACACCAGCCCTCAGGCCTACCGTCGCGCCTTCCAGGATCGAACTTAGCGACGACGCTCCAACCAGCCAACCAGGATGGCCACCACCCGGGGGTCGGCGCGCAGCCAGTGCCCCGCCCCGAAGATCACCCTGAGGTCCGACGGCCCGGTGGCCGCCGCCGCCAGGGCTCGGGCGTCGTCGAGGGGAGTGTCGGGATCATCGGCCCCGTTGACCACCAGGAGCGGTCGGCCCTTCAACAATTCGACGTCCTCGAGCGGGTGGAAGATAGAGAATTCCTTGGCCCAGGCGTCGAGTGTGGCCGGGAACCCGGGCGTGCGGATGACGCCGGTGCGCACGCACCGCTCCAGCAGCGCCTCTGGATCATCGGTCAGGGTCGCCAGGTCGGCCGGCGTGCCCAGACAGGCCACACCGGCCACCCGTTCGTCCTGGGATGCCTGATGCAGGGCCAGGACACCACCGAATCCGAAGCCGACCAACCAGCGCGGCGCCTCGGGAGGGACCTCGGTCTCGACGAGCAGCGCCAGATCATCCAACCAGCCCTGGGGGGAGAAGTCACCGCCCGACTCCCCCACTCCTCGCAGCGTCCCGGTGACCACCCGCCAGGCCGTCTCGCGGGTGAGCCGGTCGGCCAGGGCCGGGTAGGTCTGTGCCACGTCGGCCGCCGATCCCTTGGCCCGCGGCAGGTCGTGGCAGACAACCACATGCCCGTGCACCGGCCCCGGAGGCGTGACGCTGGCGTAGGTCCACAGGTCGCCCGCGGCACCGGGCAGGAGCCGGAAGGGCCCCGTCATCCTAAATCCCGATGCGCTGTGCCAGAAGCTCGCGGTGGTAGGCGGGATCGCCGAACAGCAACTCGGAAGACTTGGCCCGCTTGAAGTACAAGTGGGCCGGGTGCTCCCAGGTGAACCCGATACCGCCGTGGATCTGGATGTTCTCGGCCGCGGCGTGGAAGTAGGCCTCCGAACAGTAGGACTTGCACAGGCTGGCCACCACGGGGAGCTCGTCTGAATCCTCCGCCGCCGCCCACGCCGCGTAGTACGCCGCCGATTTGGCCGATTCGACTTCGAGCAGCATGTCGGCGCACTTGTGCTTGATGGCCTGGAAGCTCCCGATCGGGCGACCGAACTGAATGCGCGTCTTGGCATACTCCACCGAGGCATCGAGCACGCGCTGCGCGCCGCCCACCTGCTCCGCCGCCAGCGCGACGGCGGCCAGATCGAGCGTCTTGGCCAGTCCGGCTTCCGCGCCGCCATCGGCGCCGATCAACCACGCCGAGGTGCCGGAGAATTCGAGCCGGGCCTGCTTTCGGGTCTGATCCATTGTCGGCAACGGGGTGCGGGTGAGGCCGTCGGCATCGCCCTTGACGCCGAAGAGGGACACCCCCTTGGCCGTCCGTGCCGCCACCACGATGAGATCGGCCACGTGCCCGTCCAGCACGAACATCTTGTGGCCGTTGAGGACCCACCCATCGTCAGCCGGCTCGGCCGCGCACTGGATGCCGCCGAAGTCCCACCGGCCATTGTCCTCGGTCAGGGCCAACGTGCCGATCGTCTCACCTGAGGCGATGCCGGGAAGGAGGTACTTCTTGGCGTCGTCGTCGCCCGACGTCAACACCGCGTTGGCGGCCAGCACGACGGTGGAGAAGAACGGAGCGCACAGGAGGGCCGCGCCCATCTCCTCGAGAACGACGATCAGCTCGACGTAGGAGAAGCCCGAACCGCCGAACTCCTCGGGAATGGTGAGTGACTGCAACCCGAGCTGGTCGGCCATTTGGCTCCATACCGCCGGGTCGTACCCCTCGGTCGTCTCCATGAGGCGGCGCACCTCGGTCTCGGGAGATTTCTCCGCCAGGAACCGACGGACCGCGGTGCGGAGTTCTTCCTGCTCGTCACTGAAGGCGAAATTCATGCGGGGACTCCTTTTGCCTGATTCATCAGGTCGCTGTCTACCAGAAGCAGGCCACCGCGACCAGATCCGCTCACGGTGTGGGACGCTGGAGGGCATGGGAAATCTGGACATGATTTGGGACGACGCGAGGGTTGAGGTTCACCAAATTGTGGTGGGACCGATGGACAACAACGTCTACGTGGTGCGCTGCCGCCGGTCGGGGGAAGCCCTCCTCATCGATGCCGCCAACGAGCACGAAGCCCTGCTGGAGATCTGCACGCGCCTCTCGGTCGGACAGGTGGTGGAGACACACGGCCATTGGGACCACATTCAGGCCGTTCCGGCCGTGCGGGAAGCGGGCATTTCGGTGGCCGTGACCGAGGCGGACGCCGGCATGCTGCCCAGCTACGACCTGCTGCTGACCGACGATGAGGTGCTCACCGTTGGTGACCTGCGCCTTCGTACTCTGGCCACCCCTGGGCACACGCCCGGCTCGATCTGCTTCGCCGTCGAGGGGACCCCCCTTCTCTTCACGGGGGACACGCTCTTTCCAGGCGGGCCAGGAACGACCAAGCTCGCAGGAGGGGACTTCGAGGCCGTCATCAGCTCCATCGACCGCCGGATCTTCGCCAAATTCGACCCGGCGACGGTGGTTCTCCCCGGCCACGGCCTGGCCACCACCGTGGGAGAAGAAGCCCCTCACCTGCAGGAATGGGTCGATCGTGGCTGGTAGACCTCGTGCCTTGTCGCAATACCTGACTAAAACGGTAGACTTTTAGCAATGGCGCCGTTGCTCGAGATCCGCGATCTGCACGTTTCCACCGAGGACATCGAGATCCTGCGAGGGGTGAACCTGTCGGTGAACACCGGGGAGATTCACGCCCTGATGGGGCCAAACGGGGCCGGCAAGTCGACGCTGGCCGGCGCGCTGATGGGCAACCCGGTCTACACCGTGACCTCCGGATCGATCCTCCTCGATGGTCAGGACGTGACGGCCTGGGCGGCGGACGTCCGGTCCAAGGCCGGCCTCTTCCTGGCCTTCCAATATCCCGAATCCATCGAAGGGGTCTCCGTCACCCAATTCCTGCGCCAGGCCATGGCGGCCCGCACCGAAGAGGATGTCTCCGTGCTCGAAGTTCGGGTGCTCATGACCGAATGGATGGAGCGCCTCGGCATGGACAAATCGTTTGCCAGTCGCCACCTCAACCAGGGGTTCAGCGGCGGCGAGAAGAAGCGCAACGAGATCTTGCAGATGGCACTGCTCAAGCCTCGCGTGGCCGTGCTCGACGAGACCGACTCCGGCCTCGACATCGACGCACTGCGCGTGGTTGGCCGGGGCGTGCACGCGGTGCGGGACGAGCGGCCCGAGCTCGGCGTGCTGGCGATCACCCATTACCAACGCCTTTTGGATGAGCTCATCCCAGACTTCGTGCACCTCTTGGTGGACGGTCGCATCGTGAAGAGCGGTGGCCCCGAGCTGGCCAAGCGGGTGGAGGTCGACGGTTACGAGGACTGGCGATGACGGCCCTTCCGCTGAACGTGGAGGCGCTGCGGAAGGACTTCCCGCTCCTCACCCGCACCGTGCACGATCGACCCATCGTGTACCTCGACTCGGCATCCTCGGCCCTCCAGCCCCAGTCGGTCATCAACACCATGGCCCGCTACTACGAGACGACGCACGCCAACGTGCACCGCGGGGTCTACGCCACGGCGGAGGAATCAACCCACCTGTACGAGCACGCGCGCATCATGACCGGTCGGTTCATCGGCGCCGACGAACCCGAGCACGAGATCGTCTTCACCAAGAACACCACTGAGTCCATCAACCTGGTGGCGCATACCTGGGGACGCGCCAACCTCAAAGCGGGCGACCGCATCCTGCTGACCGAAATGGAGCACCACGCCAACATCGTGCCCTGGCTGATGCTGGCCGAAGAAATCGGCCTCGAAATCCGGTACATCCCCGTCGACGGCGAAGGGCGACTGGACCTCGACGACCTCACCACTTTGATGGCCGGGGTGAAACTGGTCGGGCTTTCGGCCATGTCGAACGTCCTGGGAACGATCAACCCGGTCACCGAAATCTCCGCCGTGGCCCACAGCGCCGGAGCCCTGGTCGTGGTCGACGGGGCGCAATTGGTACCCCACGCCCCGATCAACGTCACCGAGCTCGGGGCCGACTTCCTGGCGTTCTCGGCCCACAAGATGATGGGGCCAACCGGGATCGGCGTGCTCTGGGCCCGCAAGGAGTTGCTCAACGCCATGCCGCCGTTCCTCGGGGGCGGGGGAATGATCCTCGACGTGAAACTCGATTCATTCCGCCCGGCGGCCCCGCCGGCCCGGTTCGAAGCCGGTACGCCACCCATCGCCGAGGCGGTCGGCCTGTCGGCCGCCATCGAGTATCTCGACGAGATCGGCATGGACCGCATTCGGGCCCACGAGCTCGCGCTGACCAACCATGCGCTGGCCCGGCTGGACGAGAAGCTCGGCCGCGACTGCCGCATCTTCGGCCCACCGGCCGGCGCCGACCGCGGTGGCGTGATGTCCATCGCCTACCGCGATGTGCACGCGCACGATCTGGCCCAGGTCCTCGACCAGTTCGGCGTGTGCGTGCGTCCCGGCCACCACTGCGCCAAGCCGCTCATGCGCAAGCTCGGCGTCCAGGCGACGGCCCGGGCCTCATTGTCCCTGTTCAGCGACGAGCACGACATCGAAGTGCTGATTGAAGGGCTGTTGGAAGCCGGTAGATTGTTCGGGTGACTCCACGAGAGCCCGAGGTCGCCTGATGGGCGACCTCGATGACCTGTACCGCGAAATCATCCTCGACCACTACCGCTCGCCACGAAACCGGGGGGAGCTCGAGTCGCCGCCCGCGCACCGGGTGGAGGGCTTCAACCCTCTGTGCGGCGACGAGGTGGTGGTGAGCCTGTTGGTCGAGGACGGCAAACTCGCCGACCTGAAAATCGGCGGGTCGGGCTGCTCCATCAGCCAGTCGTCCGCCTCATTGATGTCGTCTGCGGTCAAGGGCAAGTCGGTTGACGAGGTGTTCCAATTGATCCGCACCTTCAAGGGCATGATGTCGATCCACGAGGCCCTGCTCGGTCACGAGAACGAGACCGAAGAACCCGAGGTGATCGATGTCGA
>DASZJQ010000015.1:0-13470 GCA_035947875.1 Acidimicrobiales bacterium
CGAGCACCTTCAGCTCATGGTGTCCGACGACGAGGCGCCTGCGCTGGTGGAGCAGGTAGAGAACGCCGGCGCCGTGTTCATCGGACAGTGGGCGCCGGCCAGCCTGGGCGACTACGTCGCCGGTCCCAACCACGTGCTGCCGACCAACCGCACCGCCCGGTTCTCCTCGGCGCTGCGGGCGGACGACTTCCGTCGCCACATCCATGCGGTGCGGGTGACCCCCGACGCCCTGCGGGTCCTGGGCCCGCCGGTCATCACCCTGGCCGACGTCGAGGGGCTGCCGGCGCACGCCGACTCGGTCCGGCGCCGCCTGTCTGCCCTCGATCGTGCCGCTTCGGATCCTGCTGCCTCGGACCAAACCGCGACGGACCGGGCGGGCCGGTGAGCGCGATACCGAGCATCCGTCCCGACCTCCAGCTCTCCGCGGGCTACCACTCTCCTCAGGTCGAGGCCGAGGTGCGCCTTAACACCAATGAGTCCCCGTTCCCGCCACCCGAGAAATGGAGCGAGGACCTGCTGGCCGCACTGGGCCACGTGGCCTTCAACCGCTACCCCGACCGACCGGCCACGGCGTTGCGGACCGCCATCGCCGGCCTGCACGGCGTGGCGCCCGAAGAGGTCTTCTGCGCCAACGGGTCCAACGAGGTGTTGCAATGCCTGCTGCTGGCCTACGGGGGGCCCGGACGTAGCGCCGGCGTCTTCGAGCCGACCTACGCGCTGCACTCGCACATCAGCCGCCTGACCGGCACCAGGGTGATCGAAGGCCACCGCACCGAGGACTTTCGCATCGAGCCGACCGTGGCCGCCTCCCTCCTCGCACGGGAGCAGCCCGATATCACCTTCCTCTGCTCGCCCAACAACCCCACGGGGCGGGTCGAGCCCAAGGCCACCGTCGAGGCGGTGTTGGCCGCGGCGCCGGGTCTGGTCATCGTCGATGAGGCGTACGGCCAGTTCGCCAGCTGGAGCGCCCTCAGCTTGCGGACGCCGACGCCGACGCCGGCCCACCCCGGGCTGGTAGTCACCCGCACCTTCTCCAAGACCTGGGCCATGGCCGGCGCCCGCTTGGGCTACCTGGTGGCCGACGCCGCCGTTGTCTCCGCCTGCGAAGCCGTCGTCCTGCCGTACCACCTCTCGGCCCAGACGCAGCTGGCCGGAACTTTGGCCCTGCGCTACGTCGACGAGATGGAGGCCCGGGTGGCGCTCATCGCCGAGGAACGAGGCCGGGTGGCGGCCGCCCTGGGCGACCTGCCGGTTGAAAGCTGGCCCTCCGAAGCCAACTTCATCCTCTTCCGTCCCTCGAGCCAGAGTGGGGACAAGGTCTGGCACGGCCTGCTCGACCGCTCGGTGCTCATCCGCAACTGTTCCAGTTGGGACGGCCTCGAGGGCTGCCTGCGGGTCACCATCGGTCGGCCCGACGAGAACGACCGGTTTCTGACCGCATTGAAGGAGTTGTTGTGACCGAGGAGTCGTCGTGACCAAGGAGTTGCTGTGACAAAGGAGTCGTCGTGACCACCACTGATGCGCAGTCGGAGGCACCCGACCGCCGCGCCACCAGCCAACGAGCGACCAAGGAGACCACGGTCGAGGCCGCGCTGAGGGTCGACGGCACGGGCGTGGTCGAGGTCCACACCGGGCTCCCGTTCTTCGATCACATGGTCGAGCAGTTGGGCCGCCATGCCTCCTTCGACCTGGTCCTGCACGCCCGGGGGGATCTGGAGGTGGACGCCCACCACACGGTCGAGGACGTCGGGATCGTACTCGGGGGCTGTCTGGCCGAGGCCCTGGGTGACAAGCGCGGGATCCGGCGCTTCGCCTCGATGCTGTTGCCGCTCGATGAGGCCCTGGTTGAGGTCGCCCTCGACCTCTCCGGCCGCCCGTTCCTGGCCTACGGGCTCGACTTCGCCCCCGACACCGCCGGCCTCGGCACGCCCCCGTTCGACCCTCAGCTGGCCGAGGAGTTCTGGCGCGCCTTCGCCACGGCGGGGAATCTCACCCTGCACATCCACCGGCGCTTGGGCAAGAACACCCACCACATGCTCGAGGCCAGCTTCAAGGGCGTGGCCCGGTCGCTGCGGGACGCGGTGCGGATCGAGGGCGGAGGGATTCCGTCGACGAAGGGCAGTCTGTGATCAAGGTCGCCGTGCTCGATTACGGCATCGGCAATTTGCGGTCGGCCGAGAAGGCGCTGCAGCACGTCGGCGCGGCGGCCCACCTCGTCACTGATCCGGCCGAGGTCGAGGCGGCCGATGCCGTGGTGTTGCCCGGGGTGGGTGCGTTCGGCGCCTGCGCCCGCGCCCTGGGCGAGAGCGGTCTAGAGCCGGCCGCCCGGGCCGCCCTGGGGGCCGGCGTGCCGTTCTTCGGCGTGTGCATCGGCTTCCAGCTCCTCTACGCCGGGTCCGAGGAGAACCCGGGCGTGGCCGGCCTCGCCGTGTTCCCCGGCACGGTGGCGTTGCTGCCCCCCGGTGAGAAGCACCCGCAGATGCAATGGAACCAGTTGACGCCGTGCCGTGACGGGGCCGACGGCGGCAATGGCGCCGTGCCGGTGGGTCCCCTGCGTGGTCTGGGGGAGAAGCCTTGGGTCTACTTCGTGCATTCCTACGCGCCGCCCATCGGCCCCGAGACGGTGGCGGTCTGCGACTACGGCGGGCCGGTGGCCGCGGTGGTTGTCCGGGACAACGTGTGGGGCGCCCAGTTCCACCCGGAGAAGTCCGGACGGAGCGGGCTGGCCATGTTGGCCAACTTCGTCGCCCTGGCGGCGTGATCGGGGTGGGCGTGATCGAGCCGTGATCGAGCTGTATCCAGCCATCGATCTGCGCGGCGGCGCCGCGGTCCGGCTGACCCAGGGAGACTTTGCCCGAGAGGTGGACTACGGCGATCCGCTGGCGCTGGCGGCGTCCTTCGTGGCCGCCGGGGCCCCGTGGCTGCACGTGGTGGACCTCAGCGCGGCACGGACCGGCGTGCCCCACGAACGGGCGACGCTGGCCCGGATCGTCGAGCTGGCAGACGGCAAGGTCAAGGTGCAGGCCGGCGGTGGGATCCGCCGTCCCGAGGACCTGGAAAGCGTGTTCGCGGTGGGCGTCGACCGCGTGGTCCTGGGTACCGCGGCGCTGGAGGACCCGGCGTTCGCCACCAGCTGCGCCCGCCGCTGGCCGGGCCAGGTGGCGGTGGGGCTGGACTACGTGGTGGGGGAGGACGGCGTATCTCGGGCGCTCGGTCACGGGTGGACCGAAGGCGCAAGCGCGGCGCGGCCGTTGGGCGAGCTGCTTTCGCTGTGGGCGGGCGAGCCCGTCGCCGCCGTCGTGGCCACCTCTATCGCCCGCGACGGCATGCTCGAGGGTCCGGACCTGTCCGGTCTGGCCCACCTGCTCGAGAGGACGGCGCTGCCGGTGGTGGCCTCGGGCGGCGTGGCCAGCCTGGATGATCTGCGGGCGCTGGCAGGATTGCCGTTGGCCGGTGTCATCGTGGGCAAGGCCCTAGTCGAGGGGCACTTCAGCGTGGAGGAGGCTCTGGCCGCATGCGCACCGTCCGTCTGATCCCGTGCCTCGACGTCACCGACGGACGGGTGGTCAAGGGTGTCCAGTTCGTCGACCTCACCGACGAGGGCGACCCGGTGGAGCTGGCAGCTCGATACGACGCCGAAGGCGCGGACGAGTTGACCTTCCTCGACATCACAGCCTCGTCCGAGGCCCGGGACACCATGGTCTCGGTGGTGGCGCGCACGGCGGAGCAAGTCTTCATACCGCTCACCGTCGGTGGGGGGGTGCGCGTGGCCGACGATGCCCGGCGACTGCTCCGGGCCGGGGCCGACAAGGTGGGTATCAACACCGCGGCGGTCGACCGCCCGGCCCTGGTCCGTGACATCGCCGACGAGTTCGGCGCGCAGTGCGCCGTGGTGGCCATCGACGCCCGGTCGCGCCCCGCCGCCGAAGGGGGTGGCTGGGAGGTCTACACCCACGGGGGCCGAACCCCGACCGGTCGAGAGGCCGTGGCCTGGGCCACCGAATGCGCCGCCAACGGGGCCGGTGAGATCCTGCTCACCAGCATGGACCGCGATGGGACCAAGCACGGGTTCGATCTGGCATTGACCAGGGCCGTGGTCGATGCGGTGGGCATACCGGTGGTGGCCTCGGGAGGCGTGGGGACACTGCAGCACCTGGTCGAGGGGGCCACCGTGGGCGGCGCCGACGCCGTGTTGGCCGCGTCCATCTTCCATCGCCGGACCTTCACGCTGCCGGAGGCCAAGGCCTACATGGCGGCGCACGGGGTCAACGTTCGACCCGTCTGACCAGGGGCCTGAACCGAGGACGGGCCCTGGTGCGGTACCGTGCGAGGGTGCCTCCAACCACGACGAAGAAGGCCGGCGAGCAGCCGCAGGCCGACGAAAAGCAGCCCATTTCCGTGCTGTTCGATCGTGTGCTGGTGCAGATCTCATCGACTGACGGCGAGCGTCGTTCCCGGGCCGGCATCCTGATCCCGGCCACGGCCCAGATCTCCCGCCGGCTCACCTGGGCCGAGACGGTGGCCGTCGGACCCCACGTGCGGTCGGTCAAGGTGGGCGACACCGTCCTCTTCAATCCCGAGGACCGCTTCGAGGTGGAGGTGCACGGGGAGGAGTACGTCATCTTGCGCGAGCGGGACATCCACGCCATCGCGTCGAAGCGGAATGACAGTGGGACGGGGCTGTACCTGTGACCGTCGACGGTGTGGCGCCCGACGGTGGGGCGCCAAACGGTGTGGTGCCCGACGGTGTGGCCCTCCGGGTGGACGAGGCCCTGGTGGGCGAGGTCGACTTCGACAAGATGGATGGACTGGTGCCGGCCATCGTCCAGGATGCCGGCGACGGCACCGTCCTCACCATGGCCTACATGGACGCCGAGGCGTTGCGCCGCACCCTGGCGTCGGGTCGATCATGGTTCTACAGCCGGTCCCGCCACGAGTACTGGCAGAAGGGCGAGACCTCGGGCGATCGTCAGTACGTCCGGGAAGTTCGGATGGACTGTGACGGCGACGCCCTCATCGTCCTGGTCGACCAGCACGGGCGGGGCGCCTGCCACACCGGGGAGCGGTCGTGCTTTCACCGCACGATCGGTTCGGGCCCGGGCGTGCCGCGCCCGGACTGAGAGCACTTCACCGTGCTGAGCTTCCAGCCCGATCCGACCGAATTCGCCACGCTGGCCAAGGAGCACGCCATCGTCCCGGTGTGGTGTGAGGTCGTCGCCGACACGCTGACCCCGGTGGCGGCGTTCGCCAACATGGTCGGCCAGGACGACGGGTTCCTGTTCGAATCGGTCGAAGGCGGCGAGCGCTGGGGCCGCTACTCGTTTGTCGGTCGCCGGCCCCTGGCCACGCTCACGGCGCGCGGGACCTCGGTGGACGCCGCCGGCCGCTTGGGGGTCGAGTCGTCGGATCAGGGGATCCTGTCGGCCATCGAGGATCTCCTCTCCCGTTTCGACTCGCCGACGCTGGACGGACTGCCGCCGCTGCACGGGGGACTGGTCGGGTATCTCGGCTACGACGTGGTGCGAGAGATCGAGCGGCTCCCGTCGGTGCCGCCCGACGACCTCGGCCATCCCGATGCCGCCCTGGTGGTGATCGGCCAATTTGCCGCCTTCGACCATTGGCGCCAGCGCATCGTCCTGATCGACAACGTGGTGGTGCCCGAGTCGGACGACCGGGCGACCCTGTCCCGGGCCTACGAGGACGCCTGTGGGCGTCTGCGCCAGCTGGCCGTGGACTGCGCCCGCACCGAGGCGGGGGAGATGATGCCGGCGCCGCTGCCGGGTATCGCCGCGGCCGAAGCGACGCGGACCGTGAGCAGCGAGGAGTACCGGGCCGGGATCGAGTCGGCCAAGGAGTACATCCGGGCCGGCGACATCTTCCAGGTGGTGCTCTCCCAGCGCTACGACCTGCCGCTGGAGGCCGACCCCTTCGACGTCTACCGCTCGCTGCGGCTGCTCAACCCCAGCCCGTATCTGTATTTCCTGCGCTTTCCCGAGGTGACCGTGGTGGGGGCCTCGCCTGAGCCGATGGTGCGCCTGCGTGACGGCGTGGTGACCTCCCGACCCATTGCCGGGTCGCGCCCCCGGGGGGAGAACGAGCACCACGATCGCCTGCTCGAGGGTGAACTGGCCGAGGACCCCAAGGAGTTGGCCGAGCACATCATGCTCGTCGACCTGGCCCGCAACGATGTGGGCCGCGTGGTGCAGTTCGGGACCGAAAAGGTGGACGAGCTCATGATCATCGAGCGCTACAGCCACATCATGCACATCACGTCCCAGGTCTCGGGCCAACTGGCTGAGGGGAAGGGGCCCATCGATGTCCTCCGGGCCACCTTGCCCGCCGGCACCCTGTCGGGAGCGCCCAAGGTGCGGGCCATGCAGATCATCGACGAGCTGGAGCCGACCAAGCGCGGGGTGTATGGCGGTGTGGTGGGGTATGTGGACTTCTCGGGCAATGTCGATACCGCCATCGCCATCCGGACCATGGTGGTCTCGCCCGGCGGCCGGGCCAGCGTGCAGGCCGGGGCCGGCATCGTGGCCGACAGCGACCCGCGGCGCGAGGACGAGGAGTGCGGCCAGAAGGCGCAGGCCCTCCTGGTGGCGGTGGCGGCGGCCCGGGCCATGGCCGCGGATCGGGTCGGCTCGTGAGCGGGACCACCAAGGTGATCGAGGCCGAGGTGGCGGCGCTCCGCTCCGGGGCCGGTGCGTTCCTCCAACGCCGCGACGTCCTGTCGGTCCGGGGAGAGGACGCCCAGTCCTACCTACAGGGTCAGCTGAGCCAGGACATCACCGATCTGGCCGTCGGCGGCACCAGTGACTCGCTCCTGCTCGAGCCCGACGGCAAGCTCACGGCGCTGCTCCGGGTCACCCGGCTCGACGGCCTGAGCTATGCCCTCGATGTCGACGCCGGCTTCGGGGCCACGGTCGAGGCCAGGCTCCGCAAATTCCTGCTGCGGTCCAAGGTCGAGCTCTCCCGCCTGGAGTGGCGCTGTCTGGCGCTACGCGGATCGGAGGTCCAGGAAGCCGCCGCCGGACTGCTCACCGTCGTGGCCGAAGCCGGCGGGTTGGTCCTGCCCTTCGAGTGGAACGGGTGGCGAGGCGTGGATCTGCTCGGACCGACGGATCTGGTGCTCGATCCCACCACCGGTGGCCTGCCTGATGCCATCACCGCGTGCAGCGCCGAGGCGGTCGAGGTGTGCCGCATCGACTCGGGCATCCCGGCCATGGGCAGTGAGCTGACCGACAAGACCATCGCGGCCGAAGCCGGGTTGCTGGAGCGGACCGTGAGCTTCACCAAGGGGTGCTACACCGGGCAGGAATTGGTCGCCAGGCTCGACGCGCGCGGCAACAACGTGCCGAGGCGCCTGGTCGGGGTGGTCGGGGGCGCCGATCCCGATGGGCCGGCCCTGGCCTACGGCATGACCCTGCACGCCGGCGTCGAGCCCCCTGCCGACGGCGACGGAGCGGCTGGAGCCGCCGGAGCCGTGGCAGCCGCCGGAGCCGTGGCCGACAAGGTGGTCGGCACCGTGACCTCGGCCGCCTGGAGTCCCGAACTCGGCGCCTGGGTGGCCCTGGGATACCTCCATCGCACCGTCGAGAGCCCGGGCCCGGTGCGGGTCAGGTCGGGCGACGGGCTCGGCGGGTCGCACCCGGCTCGGGTGGCGCCCCTGCCATTGCTGGTCCAGTAGCTGGTCCCGTAGCTGGTCCCGTAGCCCTCCGATACCTCCTTGCGTAGGGCCGGCGCCGGCCGGTCCGCTCGTCCTCTAGTCCCGGGTGAGCCGGACCACCGGTATGACGCGAAGGCCGGCCGTCTTGGTCTCGTAGTCGCCGAAGCCCGGCATGACGGCGACCTGTTCGGCGTAGAGGCGATCCCGCTCGTCGCCGGTGACCGGCGACGCCGTGGCCCCGAAGGTCTCCCCGCCGAACTCCACCTCGACGTGCGGATGGGCCACCAGGTTGCGGTACCAGTCGGGGTTCTTTGGCGCGCCGTTGGCCGAGGCGAAGACGTAGAGCGTCCCGTCGTCACGGGGGAGTGCGACCAACGGGTTGACCCGGGCCGACCCGGACTTGGCCCCCGTCGTGTGCAGCAGGACGACCGGTGCGCCGGCGAATCCGCCACCGACCACGCCGTTGTTGGCCCGGAATTCCTCGATGACGGTCTGGTTGAAATCGTTGATCGACGACATGGTGCGCCCTCCTCAGGCATGGTTGACGAGGCCCAGAAGGTGGGTGGTGCCCCGCTACGCTTGGTTGTCATGCCCACCTACTTGGGGGACATCCTGACATCGCATCGAGCGCGGGCCGACTCCGATGGCAGGGATCCCGACGAATTGGCTGCACAGGCGGCCGATCGCCCACCCCCGCGCCCCTTCGCGGCGGCGCTCCGAGGCGGAGGGCTCTCCTGCATCGCCGAGGTCAAGCGGCGGTCGCCGTCCAAGGGCGATCTCGAACCGGACCTCCAACCCGACGTGGTGGCCAAGGAGTACGTGGCCGGGGGGGCGTCCTGTCTTTCCGTGTTGACCGATGGGCCGCACTTCGGTGGTTCCGCCCACGACCTCACGGAAGCACGCACGGCATCGGGACTGCCGACGCTGCGCAAGGACTTCACCGTGCAGGAGGCGGACGTGGTCGACGCCCGGCTCATGGGCGCCGATGCGGTGCTCCTGATTGTGGCGGCCCTCGACGACGAGGAGTTGACCCGCTTTCACGCTCGGGCTGCCGCCCTGGGGCTGGCCGCCCTGGTCGAGGTCCACGACGGCGAGGAGCTGAGCCGGGCCCTGGCCGCCGGAGCCGGGCTCATCGGGGTCAATCAGCGTGACCTCCGCACCTTCGAGGTCGATCAGGACCGGGCGTGCGCCCTGGCGACGCGCATCCCGTCCGACGTGGTGGCCGTCGCGGAATCGGGCATCCGGGACGCCGACGATGCCCGCCGCCTGGCCGAAGCCGGGTATGACGCCATCTTGGTCGGCGAGACCCTGGTGCGCGCCGCCGACCGCGCCGCCGCCCTCCGCAGCCTCATCGGGTATCCGGTCTCCGCTCGATGAACGCCATGAGCAACATCTACGACACGAACGAAGAGCTGTTCGTCAAGATCTGCGGCATCACCTCCGAGGCGGACGCGCTCTTGTGCATCAGCCTGGGGGCGGACGCAGTGGGGTTCATCTTCGCCCCCTCCCCGCGTCAGGTGTCCGTGCAGACCGCGGGGGACATCGCCAAACGCCTCCCACCGGAAATCATCACCGTCGGCGTCTTCCGGGACGAAGCACCCCAGCGTGTGGTGGACATGGTCCATCAGGCCAGCCTCGGCGCGGCCCAGCTGCACGGTCACGAATCGTCACCGGAGACCAAGTGGATCCGGTCGCAGCTGCCGATGGTGATCAAGGCGTTTCCCGCCGGGGACCGCACCATCAGCCGCTTTGAGGACTTCGGGGCCGACTACCTCCTGGTGGACGGCACCACGCCGGGTTCCGGCGAGGTCTTCGACTGGAGGCTGGCCGAAGGCGTGGCCGATCCGACCCGGATGATCGTCTCGGGTGGCCTGCGGCCCGACAACGTGGCCCAGGCGGTGGCCCATCTCCGCCCGGCCGGTGTCGACGTGGCGTCCGGGGTCGAGGTGTCGCCCGGCCGCAAGGACCCGCTCTTGGTGCGCGAGTTCATCGTCAACGCCCGCGCCGCCGAGACCGAAGTGGACGCCCGTGATCCGCTCGATGAGGATCCGGGACCCGAGGAGCCGTACGACTGGCGCGATGGTTGATGACTGATGGCTGACGTGAGCTTGATGGCCGAGCCCGGATCCAACGGCCGGTTCGGCGAGTTCGGGGGACGGTTCGTCCCCGAGTCGCTGATGCCGGCCTGCCTGCAACTCGAGCAGGCCTTCCACGAGGCGTGGGCCGACCCGGCCTACCGCGATGAGCTCAATTCGCTGCTGCGCGACTACGGGGGCCGGCCCACGCCGTTGACCGAGTGCCACCGCCTTTCGGAGAAGCTGGGCGTGCGCGTGCTGCTCAAGCGCGAGGACCTGGCCCACACCGGCTCCCACAAGCTGAACAACGTGGTGGGCCAGGCACTCTTGACCCGGCGCATGGGGAAGCGACGCCTCATTGCCGAGACCGGGGCCGGGCAGCACGGGGTGGCGGCGGCCACTGCCGCCGCCCTCTTCGGCCTGGAGTGCACGGTGTACATGGGCGAAGTCGACACCAAGCGTCAGGAGCTCAACGTCTTTCGGATGGAACTCCTGGGGGCCGAGGTGCGACCGGTGCTGTCGGGGAGCCGTACCTTGAAGGACGCGGTGAACGAGGCCATGCGCGACTGGGTGGCCACCGTGGATGACACCCACTACTGCCTGGGCTCGGTCATGGGCCCGCACCCGTTTCCTTACATGGTGCGCCAGCTTCAGCGGGTGGTGGGCGAAGAGGCAGCGGCGCAGGCCCACGCTCTCCTCAACGGGCACCAACCCGACGTGGTGGTGGCCTGTGTCGGGGGCGGCTCCAACGCGGCCGGGACGTTCGCCGGCTTCGTCGATACGGGGGCCCGGCTCGTCGGGGTCGAGGCGGCCGGCGGTGCGGCCATCACCAATGGGATCCCCGGCATCCTCCACGGCATGCACTCCAAGCTCCTGCAGGACGAGGCTGGGCAAATCGAGGAGGCCGAATCCATCTCGGCCGGGCTGGACTACCCGGGACTCGGCCCCGAACACGCCCATCTGGCCGCCATCGGACGAGCGGAGTACACCACCGCCGACGATGACGAGGTGCTCGATGCCTTCACGCTGCTGAGCCAGACCGAGGGCATCATCCCGGCGCTCGAATCAGCCCATGCCGTGGCCTGGGTGGCCCGGGTGGCCGGAACAGACGCGCTTCCCAGTGGCTCGACCGTGCTCATCACCCTGTCGGGTCGGGGTGACAAGGACGTGGCCCAGGTGCGCGAGCTGCTCGGTGGCCGCGCTCATGCTTGAAACAGCCCTGCGCAAGCAACGGGCGGACGGGCGCAAGCTCCTGATTCCCTACCTCATGGGGGGCATGACTGACGACTGGGTCCAGGCGCTGGCGGCGGTAGTGGCCGCCGGGGCCGACGCGGTGGAGGTCGGCATCCCCTTCTCCGATCCGATGATGGACGGACCGGTGATCCAGGAGGCCGCTCTCCTGGCCCTGCAACGGGGCACCGTCCCGGGCCAGGTGCTGGATGACATCGCCCGGGCCGACATCTCGGTGCCGGTGGCCGTCATGACCTATTACAACATCGTGTTCCGGGCCGGGCACAGGAGGATGGCCCGCTCCTTGGCCGAGTGCGGCGTGAGCGGAGCGATCTTGCCGGATCTCCCACTCGAAGAGATGGACCCGTGGGCCGTCGAGGCCGACGAGGCCGGGGTGGACACCGTCTTGTTGGTTGCGCCCGCGAGTCCGGACGACCGGATCGAGAGGATCTGCGCCCGCGCCAAGGGATTCGTCTACGCCGTGGCCCGCATGGCGGTGACCGGAGAGCAGGCCGATGTGGGTGGTGAGTCCCGGGCGGTCGTCGAGCGCATCCGGCGCTACACGGACACGCCGGTGTGTGTCGGGGTCGGCGTGTCGACCCCCGAGCAGGCGGCCGAGGTCTGTGAAGCGGCCGACGGCGTCGTCGTGGGGTCTGCGTTGGTGCGTCGCCTGCTCACCGGCGGCGGGCCCGAGGCCGCGGCCGATTTCGTGGGCTCGTTGCGCACGGCCATTGACTGACGGAGATCGCTCCGGACGACCTCTGTTGGATCTCGACGTCCGAGCGGCGGTCGATGGTGGCACACTGGGCGAGTGGGTTCACGCAAGGTCAGTCCGCCCGTCTTCGCCGCCATTCTGGCCGCGCACGTGGTGATCGCGTCATTCACCTGGCGAGACCTCCGAAGCCGGTCGGCGGACGAGGTGCGGGGGAGCAAGCGGCTGTGGCGGGTGGCGAGCGCGTTGAACACGCTGGGGTCGATGGCCTATTTTCTCATTGGTCGTCGACCGATGGACTGATCAGAACCACCCTCCCCGGCCAGCGCCGGGGTGTCCATGGTGGCCTCCGTGACGGCTCAGAGTGGCCGGGCGACCGATGGTACGGTCGGCCAATGACCCGCCCCATCGCCAGCGACACCCGGGTGGACCGCACGGGACTGGAGGAGTTCATTCGTCCCCGGCACCACGCCATCCTCAGTACCCAGCGAAGCGATGGCAGTCCGCAGATGTCTCCGGTCACCATGGGCGTCGATCCCGACGGGCTCATGCTGGTGGCCAGCTACCCCGAGCGGGCCAAGGTGCGCAACGTACGCCGAAGAGGTCACGCCGCGCTCTGCGTGCTCTCGGACGGATTCAATGGCCCGTGGGTGCAGGTGTCGGGACCGGCCACCGTGGTCGACCTGCCCGAGGCCATCGAAGGCTTGGTGACCTATTTTCGATCCATCAGCGGGGAGCATCCCGATTGGGACGAATACCGCCAGGCCATGATCGAGCAGGGCAAGGTGTTGATTCGAGTCGTCCCCGAACAGTGGGGGCCGATCAGCCAAGGGGGCTTTCCCGCTCGGCTCGATGCCTCTTGATCGAAGCCGAAGCCGAAGCCGATAGCGGAAGCCCGAAGCCAGGCCGAGGCGACGAGGGCCCGAACGATCAGGTGAACGAGTGGAAGAAATTGATGATCAGCGTATTGGCACTGATCTGCTGGGTGGTGAAGCCAACACCGGTCGTGACCTTGGCCCCGGGCCATTCGTGGCCTCCGCCGCTGATCGTGTAGAAGGTGACCGACGTGCCGGGAGCGCACGAGAGCCACTGTGATCGCGAGACCTGGGAGCCGACGCGGGTGACGGTTGGGATCGTGGGCCGGCAGCGGTCGAGCTTGACCCAGTCGGCCATGTTGCGCACCGTGCCCTTGACCGAATTGGCATCGAGCTTGATCCCGGGCAGCTGGCTCCCGATCGTGTTGTTCTGATACGTCACCGCGGGATCGGCGGTCCCGTGCAGGGCGAGCAGAGGCTCCGGTCGAGTGCACCCGAGTTGGTAGTCCACCGCCACGGTGGCGATGGCCCGGATCTGGCTCTGGTGGGCGCAGGCGTAGAGGATGGCGAAGGCGGCGCCGGAGGAGAACCCGCTGGTGAACACGGCGCGCTGGTTGACGCAGTAGGAGCGCATCAGGGCGTTGATCAGCGAGTTGACGAAGGTGGCATCGGTGCCGTGCCCGCTGTACTGAAAACCGACCTCTGGGCCTTGATTCTGCGGCACGACGACGAGGTTCCCGGCCCGAGCCCCTTGGACCGGGAAGTTCGTCTTCGCGCTGAAGTCGCCGGGGTTGTCGCCGTCCCCATGGAACAAGAAGATCAGCGGGGCGGGCCGGTTCTTCTTGTACGTGGGGGGCACAGTCAGGTCATAGGTACCCGTGACCGTGCCCTGGTTGAGGCTGAGTGTCCCGGTGCGGCCCGGGGCCACGGGGAGGGGCACCGATGCCGATCGGTGACAGCCGGTCGAGCCGG
>DASZJQ010000016.1:0-9339 GCA_035947875.1 Acidimicrobiales bacterium
CTTCCTGGCCGAGCGGGTGGGGCCCGAGGGGTACGTCCTGGCCACCGACATCGACGTGTCGTGGGCCGAGGCGGCGGCGTCCGGCCCACCGGTGGAGGTGCGGCGGCACGACGTGGCGGCCGACCCCGCGCCCGAGGGGGAATTCGACCTGGTGCACGCCCGCCTGGTCCTGGTGCACGTGACGGATCGCCAGGCCGCCCTCGATGCCATGGTGGCCGCCCTGCGCCCCGGCGGTTGGCTGTTCATCGAAGACGCCGATCCGGCGCTCCAGCCGCTGAGCTGCCTGGAGGAGCTCGGGCCCGACCAGGCGCTGGCCAACCGGCTGCGCACCGGCTTCCGGGCCCTGATGGCCGGGCGCGGCGCGGACCTGGCCTACGGGCGCACCCTGCCCCGCCTGCTCCGGGCGGCCGGCCTGGGCGAGGTGGGGGCCGACGCCGCGTTCCCGGTGGCCCTGCCCGAGTGCGCCCAGCTGGAGACGGCGACCATCACGATCATCCGGGAGCAACTGGTGGCCGAGGGCGTGGCCACGGAGGAGGACATCGAGCGCCACCTGGCCAACGTGGCGGCCGGACGGCTCGATCTGGCCCAGCCGCCGATGATTGCCGCCTGGGGGCGCCGACCCTTCTGAGTCACCGTTTCGGAGGCCGCGTGCGACAGCGTCACACCACCCCGGTTAAATGGGGAACGTGACCGATCTCCTGGCGCCGCCACTGGAGTTCCATCCGGCGGTGGCCGAGTGGTTCGCCGGGCGCTTCCCCGAGGGGCCGACGGCACCGCAGGCCGCGGCCTGGCCCCACATCGCGGCGGGGAGCGACGTCCTGGTGGCCTCGCCCACCGGAACGGGCAAGACCCTGACCGGGTTCCTGGTGGCCATCGACGCCGCCTACCGGGCCGCCGAGGCCGCCGACCGGGCCGCCGACGCCGGGACAGAGCAGCCGGGCGGGCTTCCGGGCGTCCTCTACATCTCCCCGCTGCGGGCCCTGGCCGTCGACGTGCACGAGAACCTCCACGTTCCGCTGGGCGAGATCCGGGACATCGCCGCCCGCCTGGGACACGTCGACCCCGAACTGCGCGTCGCCATCCGCACCGGTGACACGCCGCCGGCCGAGCGGGCGGCGATGCGCAAGCACGCGCCCGACCTGCTCGTCACCACACCCGAATCGCTGTACCTGCTCCTCACCGCACCGGCCTCGCGGGCCATGTTGCGCGGCGTGCACACCGTCATCGTGGACGAGGTGCACACGTTGGCCCGCGACAAGCGGGGGAGCCATCTGGCCCTGAGCCTGGAGCGACTGGACGCGCTGGTCACCGAGGCCGGCGGCCACCTCCAGCGCATCGGCCTCTCGGCTACGCAGCGCCCGCTCGACGTCGTGGCCCGCCTGCTCTCGGGTGTGCACGACGACCGTCCACCGACGGTGATCATCGACTGCGGACACGCCCGCGATCTCGATGTGTCGATCGAGCTCCCCGAATCCGAGCTCGAAGCGGTGGCCAGTGGGGGACAGTTCGGCGACATCTTGGACAAGATCGCCGCGCACACCAAGGAGCACCGCACCACGCTCATCTTCGTCAACACCCGCAAGATGGCCGAGCGGGTGGCCCACCAGCTGGCCGAGCGCCTGGCCGGCGAGGCGGACGGGCGGCACGTGGCGGACGGGCGCGGCGGCGACGTCGACGCCTCACTGTTGGTGGCGGCCCATCACGGCAGCCTCTCGGCGGCACGACGGCGCATCGTCGAGACACGACTGCGGGCGGGCGACCTGCGCGCGCTGGTGGCCACCGCGTCCTTGGAGCTGGGCATCGATGTCGGGCCGGTGGAGCTGGTCTGCCAGATCGGTTCGCCCCGGGCCATCGGCACCTTCCTCCAGCGAGTGGGACGGGCCAACCACCAGCGCGACGGGACGCCGGCCGGCCGCCTCTTCCCGATGACGCGTGACGAGTTGGTCGAGTGCACCGCCCTGCTGGCCGCCGTGCGGGCGGGCCGGTTGGATCTGCTCGAGCCGCCGGTGGCTCCCCTCGACGTCCTGGCCCAACAGGTGGTGGCCGAGGTGGCCTCGGTCGACGAGTACGACGTCGAGGCCCTGTGGCAGCTGGTCCGCCACAGCGCGCCCTACGCCGCAGTGGAGCGACGCGACTTCGACGACGTCGTGTCACTGGTCAGTTGGGGCATCGAGACGGGGCGGGGGCGCCGCGGTGCCCACCTGCATCACGACGCCGTCAACGGCCGCCTGCGGGCGCGGCGCGGCGCGCGGTTGGCCGCGCTGACCGGCGGGGGTGCCATCCCCGAGACCGGTGACTACCGCGTCGTACTCGATCCCGACGGCGTGACGGTCGGGTCGGTGCACGAGGACTTCGCCGTCGAGGCCATGCCCGGCGACATCTTCTTGCTGGGGACCCACTCCTGGAGGGTGGCCAAGGTGGAAGTGGGAACGGTCCGGGTGCACGACGCCGGTGACCTGCCCCCCACCGTGCCGTTCTGGCTGGGCGAGGCGCCGGCCCGCACGGCCGAGCTCTCCGAAGCCGTCAGCGATCTGCGGACCGAGCTCGAGCCACTCCTGCGCGCCGACGATGGCGACGGGGCGCGCCGGCTGGTGGTCGAACGCGCCGGCGTGGCCATGGAGGTGGCGCAACAAGTGGTGGCCTACTGCGCGGCCGGACTGGCCGCGTTGGGCCACCTGCCCACCCGACGGCGCATCGTGATCGAGCGTTGCTTCGACGACAGCGAAGGGACCCAGCTGATCCTCCACGCGCCCTACGGCGGCCGCGTCAACCGTGCCCTCGGCCTGGCCCTGCGCAAGCGCTTCTGTGTGTCGTTCGACTTCGAACTGCAGGCGGCGGCGGACGACGACACCGTGGTGCTCTCCCTCGGCCCCCAGCACAGCTTTCCGCTGACCGGGGTCAAGTCGATGCTGTCCAGCACCTCGGCAGGCGAGGTGTTGACCCAGGCCGTCCTGCTCCATCCCATGCTGGCGGCACGCTGGCGCTGGAACCTGAACCGGGCCCTGGTCCTGCCGCGTATGCGCGCCGGCAAGCGCCGGCCCATCCATCTCCAGCGGATGGAGGCCGATGACCTTCTGGCGGCCGTGTGGCCCGGGCTCGCCGCCTGCCAGGAGAACGCCCCGCCCGGTCCGCTCTCGGTCCCCGATCACGTCCTGGCCCGCCAGACGGTGGACGACTGCCTGCACGAGGGCCTGTCGGTCGAAGGCCTGGTCGACCTGTGGTCCCAGGTCGAGTCGGGCCAGGTCGAGCTGCACCTGGTCGAGTCGTCCGAGCCGTCCGTGTTCGCCCACGGGATCCTGACCGGCCGCCCCTTCACCTTCCTCGACGGTGCCCCACTGGAGGAACGCCGGACCCGCGCCCTCTCGCTGCAGCGGGGCCTCGGGGCGCTCGGGCCCAACGGCCTCCCGGTCCCGACCGAGCAGCTGGACGCGCTGGACCCCGACGCGGTCGCCATGGTGCTGGACCAGGTGCGGCCCGAACTGCGCAACGCCGACGAGCTGCACGACCTGCTGCTCTCCCTGGTGATGGCCCGCCCGGTGGCGGAGTGGTCGCGCTGGTTCGTGGCCCTCGAGGCCGACGGTCGCGCCGCGCTGATCGATGGGTGCTGGGTGGCCACCGAGCGCCACGCCGGGGCCACGTCACTTTCGACCGATGACGAGGCGGCGGCGGCCTGTGTCGGCGGCCACCTGCAGTTGGCCGGGCCGGTCACGGTGGCCGAGCTCACCGCCGACGCGCCCCTGCCCTCGGGAGCACCCCGGGGAGCACCGGTGACGCCGGCCCGGGCGCGCACCGCGCTGGCCCGACTGGAGGCCCAGGGCTCGGCCATCGAACTGCCCGACGGGCGCTGGTGCGCCCGACACCTCCTGGTCCGACTGCACGGCGCCAGCCGGCAGCGCCGGCGCGGCCTGGTCGCACCGGTGCCCATCGCCGACTACGTGCGCTTCCTCACCCGTTGGCAACACGCGGTGCCCTCGACCAGATTGGAAGGGCGCGCCGGCCTGTTGGCCGTGCTCGAACAGCTCCAGGGGATCGAGGCGCCGGCGGTGGAATGGGAGGCCCAGATCCTCCCGGCCCGGGTCGCCGGCTACGACGCCCGGTGGCTCGATGAGCTCTGCCTCTCGGGCGAGGTGGTCTGGGGCCGGCTGACCCCGCGGGCAGAGCGCGCCGGGCGGCCGGGCACGCCCTCGCCGGCCACCCCGCTGGCGTTCGTCGTCCGTGAGGACCTGCCGTGGATGCTGCGGGCGGTGCGGGCCGGGGCGACCGCCACCGACCCCGAGGTCGGTGCGGCGGCCGACGTGTTGGCGGCCCTGCGCCTGCGCGGGGCCTGTTTCCGACCCGAGCTGGCGCCCCTGACCGGGCGGCTGCCGGCCGAGGTGGACGAGGGACTGTGGGATCTGGTGGCGCGGGGCATCGTCACGGCGGATGCCTTCTCGGCCGTGCGCTCACTGCTTTCGGCCCGGGATCGCTGGCGCACCCGGACCTATCGCCGACCCACCGGGGGCTCGGGGGGCGGCCGGCCCGGCCTGGCCCGGCGTCGGGCTCCGGTCGGCACCGGGATCGGGGAAGGACGTTGGTCGCTCCTGCCCGTCGATCCTGTGCCGCCCGACGAGGTGGCCGACGGCCCGGCGTCCATGGTCCCACCCAACGAGGAGCTGGCCGAGGACGTGGCCTGGCAACTCCTGGCCCGTTGGGGGGTGGTGGCCTGGGAGGTGTGGAGCCGGGAGTCCTTCCACGTGCCCTGGCGCGAGGTGGTGTGGGCGCTCCGGCGCCTCGAGGCGCGCGGCGTCGCCCTGGGCGGCCGCTTCGTGGTCGGACTCTCGGGTGAGCAGTACGCCCTGCCCGACGCGGCCGCCGAGCTGGTCAAGGTGCATCGCCTTGCCGCCAGTGGCGAAGAGGTCGTGGTGGCCGGCGCGGATCCGCTCAACGTCACCGGTGCGATCATGGGCGGCACGCGCGTCCCGACCCGCCGGTACCAGAGCGTGACCTTGCGCGACGGCGTGGTGGTGGACACCCAGCAGGCCGGGTAGGGCCGTGGGACTACCGACGGTTGACCTCAATGCCGACGTCGGTGAGGCCGAGGACCCTCTCGGCCGCCAGGTGGAGCTCGACCTGCTCGGCGTCGTCACCACGGTGCACGTGGCCTGCGGCGGCCACGCCGGAGACGAGGAGTCGATGCGGGTGATCATGGAGGCGGCGCGCCGAGGTGGCGTCGCCGTCGGGGCGCATCCTTCCTATCCGGATCGCCCGGGCTTCGGCCGGCGCGCCATGGTGATGGCACCGGACAAACTGGCCTGGTCCCTGCGGGCCCAGATCGGCGACTGCCTGGCCATGGCGCTGCGCTGTGACGTGCCGCTGGTGTCGGTCAAACCCCATGGGGCGTTGTACGGCGAGGTGGCTCAGGGCGGCGATGCGTGCACGATGTTGCTCAGCGCGGTGGAGGACCTGTGTGAACCGGGCACCGTCGTGGTGCTGCCGTGGGGGGCACCGGCCCGCCAGGCGGTGACCGAGGCCGGCGTGCCGGTGCGCGACGAGGGCTTCTGCGACCGGGCCTACAACGCCGACGGCACGCTCATGGACCGTGCGCTCCCGGGCGCGGTCTACGACGACCCCGGTCTGGCCGCCACCCAGGCCCTGGCCCTGTCCGACCGGGTGGACACGCTCTGCCTGCACGGTGATTCGCCCGGGGCGCTGGCCATGGCCACCGCCGTTCGTCACGCGCTGACCACGGCCGGCATCACCGTCGCGGCCCCGGATCCCCAACCCTGAGAAGGTACACAGCGTGTGGTCGCGCTCGGTGCCGGTGGGAGAGATTCGCCGCCTCGGTGACCACGCGCTGCTGGTCGGGGTGCGAGACGCCGGGGCCGCCCGGGCGCTGACCAGGGCCCTCCACGCGTCGCGTCCGCCGCCGGTCAGCGAGCTGGTGGGAGGACTGGCCACCGTCATGGTGTGGTTCGACCCCGGGACCGACGCCGACGAGCACCGCCCGTGGCTGGATGGGGTGCTGGGCGAGCTCGACGCCACCGGGTGGGGGCGCGACCAGCGGCACGGCGAGGGGACCCTGGTGACCGTCCCGTGCGTCTTCGACGGTCCCGACCTGGCCGAGGTGGCCGAGATGGCCGGTTGCCGGCCGGACGGGGTGGCCGATCTGGTGACGGCGGCGCGCCTCACCGTGGCCGCGGTCGGCTTCTCGCCCGGCTTCGCCTACCTCGAGGGCCTGCCCGAGGAGCTCTCCCGCGTCCCCCGTCGCCGGCGTCCCCGACCGGTCGTGCCGGCCGGCTCGATCGCCCTGGCCAACGGCTACGCCGCCGTCTACCCGTCGGCGTCGCCGGGCGGCTGGCAGTTGATCGGCCGCACCGCCGAGCCGTTCTTCGACGCCCGGGTGGCCCCGTATGCCCGCCTGGCTCCGGGCGACGACGTGCGCTTCGAGGCCCGGACCGAGATCGCCGAACTCGCCGACATCGCCGCCCCGCCGACACCCGCCGCCGAACCCTGGCCCCCCGAACGGCCGGCGCACCCCGTGTTCGTGGTGACCCAGCCTGGACTGCGCACGGTACGACAGGATGGCGGTCGGCGCGGCATGGCCGCCATCGGGGTGCCGGCCGCCGGCCCGGCCGATCCCACTTCCTTCGAGTTGGCCAACCGGCTGGTGGGCAATCCGCCCGACGCCGTGGCGCTCGAGGCCACCGCCAAGGGACCGACCCTGCGTTGCCTCCGCCCGACGTTCGTGGCGGTGGTCGGAGCCCGACCCGAGCTCCGGCTGCAGGGCCAGCCGGTGCCGGTGGACCAGGTGGTGCCGGTGGCAACGGGCCAGATACTCGATGTGGGGCTGGTCCGGGATGGCCTGCGTTGCTACCTGGCGGTCGCCGGGGGTTTCGTCGGGCCCAGCCTCCTCGGGAGTTGCGCCACCGATCTCCTCTCGGGTCTGGGACCCGGCCCGATCGCCGCCGGTGACCACGTGGCCGCCGGCATGATCAGCCCGCCGCTCGGCGACCACGTCGGCGCGGGAGCGCGGACGGCGCGACCGGGCGGGACGGCAGTGGTGCTTCGGGTGGTGCCCGGTCCGCACCCCGAGCGATTTGCCCCGGGCGCCTTCGACTCGTTGGCGTCCGTGAACTTCACGGTGCAGGCCGACAGCAATCGAATCGGACTTCGCCTTCGGGCGCGAGACGCGACGCCCCTGCTCGCCGCCGGGACCATGACCGAGCTCGATTCCCAAGGCATCGTGACCGGCGCCGTCCAGGTCCCACCCGATGGCGATCCGGTGATCCTGTTACCCGACCACGCGACCATGGGCGGCTACCCGGTGGTGGCCGTGGTGGCCGTGGTCGACCACGGGCTGCTGGGTCAGTGCCCTCCGGGATCGACCGTTGCGCTCGCGCCCATCACGCAGGCCGCGGCCCACCACGCCTGGAGCACCTACCGACGCCGTATGGCCGATGCCATCGCGGGCCACTACCCGGTGGTGGTCGACTCCCCGGACTAAGTCGTCGGAGTAGCTCCCCGGACTAGGCGGCGACGCGGCGGCTGATGTCGGCGCACTCTTCGCAGACCGACTCGGGGATCACACCGCGGCGCATCAAGAAGCCGAAGATCTGGCAGCCCACACAGAAGGCGAGCACCGACTCGGCGAAGGCGAAGACCACCATCAAGCCCAGGAGGATCTGCGCGACCCACCAGTCACCGGCCAGCCAGCTCACGGTGGCGGCCGTGGTCACCGCGGCCCCGATGCCCTGAGCGAACCGCTTGGGTGGACCGGGTACCAGGTGGGGGTGCGTGCTCAGCCTGGGCGCCACGACGCGGGTGGCCAGCTGCCCCAACGGGCTCAGCGTCGGCCCGGTCAGGACCCGAGCCCAAAAGCCGAGCGTCAGCGGGATGAGCAGCGCCGGTAGATCGGCCGCCAGGGTCACCAGGGCCAGCACCATGACGCCGCCGGCCACCACGCGCGCCGCCACCTCGTTCACGGGATTCGGGAAACTGAAAAGTGAGCTGCGACCAGCCATGACACATAAAACGTAGCGACTTGGTCGGGTATTCCCAACCCCGTCAGACGAGGAGCTTGACCGTGGTGGCCAGCCCCACCGCCACGACGACGGCGCGCAGCGCATTGGCCGGGATGGAGAGGGCGACCCGCGCTCCGATCCAGCCCCCGGCGGCACTGCCCAGGGCCAGGAAGAGGATGGCTTCCCAGACCAGTCCGCCGTGGATGAGGAAGACGAGGGCGGCCACGCCATTGACCAGAATCGACAGCACGGTGCGCAACCCGCTGGTGCGGGTGATGGAATCGGGCAGGCACAAGCCCAGGATGGCCAGCAGGATGACCCCGAGGCCGGCGCCGAAGTACCCGCCATAGACGGACGCGGCGAAGGTGCCGGTCATCAGCAGCACAGGGTGGGTCCGGGCGGGGCCGCCCGAGCCGCGCAGGGCGCGGCGCAACAGGGGCTGGGCGGCAAAGAGGAGGGACGCGCCCAGGACCAGCCAGGGCGCGATGGCGGTGAAATCGGCCGACGAGGTGGTCAGGAGCAGGGCGGCGCCCGCCACCGCGCCGAGAACGGCGACCGGACTGAGGCGCGCGAACTGGCCCATCTGGTCGGAGATCTCGTCGCGGAACCCGGCCGCGCTCCCGAGATAACCCGGCCAGATGCCCACCGTGTTGGTGATGTTGGCCGTCAGCGGGGAGAGGCCCAGCGCCAGCAGCACCGGGAACGAGATCAGGCTCCCGCCCCCGGCCACCCCGTTGAAGACGCCGGCACCGATACCCGCCAAAACCAACAGAACCTCATGAAGAGGGGTGAAGGAGATCGTCCCCAACAGTGCCGACTCCATGACCGGTCAGCGTACGGGACAGCCGTGCGCACCCCCGGGGCCCCGTGAGGCCCAGCGAAATATCCGCTTGGGGCGCAAGGTTCCCGGTGTCAGCCCGTTTCACATCTGGATAGGAGTACCCGGAAGGCGACGGGGAGGGAAGGGGCAGCGCATATGAGGGGTCGGAGTCGGCTTAGCGCGGTCGCCGCTCTCGCCCTGATCGTCCCCCCTGCCATCGCCGCCTTCACGTCGAGCGCCGGCGCCGTGGATACGCCCGGCACCTACAACGTGTCGGCCACCGGTTCCGTGCTGACCCTCGATGCCCCAGGCGCCCCCACCATCAGCGGCGCAGCCTCGTCGGCCGCAGCGGGCAGTGGCAAGGCCCCCACCGCCACGGGTTCGGGCACCACCACGCCGCTCGGAAACTCGACGGCCACCGCCACTGAGGACACGGCGGGCAGGACCGATGCGCCGGCACAGGTGTGCGGCCCCCTCCCCGCGGCTCCGGTGCTCGTGGCCACGGTCGGGTCGGCTTGC
>DASZJQ010000017.1:0-8318 GCA_035947875.1 Acidimicrobiales bacterium
AGCTGGAGCGTGTTGTCCGACCTGTCGTTCTCGGACCTCTTGCTCCTGGTGCCGGTGGCCGGGCTCCTCGCCCGCGGGGCCACCGAGGACCCCGAGCTGGTGGTGATGGGCCAGATGCGGCCGAACAACCGGCCCACGCTGGTCGAGCAGGACCTCGTGGGCCAGACGGTCAACGAGTCGCAGTGGGACCTGGTGGCCACGTGCCTGCACACCGGCGACATCGTGCGCGGCAATATCCACCACCCGATCATCGGCGAGCGGGTGCCGGTGGAGAACATCCCGGTGCGGTTCGAGGGTGCGGTGATCGCCGTCATGCTCCGGGTGTCGTTGGCGCCGTTGAAGGGCCCGACCAGCACCTACGAGCGGACGTACCTCGATGTCTTCGAGCGCCTGGCCGACATGGTGGCCCAGTCGGCCTTCCCCTTCCCCGATGAGGATGTCGGTACCGAAGAGGCGCCCCGGGTGGGCGATGGGGTCGTCGTGGTCGATGCCGACGGGCGGGTGGAATTCGCCTCGCCCAATGCCATGAACGCCTTTCACCGCATGGGCATCTACTCGCCTCCGGAGGGCCGGCGCTTCGGGGATCTCGACATCGACGAGTCGGCGGTCGAATGGGCGCTGACCGCGGCCCGCCCGGTGGTCGAGGAGGTGGAGCGGCGCCCCGACGTGATCGTGCTGGTGCACTGCATCCCGCTGCTCTCACACGATGTGGTCACCGGGGCCATGATCCTCCTGCGCGATGTCACCGACGTCCGGCGGCTGGACCGGCTGCTCCTGTCCAAGGACGCGGCCATCCGCGAGGTGCACCACCGGGTCAAGAACAACCTGCAGACCATCTCGTCCCTCCTGAGCCTCCAGGCCCGCCGGGTGGATGACCGGGCCGCCCGGATCGCCTTACGCGAGGCTGAGCGACGGGTGCGTTCCATCGCCCTGGTGCACGAGATCCTCTCCCGCGATCCGACCGAGCAGGTGCCGTTCGCCGAGATCGTGGTCTCGCTGGTCCAGATGGCCGAGGACTCGGTGGTGTCGGCCCAGCCCATCGTCATCTCGACCTCGGGCGACCTGGGCGACGTGACGGCGGACGTGGCCACGCCACTGGCCGTGACGGTGGCCGAGCTGTTGCAGAACGCCGTCGAGCACGGGTTCGAACCCCATCCGGCCGACGACGGGTCCGGCAGCACCGACGGGACCGGTGCCGCCCGGGACGGAGCCTCGGCTCGGGTGGGTCACGTGGTGGTGACGATGGCCAATACCGGAACCGAGCTCACCGTGGCCGTGCAGGACGACGGGGTGGGCCTGCCCGAGGGGTTCGACTTCGAACGGTCCACCAGCCTGGGCCTGTCCATCGTGCGCGACCTGGTGGAGAGCCAGCTCGAAGGCGACATCGGCATGGTGTCGCTCCCCGAATCAGAGGGCGGCGGTACCCGGGTCCTGATCTCGGTCCCCGTGCGTGCCCCGCGATAGCCCCGCCGATCGAGCCATCGAGCCAATCGAGCGCGGGGAACGCCGCGACGGCTGTCTCAGAAGGTGCGCTGTCTCAGATGGTGCGCGGTGACCGGCTCAGAAAGAGCGCGATGACCGGGTTAGAAGGTGCGTTGTGAACGGCGAGCCGCCAGCCACGCCTTGCGCAACTTGCGGCGCTCCTCCTCGGACGTGCCACCCCAGACGCCGGACTCCTGATTTGTGGCGAGGGCGAAATCGAGGCACGGCTCGAGCGCCTCGCAGGAACGGCACACGCGCTTGGCGGCGTCGATCTGGTCGACGGCTGGACCGGTCGTGCCGACCGGGAAGAACAGGTCCGGTTCGGTGTTGCGACATGCTGCGGCGCGGCGCCAGTCGTCTGCATCCCAGTCGACCGTCCGGTTCCACATGAGAGCCATTGGGAGCCTCCACCCACGCGGTTGTGATCCTTTTCACATGATCGGACCGAAACTGGTGCCCGTCAGTGAGAAGGGATTGACGAGAAGAGGGTAATGGCTGCTCGCGGTGCTGGCAAGCAGTTTGGTGAAATTTCCGAACAGGAGGAGAAAGATGGGTGACACGCAGGGAAGACGGCTCTTGTGACGGCGGTTTTCGCCCATCGGGGGTACACGGACGGCTTCGTCGAAAACACCATCGACGCCTTCGTCCAGGCCGGGCGTCTCGGGGCGGACGGGGTCGAGCTGGATGTCCATCTGACTGCCGATGGAGCGCTGGCCGTGCACCACGATGCCCAGATTGACGGCCTCGGCCCGCTCTCGTCCCTCCGCGTGCCAGAACTGCCGGCCCACGTCCCGCTCCTGCCCGACGTCCTGGCCGTTTGCGAGGGCATGGTGGTCAACGTGGAGATCAAGGGCGACCCCGGAGGGCGGACAGACCACCCCGACCTGGTGGCGGCCGAGGCGGCCCGTGAGATCGCCGAGGCCGGGTGGACCGATCGGGTGATCGTGTCGTCCTTCGAGGTACCGGTCCTGCACGCCGTTCAGCGGGCCGATGATCGGTTGGCCCTCGGCGAGCTCTGGCCCTTCCTGAGCGATGTGGACGCCGGCCTCCTGCGGGCCGCTGATGCCGGCTGGACGGCGGTCCACCCCTTCGTGACCGAAGTCACCGCCGATCTGGTGGAGCGGGCGCATGCGGTCGGGCTGGCGATCAACGTGTGGACGGTGAACGCGGCGCGCGATGTGACCGCCTTCGTCGCCCTCGGCGTCGATGCCGTGATCACCGACAACCTGGTCGAAGCCGTTGCGATCGCCCGCGCCGGCCTCCCCTGATGTCCCAGAGGCCGTCTGGCGCTTGATCCAATGGCCGTTGGGGCCGTCGAATGGCGAGAGACGGGTCCGGTCGGGAAGGATGGAAAGCCATGAACGTCGTCGTCTGCGTGAAACAGATCCCCGATCCGGTCGCCCCTGGCGTCCTCGATCCCGATACCAAGACCCTCAACCGATCCGGCAAGTTGATCATGGATGATTCCGACAACTACGGGGTGGAAATGGCCCTGCAGCTGGCCGGGGGAGAGGGTGACGCGGTCACCCTGGTGTCCATGGCCCCGGGGGGCGAGACCTCTGGCCTGCGCACCGGGCTGGCCATGGGCGCGGCCAACGCCATCTTGATCAGTGACGAAGCCCTGGCCGGCAGCGACGCTCTGGGGACGGCCAAGGTGCTGGCGGCCGCCATCAAGCGGGCCAATCCGGACCTCATCGTCATGGCCACCGAATCGACCGACGGCTACACCGGGACGTTACCGGTGCAGGTGGCCGAGTTGCTGGGGCTGCCCTCGGTGACCTTTGCCAAGTCGATCGCCATCGACGGCACGTCGGTCAAGGTGGAACGCCAGACCGAAGCGGGATTCGACGAGGTGGTCTGCCCCATGCCGGCGGTGGTCACGGTGACCGCCGGTGTGGTCGAGCCCCGCTATCCGTCGTTCAAGGGGATCATGGCGGCGAAGTCGAAGCCGGTGGACAATCTCACCGTGGCCGACCTCGGGCTGGACACCTCGCAGGTGGGTGCGGCCGGGAGTCGTCAGGAGATCACCGACGTCGCCGAGGCGGAGTCGCGTGGCTCCGGTGAGATCGTGGTGGACGAAGGGGACGGGGCGCAGCGCGTCGTCACCTTCCTCGAAGAGTTGAAGGTGATCTGAGATGGCGATCGAGAAAATCTGGGTGCTGGCCGAAGCGGGCGAGGGAGGTCCGACGCCGATCACGCTGGAGCTGTTGACCGAGGCCCGCTCACTGGCGGGGACGGTCGAGGCCGTGGCGTGGGGGGCCGACGTGGCCTCGCTGGCCGGTGCCCTCGGTGAGTACGGCGCTGCCACGGTCTACGACGTGGGCGACCTCGGTGGTTCGCTGCCCGGCGTCCCGGTGGCCGCGGCCATGGCCGCCCTGATCGAGTCCGGCAACAAGCCCGACGCCATCCTCATCCCCGCCACCTATGACGGTCGGGATGTGGCCGGCCGGCTCTCGGCCAGGCTCGATGTCCCGGTGCTGACCAACGTCACCGGCCTGGTGGCCGGGGACACGCTGGCCAGCCAGCATCCGATTTTCGGCGGCAGCCAGATCGTGACGGCCCGCTTCACCGGAGAGGGTCCGGGCATCTTCGTCATACGGGCCAAGTCGTTCGCCCCCGAATCGGCCGCAGGCGGCGCCGCCGACGTCGTGGCGGCCCCGGCGCCCGACACCGGCGCGTCCAATGGCGCCAGCATCACCGAGCGCCATGTCGAAGAGCGCAGTGGCCCCAAGCTGGACGAGGCGGCCGTGGTGGTCTCGGGTGGTCGGGGCCTCGGCGAAGCCGCGAATTACGAGATGATCGAAGAGCTGGCCAAGTTGCTGCATGGTGCGGCCGGCGCCAGCCGGGCCATTGTCGACGCGGGCTGGGTGCCCTATTCGCATCAAGTGGGCCAGACCGGGAAGACGGTCAAGCCGACCGTGTACGTGGCCTGTGGGATCTCGGGGGCCACCCAGCACCTGGTGGGCATGAAGGGCTCCAAGAACATCGTGGCCATCAACAAGGACGCCGAGGCGCCCATCTTCTCGGTGGCCGATCTGGGCATTGTGGGTGACGTGCACAAGGTGCTCCCGCAATTGATCGAGGCGCTCAAGGCCAAGGGGTAACGGCCGGGCCGGCCCCTCGGGCCGGTCGCGGCGAGGGCATCGACGAGCGGAGTCGGCGGCCTTGTGTCGTCTGTCGGTGCTGTTGGCGCGAGCCGGTCGCGCCCAGACAAGCTTCTATGGTCCCGACCCGTGGTGGCGCCGCCCGGACTCGGGGGCGTGCCGGCCACCGGGGTCGCCGGTGTCACCGGGGTCGTGGGTGGTCCTTTTGGCTCGGGTGGCACAGCCGGCTCGGGTGGCACAGCTGAACCGGGGGTCGGCAGTACAGTCGGCTGAGTTTTCCGACCGCCCACCATGCTCTTTCCCACCTTCGATTTCGCCATCTTCTTCGCCATCGCCTTTACGGTGAATTGGCTGCTCAACCCCTACGCCGTTCCGTGGAAGCTGGCCATGATCGGTCTGAGCTACTTCTTCTACGGGTGGGTGGGTTGGAGCTACTGCCTCCTCCTGTTGACCACCACCGCCGTGGCCCACTTCGGTGGCGTGGCGATCATGGCCACGAGGACCGAGCGAAGCCGACGTTGGGCCATGGGTATTTCGGTTTCCGCCCTGCTCGCCCTGCTCGGTTGGTTCAAGTACTACGGCTTCGTCTCGGTCAACCTGGACAACCTGACCCACGCCATCGGACTCGGCCGACAGATGCCGTTGCTGCAGGTTGCGCTCCCGATCGCCATCTCGTTCTTCACCTTCATGGCGGTGAGCTATGTGGTGGACATCTACCGGAGAGCATTGGAGCCGGCGCGTCCGTTGGACCTGGCCCTCTACCTCTCCTTCTTCCCTCATCTGCTGGCCGGACCGATTGTGCGGGGCAACGAGCTCCTGCCACAACTGCGCAAGCGACGCGACCCCGACCAGATCGACTACTCGCGGGCCCTGTGGCTGATCATGACCGGGTTGTTCAAAAAGGTGGTGATCTCGTCGTATGTGGCGAGCGCCATCGTCACCCCGGTCTTCACCGACCCCTCGCAGCACTCCGCGCCCGAAGCGATCTTCTCGGCCTGGGGGTACGCCGTGCAGATCTACTGCGACTTCAGCGGGTACACCGACATCGCCATCGGGCTCGCCCTCCTCCTGGGCATCCGGTTCCCCATCAACTTCGACGCGCCCTACACGGCGCGCAACCTGCAGGACTTCTGGCGCCGCTGGCACATCACGCTGTCCCGATGGCTGCGCGACTACCTCTACATCCCCCTGGGCGGCAGCAGCGGCTCCGAAGGCAAGACGATGCGCAACATCATGATCACCATGGTGCTGGGCGGACTGTGGCACGGCGCGGCGTGGACGTTCGTCTTCTGGGGGGCCCTGCACGGTTTGGGCCAGGTGGTCGGTCATCTCCAACGACGCCGGCGGGTCGAGCGCGGTCTCCCGCCCGTGGCCGACGGGCCGGTGCGCATCTGGGTGCAGCGGTTCTTGACCTTCCAGTTCGTGTGCCTGGGCTGGGTGTTCTTCAACTCGTCGGGACTCTCCCAGGCGTTCGCCGTCCTTGGCCGCATGGTGACCGGCTGGGGCGAGCCGTCACCCCTGGTCACGCCCCTGCTGGTCGCCATCATCTTTGGCAGCATCGCCCTGCAGTACGTCCCCACCCTCGACGTGGCCCGACTGCAGGCGACGTTTTCCCGGCAGCATGTTGCGCTACAAATCGGGGTGCTCGCCTTTGCCCTGCTGGGTATCACCACCTTCGGACCCGCCGGAGTGGCTCCTTTCATCTACTACCGGTTCTGACCGTGCCCGACACCACTCCACCGACCGAGCTCGTCTCCGCTGAGGTCGCCGCCACGCGCGTCCGGTTGCCCTGGCCTCGCGTCCTCATGATCTGCGTGCTGGCCTTCGGCGTCTGGTTGCTCCTCTTTGCCCCCACCCTGCAGCACAACGCGCAGGTCTCCCCGGTGGGGACGCGCCGCACGGTGGCGCTCGACATTCTCGGGCCGATCGCGGCCACGAGCCGGGGCTTGCAGCTCTCGCGCATCGTCTCGGAGACCGATGCCGCCACGGGGCGAACCGGCAACCGGCCCGGGAACGGTTCGGTGGTGAGCTCCATCGGTCCCTCGCACCACCAGCACACGTTCCCGGCGGGAGGCCCCACACCGTCCACCGATCCGGGTGGATCGACCACCACGTCGACCACGACGGTCTCCGCCCTCCATCCGAGTGCCGCCAACCCCCTGCGTGTCCTCATCGTCGGCGACTCGCTGGGGATCGACCTGGGCGGACCGTTGCAGAACGATCTGGCCAATACCGGCGTGGTCACCGCCACCCTCGATGCCCATGAGAGCACCGGGCTCACCCGTCCCGACTATTTCAACTGGCCGGCGGAGCTGCAGTCCGACCTGGCCAAGGTCACTCCCCAGGTCGTGGTGATCATGATCGGGGCCAACGACCCACAGGACTTTCCCGGCCCGCCAGACGTCCCGTACACCTCGCCGCAATGGAACCCCATGTACACGGCCCGCGTGGCCGCCTTCATGCAACTGGCCGGCAGTGGTGGCGCCAAGGTGATCTGGGTCGGCATGCCACCCATGCAGAACGCCGATTTGTCCGCCAAAATGGACGACCTGAACACGATCGTGCAGCAACAGGCCGCGCTCGCCAAGCCGCCCGTCAACTACCTCAGCACCTGGGCCCTCCTCGGGAATCCGCCGGGCACCTACACGGCCTTCATCACCAACGGATCGGGCGAGGTGGTCAATGTGCGCGCTCCCGATGGCACCCATATGACGGCCGCCGGCGGGGAGGTCGTCTCTCAACAGGTGTTGGCCTACCTGCGGAACCAGCTCCGGTTCGTCTTGCCCTGACGGGCCGGGAAGGCTCGAGAGCGCGCTGCCTGGTGGGTACCGGTACCGCATCGCCACACGCAGGCCGTCCTGTGGCATGGCCGACTTGTGTCACGGAATCACTACGTTCGGGTGAGGTCGGACTGTCTCGGGCCTGCCATCATGGTGCGACAGGGCCGAGAGTTCTGTCAGGAGCTGACTGATTTCGGCGGCCATATGGAGCGATGTTCCCTTAGAGTGCCTCTGGGGAATGAACGGCCCACGTGCCGCGGGCTATGGCGCCTGCGGTTCCGGTACAGGAAGGGCAGGAGACAATGTCACGGGGACTCAAGATATGCGCGATGAGTATCGTGCTCGCCACCTTCGCTCCGCTGATCCTGTTCACTCTGTGGGCCAAGGACAGGGTCGGGCACCGGTGGCATCGCGTCGTGCGCACGGCCGGATTCCACCTCTCAACCCAGCGGGACCAATGGACGCGCGAAGTCACCCTGTACGAAATTCTCACTGGAGAGATGCCGCGGAAGAGGCGGAAATAGCGACCCTGGCCGGACGCTCAGCCTCCGAGTAAGCCAAGGGCCAAAGGATCGGGGAGACAGGGTTTTCCGGTCGGACAACGTGCACAGCGAAGCTGGATCGTGCCTGACGACGCCTGCATCCACCGTTTCCTCAGCGGACCGCCATAGCGTGTTCGCCACTTCAGGGATGCCTGATTGGGCCGCTGTTCGAAGGAGAGCCGCAGGTGCACGTCGTCGTTCCGTTTCACCGGATCAATCGTGGCGTGCTCGCCGGGTTGGTCGTCACCGCAGCGCTGGGCGTGCTCGCGACCGGAGTGATCCGCGCCGCACCGGCGTCGGCTGACCCCACACCGGTCTGTGGCGCGACCACGTGCACGGTCGGTTTCGGGACGGCCGGGACGACCCAGCAGTGGAGTGTCCCCGCCGGGGTGTCGACGATCACGGTCACC
>DASZJQ010000018.1:0-7156 GCA_035947875.1 Acidimicrobiales bacterium
TGAGCAGGTTGACGATCATCGCCGTCTGCGCGACCGGGTCGAGCGGCGAGTCCTCAGGCTGCCAGTCGGTGCCGCCGAGGAAGGCGAAGTCACGCCCGCGTGACCAGGGCACGTAGTCTTGCGGCTGCCAGTCCTTCGCCATGCTGAGGTGGCGGTCGAGGTTGGCTGCCACGACGGGCTGGAGTTCCGTCAGCAGGCTGGTCTGCAAAGTTGTCACGTTACCTACGGTACCGTAACTTACGGTACCGTAGGTAGAGGTCTGACGAAAATGCAGGCGAACTGGGTCGATACAGGTGTGGGCAGAGACCCGGAAGGCTTTAAGAAGCTTTCGCCGCTGCAGCGGACAATGCGCGCATGCTTTGACTCCTCTTGACGCCGTCAAGACACGAGAACAAAACCGCAGGTAACGAGCACGATCGAAGCGGATCGAGACGCAGTGAACCTGCAGGTCGGAACGTATTTCCGCAGGTAGAGACTGGGGTTCGAATCCCCTGAGTTCCGCCCTGTGATGTCTCAAGACATCGGAATAGGTCCGAACCCTCGTTTAGGGTTTGGTTTTTTCTTTGGGCGGCCGGTGGGGACGTTGCGGGGTTGGTAGTCCCTGGTGGGGTCCAGTGTTAGCTGGCGGAGGAGTTCGCCGGTGGCGGCGTTGATGATTCGGATGTCGAGATCTTGGACGAGCACGAGGACGCGGATGCGTGCGTGGGTTCGGCCGATGCCGATGTGGTGCAGGCGGCCGGCGTGGCGCAGGGTGAGTTTTCCGAATTGGTCGACGCGGTCGGTGCGCACCCGGTTGTGGGTGTCGCCGCGTTCGCCAGGGGCGGCTTTGGGCCGGGCGGTGTAGGCGGTGGCCGGGGTTGCGCGGTGGGGCAGTTCGCGGTGCGGGCGGCGACGGTTGTAGATCTCGGTGAAGGTGTCGAGCTGGGTCTGTAGCTCGACGATTGTCGCCGCTTTGGGTTGGCTGGTGAGCCACTTTTTGAGGGTCTGGTGAAAGCGCTCGATGTCCTATGTTTGTCAAGCGGCTGCGGTGCGGGCGGCCGAGTTGGTTTCTGGGCGTGGGAGATTGGCGTAGATTTCGCGGGCGATGTAGCGCTTGAGGCAGCGGATGATCTCGCGTTTGTTGAGGCCTTCGTTGGTCCGTCGTTCGACGTAGGCGCGGGTGGGTTCGTGGTGACGCATGCGGACGATGGTGACGATGTAGAGCGCGCTGTTGGCCTGTCGGTCTCCACTACGGGATAGGCGATGTCGCCCGGTGGTCCGACCGCTGCTGGCGGGCTCAGGTGCAACGCCGCAGAGTTTGGCGAAAGCGGCTTCGTGTGGGATGCGTTGGGGGTTGTCACCGGCGGTGACCAGAAACTGCCCCGCGAGCTCGATACCGACTCCGAAGAGTTCGACCAGCTCTGGTGCCGCCAAGCAGACTAGTGCTGCGATCTGCTGATTGAGGGTCTTGATTTCGGTGTCGAGGGCTTTCCAGCGGCGCGCCAGATCACGGAGCGCCATCTTGACGCCGGCAAGCAGAAGCCGTTCGGGGTTGGCGCGTAGCGAGGCGAGGTCGTCAGTTTCGGGACGAAGTCGCAGGCAGCGGTTCGCGCGGGCCGCGCAGATCGCCCGACAATCCGGGATGCATGCCGTCGAGATGCGGATTCTGCATATCGCTGTCCGCTTCGGCGATTGTTCGCACGCCGCGCGGCTGGAGGAGCTCGCCAGGATGCTGAATACTCCGCTGGCGGAGGCGATCGCTATCCAAGCCCGCGGCCTGGCTCGCCAGGATGGCGACCTGCTCGACGCCGCCGCCAGTCGGTTTGCCGATATCGGTGCCTTGACGCTTGCTGCCGACGCGGCGGCGCAGGCCGCGGGCGACCATGCCCGCAGTGGTAACCGCGGCAAAGAAGTGGCGTCGTCGACGCGAGCATATTGGCTGGCCAGCCAGTGCGGACTTCGAACACCGGCGGTGGAATCTGCGGCCCGCCCACTGTCGTTCAGCGGCCGTGAGCGCGAGATTGCGATGCTGGTCGCGGCCGGTTTATCCAACCGTCAGATCGCCGATCGGCTGTTTGTCTCGGTGCGGACGGTGGACGGACACCTCTACCGCATCTTCGGCAAACTCTGCATCAACAGCCGCGACCAGCTCATCCACTTACTAAGTCTGGATCGGACCCGGACATAAGACGACGTAGCACGTCGCGACGGGGTGTTCAGCAACGAACCTCATGACCAGCATGGGGCTGGCCGAGTCCCCCGCGCTAGAGGTAGCAGTCCCGAGGCGAAAAACGCACTCGCAGAACGCAATGCCGCGCTAGCGGGCTCCACTTCGGTGAGCATTTGCTCGCCGCCGAGAGAACCCGCGAAAGCTTCCACAGACATGAGTGTCTGCTTCGGTGCCGAGGGGATCAGCAGCAGCGGCCCAGCGCTGAAGTCATCGACCTCATGGTCAAGAACCAGCGCGTGGACCCGGATGGCGAACCTCCAGGCAACCATTGGCTGCGCCTACTACTCCACGTGTACGCCCCGATACTCCACGTGCGCGCCCCCCCTACTCTACTTGTCTCAAATCTGCTGACACCAGCTCAAAGGACCATAGGCTCCCGTGCATAACAGGCGGTCAGGGCCGAATGCTGGGCAGAAAACAGGTAGTGCACTACTCATGCGTACGCCGGCACTATGCCTGAACCCTGGTCCACGAGGTATACGGGAGGTGATGGTTCCACGATGGCTGAAATCTTCATTGACGGCACTGCTGCAGGACCGTGCGTGCCGGTAGGCCAACGCCGCTGCCTGCATGTTCATCGATTACGAGCTCGATCCGAGGCCTTTAACGAAATGGTCCGGAAACTGCATGCGGGTTCGAAGGTCTTGGAGTCCATAGGCGCAGCGGCCCGAGGTCGTTGGTGACCCCACAGGCAGAAATGCTGGCGTTGACGGCTGGAGACCTGCAGGGCGTTGGGTCTGCAGTGGTCGCCGGGAATACGGGAAGGAGCCATTCAGGTGCCTGAAAACGTGTGCCCGCAACGGTGGGAGGGTTGCTGCAGGAGCGTCAGGCTGCCTTTGACGCTCGGAGAAGGTGACGGCACATGAGCGCTGTCCCGATGGAGTTAGTCGCGGGTATGGAAAGTCGCTGCTTCACCAGCGACAACACCGCCGGTGGTGCACCCGAGATCATTGCAGCTTTTGCAGCGGCGGCATCCGGGCAGGCACCGCCCTATGGCACCGACAGTTGGACTTTGAGCGCACGACGCCGCTTCAGCGAGATCTTTGATTGCGACGTCGATCTGCTCCCTGTTTCCACCGGCTCGGCGGCGAACGCATTGAGCTTGGCCGCGCTGACCCCACCGTGGGGCAGCGTGTTATGCCACCGCGACAGCCATATCAACAACGACGAGTGCGGCGCACCGGAGTTCTTCACAGGGGGCGCCAAACTCATTGCCCTGGGTGGGGAAAACGCCAAGATCGACGCCGACGAGCTGCAGGCCGCAGTGCACCGCAAGGTCGGAGACGTGCACAGCGTGCAACCCTCGGTGTTGAGCCTCACCCAGGCAACCGAGACCGGCGCGGTATACACCCCCGCCGAGATCGGACACCTGGCCGGCATTGCGAAGCAGGCGGGCCTGCGCGTTCACATGGATGGCGCCCGCCTCGCCAACGCCATCGCCGCATTGGGCTGCAACCCCGCCGAGCTAACCTGGCGCGCCGGCGTGGACATGCTGTCCTTTGGCGCCATCAAGAACGGGAGCATAACCGCCGATGCGATCGTCGTCTTTGAGCGCTCCCTGACCACCGAGCTCAGCTTCCGGGCTAAGCGAGCCGGACAACTCGCCGCCAAGATGCGTTTCGCCGCCGCCCAGCTCGACGCCTACCTCGCCGACGATCTGTGGCTGCGCAATGCCTGGCACGCCAATGCGATGACCGCGCGGCTCGAAGAGGGGCTGAAGTCCATTCCCGGCACTCGCCTTGCGGGCACGCCAGAGGCGAACATCCTCTTCTGCCGCCTGCCCCAGCAGGTCATCGACGGACTTCTGGACCAGGGTTACGACTTTTACCACGGCCGTTGGGAGCCAGGTGTCGTCCGTTTCGTCACCTCCTTTGCCACCACGACCCACGATGTCGACGAGCTGGTACACGCGGTCCGCCGACTCACCGCGGCCGCGAGCGAGGAAAGCCGGTCTAAGCGGGCTCGAACGCAGAGATCAGCCAGCGGCCGCCGATCTGAGGTGGCGTGGATGGGACGCGTCCGATGATCGAGATGGCCATCGTGGGGCTCGGCTCGTGGGGTCTGTGCGTCCTGGAGCGGACGGTGAGCCGGGCCCGGCGGGTAGGGACGCCGGTGCGGGTGCACGTGGTCGAGCCTGCTCAGCTCGGAGGCGGGGTTTACTCCGCCGAGCAGCCCGACTTCCTGGTGCTCAACAACGCCTGCGGTCAGCTCTCGCTCTACGTCGCCCCCGACGGGGACGCCCTCCCCCCCTACGCCGTGGGCCTGCACCCGTGGGCGGTGGTCCGCGGCTACCGCTGGGTGGGTTACGAGTGCCGCATCGGCGCCGGGGGTGACCCCATCCTGCCCACCGACTACCTGCCCCGGCGGTTGATGGGCGAGTACCTGGTCTGGTTCTACGACACGCTGGTGGCCTACGCCCCGCCCAACCTCGAGATCGTCCGGCACTACGCGGCGGCTGTCGACATCTCGCCGGCCCTCCAGGGGCGCGAGGAGGTGCTGCTCGACAACGGCACCACCCTCACCGTCGACCACGTGGTGCTGACCTCGGGGCACACCTGGAACCATGAGCCCGGGGCCGACGGGGGCGTGCACTACCAGCCGGCCTACCCCATCGAGTGCCTCGACCAGAGCGCTCCGGCCGGATCCTCGGTAGCCGTGGCCGGCATGGGCCTGGTCGGCTACGACGTCCTCACCGCCCTCACCATCGGACGAGGCGGGACCTTCGAGGACCGCTGCGACCGGGCCGACCGCTTGCGGTACGTGCCCTCGGGCCGGGAGCCGACCATCACCCTCCACTCGCGCTCGGGCATGCCCCACTGCGCCAAGTCGGCCACCGGCGTCGACCCCTACGGCCAGTACCAGCCGGTGGTGTGCACCCCCGAGGAGTTCGCGGCGCTGACCAACCCGGGCGGGTCGCCGGTGCGGCGGCACGTGGACTTCCGGGCCGAGCTCCTCCCCCTCATCTTCGCCGAGATGCAGGCGCGCTGGTACTTACACGCCGCCTTGCTGGCCGGGGGCGACGACGAGTCGACCGAGGTCCGCGCCGTCCTCCGCCAAGGCTGGGTCAACGGGCACTACGAGAAGGCCGTCGACAGTCTCGAGCCGCGCTACGGGCGCTTCGACCCGGTCACCCACGTCTTCGCCGGGTCAGACCGCCACTACACGTCGGCCGCCGACTACCAGGGCCAGGTCTACGACATGATCGAGGCCGATCTCACCGAGGCCCTGCGACCCGGGGGGAGCCCGGTCAAGGCGGCCGAGGAGGTGCTGCGCATCCTCCGGGACCAGCTGCGTTCGGTCATCGAGTTCGGTGGTCTGTCCCTCGACTCCTACGTCGACTTCCAGTCCAACGTGCGGGGCCGCATCAACCGCCTGGAGGCGGGTCCGCCACCCATGCGCTCCCAGCAGCTGCTGGGGCTGCTCGACGCCGGGGTGGTGCGCATCCCGCTCGGACCGAACCCGGAGCTGGCCGCCTGCCCCGACGGCGTCCGCCTGAGCTCCACGGCCCTCGACGAGCCGACGGCCGTGACGGTCGACGAGGTGGTGCGGGGCCATCTCGACATGCCCTCGCTGGCCCGGTCGACCTCGCCCCTGCTCAACCGTCTCTACGCCAAGGGAAGGCTGACCCAGCTCAGCTACGGTGACACGCCCGTGGGCAGTGTGGCCCTCAATGAGAACTTCCACCCCTACGACACCGAGGCCCGGCTCCAGCCCAACCTCTCCTTGCTGGGCGTGCTCACCGAGGGGTGCCGCTACTTCACCCACTACCTGCCCTCGCCCCGCAGCCGTCTCCGGGCCGTCTACGACGCCCAGGACTGCGTCGAGGCCGTCATCGGCTGAGTACATGATGGATTCCACGACCGGACGGGCGCGGCCGCTGGTGGCGCTGGGCTACGAGCCGTGTTGCGTTCCCGCGATGCAGCTGGTCGAAGCGGCCGCCGGCCTCTGCGACCTGCTGTGGATGATCGACACGGCCGTGCCGGGGAGGGGCGAGATGGCCGAATTCCTCAACCGGTTCGGCCCCGTTGTCGACCTCGAGGGCATGAGCACCGAGCAGGCGGTCAAGATCCTGGCCGACTGGGAGCCCGCCGGCATGACCACCTACCTCGACGCCGGCATGGTCGAACTGGCCCGTGTGGCCGAGGGGCTGGGCCTCCCCTTCCACAGCCCGGCAACCGCCACCGCCCTCACCGACAAGGCCCACCAGCGCCGGGCCCTGGCCGACGCCGGCCTCGACATGCCCCCCTGCCACCTCGTCCGCCCCGACCAGTCCGAGCCCGAGCTCTTGGCCGTCGAGGCCGAGGTGGGGTGGCCCGCCGTCCTCAAGCCCCGCTCGGCCCAGGGCAGCCGCTACACCTTCCTGGTCCGCGACGGTGCCGAGCTCAAGAAGCTGCTCGACACCCTCGGCCCGGGCCGCCCCGACATGGTCCTCGAGGGTTACCTGGCCGACGATCCGGCCCGGGCCGGCGACCCCTACGCCGGCTACGTGTCGGTCGAGAGCGTGGTGGCCGACGGCGCCATCAGCCACCTGGCCCTGACCGGCCGCTTCCCGCCGGCCGAAAACTTCCGTGAGACCGGGTTCTTCATCCCCGCCGCCCTCGACGCCGGGAGCCGCTCGGCCGTCCTGGACCTGGCCACCCGGGCCATCGACGCCCTCGGGGTACGCACCGGGTGCCTGCACACCGAGGTCAAGTTCACACCCGACGGGCCTCGCATCATCGAGGTCAACGGACGGATGGGCGGCGGTGTGCCCGAGATGCTGGAGCGGGCCGCCGGCGTCAGCCTGCTCGACCTCACCCTGCGGGTGGCCCTGGGCGAGCCGGTGTCCGTCGACGGGCCCGTGGCCACCGACCGCATCGGCTACCGCTTCTTCCTCCAGCCGCCGACCGTCTCGGCCACGGTGACGGCCATCGAGGGCATCAACGACTTCAGCGACCACGCCGGGGT
>DASZJQ010000019.1:0-8331 GCA_035947875.1 Acidimicrobiales bacterium
GGCGAACGAGTCGTAGGGGTGGTGCACCAGAACATCTCGCTCGCGCAGCATGGCGAAGAACTCGGTCGGTTCGTGGGCCGCCGTGGCCAGGCCGGGCGGCGTCATCGGGGTCCAGGTGTCCTCGTGGAGGTCGGGACGGTCGAGGGCGTAGACGCCCCACAGGCCGCCCAGGTCGAGTGGAGCGCGGACGCGATAGACGCCGTCGCTCGAGACATCGAGCTCGGTGGCCAGCAGGTCCACCACCTCGTCGCTCATGTCGGCCCCGACTTCGAGGCGTAAGGCCCGGCCGAAGCGCCGGCGGCGCAACTCCATCTCGATCGCCACCAACAGGTCGTCCGCTTCATCCTCTTCGAGGGCCAGGTCGGCGTTGCGGGTGACCCGGAACGCATGGTGCTCGCCCACCGTCATGCCGGGGAACAGGGTGTTGAGATGAGCCGCGATCACCTGTTCGAGAGGCACGAAGCGCTCCCCGTCGGGCATGACCACGAAGCGGGGCAGCACGGGCGGGACCTTGACCCGGGCGATGCGACGCTCGCCGGTCGACGGATCCTGCACCTCGACCACCAGGTTGAGCGAGAGGTTCGAGATGTAGGGGAACGGGTGGCCCGGGTCGACGGCCAACGGGGTGAGGACGGGGAAGATCTCGCGGGCGAAGACGTCGACCAGGTGGATCCGGTCGTCGTCATCGAGCGAGGACCAGTCCGAGAGGCGTACGCCGGCCTCGGCCAACGCCGGCACGACGTGGTCGAGGAAGATGGCGTCCTGGCGCTTGACCTGTTCCTCGACCCGGGTCCGGATCATCTTGAGTTGCTCGCCGGGTCGGAGGCCGTCGACCGACCGGGTCCGCACTCCGGCTGCCACCTGGTCCTCCAAGGCGGCCACCCGGACCTGGAAGAACTCGTCCAGCAGCTCGCTGAAGATGGCCAAGAACTTCGTCCGCTCCAGCAGCGGGACACCGTCGTCCTCGGCCAGGTCGAGCAGACGAGCCCCGAAGTCCAGGCGCGATTGTTCCCGATTCGTGAACCGCTGGACTCCGAACGCCTCTATCTGCTGGTACGTGGGCGGTGCAGGTCGTTCGGATGCACTGGGCCTAGCTGTGCGTGTCTTGAGAGTGGGGTCAACAACCATTGCGTCACCCTCCAGCCTACTTCGCACCGCTACGATCCGGAGAGTGCCCGGTCCCCCGCGTCACACCCGGTTTCCCCGCTATGTGACGGGACCTAAGCCGAAGCGTCGAACCGAACTGGGCCTGCTCATCTTCGCCTCGCTGCTGACCGCGGCCCTCTACGTGATTGCCGAATTGGGAGCCAAGTCCAAGATCCCGCCGCACATCGGCCCATTCCTGGGGATTTTGCTCGGGCTCTCCCTCGTCGCCCACATGGCCAACCGCTGGTTGGTGCCCCAGGCCAACGCCGTGATCCTGCCCCTGGCCGCTCTGCTCAACGGGATCGGCTACGTCATCATCGCCCGCTGGAACCCGCCCTATGCCAAGGCCCAAGCCGGCTGGGTGGCCATCGGGATCGTCCTCTATATCGTCACGCTGTTGGCGGTCCGCTACACCCGCGATCTCGAGCGTTACCGCTACCTGCTGCTGCTGGCCGCCGGCATCCTGCTGGTGGCCCCGCTCTTCTTCACGCCATTACCCGGGCAAGGCGGGAGCGGAGGAGCCAAATTGTGGGTCCACGTCGGCCACTCGTCGTTCCAGCCGGTCGAAATTGCCAAGCTCCTCCTGTGCATCTACTTCGCCTCGTACTTCGCCGCCAACAAGGAGCTGCTCGCCATCCCGACCGCCCGCCTGGGCAATCGACTCGTGCTCGATCCGCGCCCCCTCCTCCCCATCCTTGTGGCCTGGGGCGCCGGCATGGCCATCATCGCGCTCGAGAATGACATCGGCTTCGCCGCCCTCCTGTTCACCCTCTTCATCGGATTGCTCTGGATCGCCACCGGCCGCTTCGGCTATCTCGTGCTCGGGTTCGTCATGTTCGCCGTCGGGGCCTACGTGGCCGCCCGCTACTTCAACCAGGTGCACCTGCGGGTGAACGAGTGGCTGGACCCGTGGCAGACCACCACCAACCCCAACGTGGGCGGGGGCCAACTTCGGCTGGGCTGGTTCGGTCTGGGGTCCGGGGGCCTCGGTGGCTCCGGGCTGGGGCAGGATGCCTCCTTGGGCACTGTCCCCGAGCTCACTTCCGACATGATCTTCGCCGCCATCGGGTCGGAAATGGGCATGGTCGGCGCCGCCGTCGTGGTCTTCGCCTTCATCTTGCTGGTCGGGGCCGGCCTGCGCATCGCCCAGGCGGCCCGATCGGACTTCTCCCGCCTCCTGGCCACGGGCCTGACCATCATCATCGGCTTCCAGGCCTTTTTCATCATGGCGGGCGTGCTGCGGCTCTTGCCGTTCACCGGCATCACGTTGCCGTTCGTGGCCTACGGCGGCTCGTCGATCGTGGCCAACTACATCCTCATCGCCCTGCTGCTGCGCATCTCCGACGAGGGGGCCAAGACGATCGCCGCCGAACAGGCCTCGGGGGTCTCACAACCGGGCGAACGCCCCATGGTGGCCGCCACCTAGGTGCGTCGACCAGCTGCCCCGGCCTCTACCCGTCCCAGAGCGGCACGACGTCGCCCGGTTCCTCGAAGAGGCGCTCGTCCGCCAGGATGGGCGCCGACACCGGCATGCGTAGGGCCAGCACGAGACCGTCGGACGGTCGGCAGGGGATGCGCTCCCGCCCCAGGGGTGTCATCACGTCGAGCTCCGCCAGATAGTTCCCGTTCTCCCGCCCGTTCAGGCGCAGCGCGATGACGTCGATGCGCCCTCGCTGCATCACCTCCATGAACAGCTCATGGGTCGTGGGGCGGGGCGACTCCATTCTGCGGAGTGCCAGGGCCAGTGCCGTGCCTTCGGCGAGGCCAACCGGGAACACCAGCGAACGCAGCGGAGGCTCGTTCTCGATCAGCGTGACGACCGGGTACTGCGTCGGGAGATCGAGCGACACGTCTTCGAAGACCATCACCCGGAAGACGGGCGGGGGGATCGGAGGCGGGATCACGCCATCGTCCGGGGTCGGCTCCACGTCGGCGTTCGTCCCCACGGCATTTTCAGGTGTCGCTGGGATCCCCGAAGTGCTTCGGTCCTGAACCGCCGCCCCGGCTCGTCCCCCTGCGGCCGCTGCTTCGCTCTCTGCGGCCACCGCGTCGACGTCTTTGACCTCTTCGACTTCTTCGACCTCGGTCATCGCAACCGCCTCTGGGCCCCGATACTGAGCGCCAGGCCCACGCACGTGAAGAAGCACAGTACCGCCGTACCGCCGTAGCTCACGAATGGAAGCGGGATTCCCGTAATGGGCATGATCCCCATGGTCATCCCGGAGTTCTGAAAGACGCTGAAGGCAAAGAAGGTAAAGAGCCCGGTGCCCACCAGCCGACCGAACACGTCGCGCGAGGCCCCGGCCACCCGCAAGATGCGCCAGGCGATGATGCCGAGCAGGGCCAGCAGCCCGGCCGCACCGATGAAGCCGAGCTGCTCGGCCACCGCGGTGAAGATGAAGTCCGTCTGTGCCTCGGGCACATAGCCCAGATTGGTTTGCGTGCCGTGACCGATCCCGGTCCCGAAGAAGCCACCAGAACCGATGGTCCGGGTGGACGCCTGCAGGTTGTAGTTGGCCGACTGAATGAATGGGTTGTTGCTGGTGGCGTTCGGATGCAGGAACGTGGTCAAGCGAGCGATCTGGTAGTGGTGGAGGAGGCCGCCTTCCACCGCCACCAAGGACACCAACACCACGCCGACAATCAGCATGACCAGGATCCGCGCTGGCAACCCGGCCACCGCGAGCATGACCAACAGGACCATGAGCATGATGATGGCCGTGCCCAAGTCCGGCTGGGCCATGACCAGGACGATGGGGAGACCGGCGAGAATCAGGAGCTTGAAAACGTCTTTCCAAGCCAACCCCTCTTCGGTTCTCCGGTCGCAATAGGCCGCCACAGCCAGGATCACCGCCACGACGGCGAATTCGGATGGTTGCAGCTGGATCGGCCCCACGGTGAACCAACGGGCCGCGCCCTGCGCATGGCTCCCGATCACAAAGACACCCAGCAGCGCGAGCACGATCAGGCCGTAGAGCACCATGGCGACGGGTTCGAGCCGCCGGTAGTCGAAGAGGGCCACCACCACCATGGCGATCACCCCGAGCACCACGTACAGTGCCTGTTTCTTCAGGTAGGCCTTGGGGTCGTCACCCTGCGCTAACAGGGAGCCCTTCGTGGCGGTGTAGACCATGACCACGCCGACAATCGCCACAAACACCGTCGTGACGGCCAGGACGACGTCAAAGGCGGGGCCGCTGCGTCGCACAGCGACTGTTCGGGCGATCGTGGTCACAAACAGGCTCCGCGGGAGAGAATACTGCTCATGATCATGTCCCTCGCATCGGCCCTCCGTCCCCTGGTAGGCGCCGTGGATCCCGGCGGAGGCTGGCTGTATCAGCTCCTCACCAAGTTGGGCGTGAGCCCGGATACTGCTCGCACGGTGGTGGATCTCATCGTCCGGCCGGTGTCGATCCTCCTGGTTGCCCTCCTCGCTCTCATCGCCGCCCGTCTGGGGAGCAGGGTGATCCGGCGCTTCCTGGAACGGATGGCCCGCCAAGCGGGTGGGCGGTCCGGCGCGCGGGCCGAGGCCCGGGTGGCCACCATGGCGGGCCTGGCCGCCAACATCTGGCGCTTCTTCGTGGCGGTCATCGCGGTCGCCATCATCCTGGGCATGCTGGGCATCAACCTGACCCCGCTGCTGGCCAGCGCCACCATCATCGGCGCCACCCTCGGCTTCGGCGCGCAGCAGATCGTGCGTGACTACATCTCCGGTTTCCTCCTCACCGTGGAGGATCAGTACAGCGTCGGCGACTCGATCACCGTCGATGGCGTCGACGGTGTGGTGGAGGAGGTCACCTTGCGCCTCACGCGTCTCAGGTCCGCCGACGGCGGCATCTACTTCGTGCCCAATGGCGATGTGCGCCTCCTGACGAACACCTCGCGGGGATGGGCCCACGCTGTGGTCGACCTCACGCTCCCCGGGGCCGTGGCCGCCGATCTCGACCACGTACGCGAAGTGGTCGGCGCCGCCGCCCGCCGGGTGGCCCAACTGCCGGCTTTCGCCGACCACTGCACCGAACCGCCGGATCCGGTCCAATTGCTGGACGCCGATGCCACGACCCTCACCCTCCGGGTGATGTTGAACACGGTGCCGTCACAACGTGACAGCCTCACTCGGGCCCTCCGAGAGGCCGCGCTGGCCGATCTGTCGGCTGCCGCTCTGTGGCCGGGAGACCCCGCACAACCGGCCGGGTTCACCGACCACTAGACGTTCACGCGTCTCGCCGGCGTCTCTGCATTTCTGTCTTTCCGGACGTGCCGCCGGGCCGGGCCGGGATCGCTGCGGACGCCGTCCACCCAGGCGGCTTTCCTGTCGCCGGAAAATTGCCCGAAAGGCCTACAGACAGAGATAGGCGCCCCTTTTAAGGTTGATTGAAGGCAAAGAAGAATGCCTTGAACAGGGTAAATATCCTGCTGGCGGCGTCGGGTGAGGCGAGGATGAACCAAGAAATGCGAGTCAGTGCGACGACCCCTACTCACGCGCTTCTGCGGCGATGTGCCGTCGTCGCGATGGCTATCACCGCATCACTCTCGAGCTTCGTGTTTCTTCAGGCGAGGCCGGTCGGGGCATCGGGCTTCGTCCAGCCCGCTAACCCTGCGAGCAACGTTCTCCCGGCCACGCCTTTCAATTGCGCCGCGCTCAACCCTCCGAACAGCCCGAACGACACCACTACCGCCTGCACCAATTCGGCGCTCTACAACATTGACGTGGGTCGGATCGCGGAGGGCCTGGGGCCGCTGTACCTCCCGACGAATTGGGCCAGCTTGACGTTGCCAGAGCAAAACCTGGCCATCGTCAATCTGGAGCGGACAGCGCGCGGCCTGCCATCCGAATACGGGCTCGTCAACTGCATGAATGCCGACGCTCAAACGTCGTCGAATACGGGCAACGATCCGGTCAACACCTGCCCGGCCCCGTACACGGGGACAGGAATTCCGTACAGGGGCAATTGGGCCAATATCGGCACCGCCCTCCAGGCCGATTTCTACTTGGTCTATGACGATGGTCTGGGTTCTGCCAACGTGGAATGCACGCTCGCTAATCAAACTGGTTGTTGGGGCCATCGAGAGAACATATTGAACGTCTTGTGCAACAACATCACGCCGTGCACCTACGTGATGGGGGCGCAGAGTACCGGGGACACGGGCCAAGAATTCGGCGTCTTCCCAGGAGCCAGTAACCCGCCGCTCAGCGATATGTCCTTCCTCGATTCGTCCATCACCTACGCCACGTCCGCCGCGCCCGACATCCTCAGCCTCGGCGCGCTCTCTGGTTCATCGGGGGCGACCGTCACGGTGAACGGCATCTACTTCACGGGAGCGACGAGCGTGCAGTTCGGCTCGCCTCTTTGCACTGCCGTTCCCACGGTCACCAATGACGTGAAGCTGACCGTCCAGGTTCCGGTGTGCGCACTCGGGTCGGCAAACATCACCGTCGTCACGCCTTCGGGGACATCGAATGCATCGCCGTTCACGGCCGAACACTCTGACCCCTACAGCACCCTCACCCCCACCCGCATCTGCGACACCCGCGCGGGCAACCAATCGAAGCTGACTGGGCAGGCCGCTCAGTGCAACGGCGGAGCGGGCAATCCCGGGAGCACCCTCGCAGCCGGCAGCTCCAAGTCCATCACGGTCGCCGGGCAATTCAACGTCCCACCCGACGCCACGGCTGTCGTGCTCAACGTGACCGTGGTCAGCCCCTCGGCAGCCGGCTTTGTGACCGTCTTTCCGGCCGGCGCATCCATGCCTCTGGCCTCGAACATCGACTACGTCGGCGGCGAGGTCGTGCCCAACCTGGTCGAGGTGGGCATCGGCACGAACGGCCAGGTGTCCTTCTACTCCTCGTCCCGGACGGACCTGGTGGTCGACGTCGAAGGCTACGCGTCCCCCACGCCGGCGGCGGGGATCGGCTCAGGGCTCTACAGTCCACTCCCGGCGCCGGTCAGGATCTGCGACACCAGAGCCGGCGACCCCTCCATGCTCGATGTGGCCCCGGTCAACCAATGCAACGGGACGAACAATACGGGCACGACCCTCGGGGCCGGCGGCACCAGGAACGTCCAGGTCACCGGCATTGGCACCGGCCTTGGCGCCATTCCCGCTGGGGCGATCGGCGCCGTGCTGAACGTCACGGTGGCCAATCCGGGGGCGCCGGGCTATCTGACGGCCTATCCCCAAGGCGGATCTCCGCCCACCGCATCGAACCTCGACTACGGGGCCGGCCAGGTCACGGCCAACCGGGTCATCGTGCCGCTCTCTGCCGGCGGGGCTATCACGGTCTACAGCTCGGCGCGAGCCGATGTGATCGTCGACGTCTCGGGGTACTACTCCGCACCTGCAATCAGCGCCACCGGGTCGCAATTCAACGCTGAACCGGCGCCGGTGCGGATCTGCGACACCAGAGTCGCCGCCGCTCACAACCAGTGCTCGGGCCGGACGATTGGCGCCGGACAGACGTTGACGGTGCCCGTGATCGGATTGGCGGCCTCTGGGGTACCCGTCGGCGCCACCGCCGTGGTGGTCAACCTCACCGGGATCGCCCCGACGCAACCCACCTTCCTGACCGTGTTTCCCGGGCCGACCCGCCCCGCTGCCACCTCCGACCTCGATCCGGCGGTTCAAGAAGTGCGGGCCAACTTGGTGGTCGCCACCTTGAGCCACAACGGAACCATCTCCATCTACAACTTGGGCGGCAACATCGACGTGATCGTCGACGTGCTCGGTTGGTATTCGTAGAGAGCCAGACCGCCACACGGCACCGGCCCCCACCCGAGCGGTGGCTGTCAGGGGTGCGCCGTCGCCGCCTGCCACATGACGTCGACCGGTGCTTGCTGTCCGGTCCACAACTCCAACTGCAAAGCCGCCTGGTGCACCAGCATCCCGAGGCCGTCCACCGTCGTGGCGCCAGCTGCGGCGGACGCCGCCAGCCACGGCGTGGGTCGCGGGGCATAGACCAGATCGGTCACGACCTGACCGGCGTGCAGGAGTGCCGGGGCGACCAGCCACTGCTCGCTCTCGTCGGCTGATTCCCCGGTCGTGCCGGCCATGCCGGCCATCCCGATGGGCGTGGCATTGACCACCAGATCGGATTGCGCCACCTGCGCCGCATCGACGGTCGCTACCGGCCGGCCGGCCGGTCCGGCCAGTGCGGCCACGGGACCGGCGCGGTCCGGTGTTCGG
>DASZJQ010000020.1:0-10134 GCA_035947875.1 Acidimicrobiales bacterium
ACGTCGGCCGGCAGGCCGGCGATCTTGGTGTCGAGCTGCAGGGCGGTCACGGCCTCGGAGGTGCCGGCCACCTTGAAGTCCATGTCGCCGAAGGCGTCCTCGGAGCCCAGGATGTCGGTCAGGGTGACGTAGGCGTCGCCCTCGTGGATGAGGCCCATGGCGATGCCCGCCACCGGAGCCTTGAGCGGCACGCCGGCGGCCATCATGGACAGGCTCGAGCCGCAGACCGACGCCATGGACGTCGAGCCGTTGGACGCGAGCACGTCGGAGACCAGGCGCAGCGTGTAGGGGAACTCCTCGGCGCTGGGCACGACGGGCAGCAGGGCCCGCTCGGCCAGCAGGCCGTGGCCGATCTCCCGGCGCTTGGGGCCGCGCATGAAGCCGGTCTCGCCGGTGGAGAAGGGCGGGAAGTTGTAGTGGTGCATGTAGCGCTTGTGGTCGACCGGGGTGATGGTGTCGAGCAGCTGGTTCATGCGGGGCATGCCCAGCGTCGTCACGTTGAGGACCTGGGTCTCACCACGCTGGAAGAGCGCCGAGCCGTGGGCCGTCGGGAAGAGGTCGATCTCGGCCGAGAGGGGCCGGATGTCGGCCGTGCCACGACCGTCCATGCGCTGGCCGTCGGTGATGACGCGTTGGCGCACCAGCTTCTTGGTCAGCGAACGGATGGCGGCCTTGATCTCGCCGGACCGGCCCTCGAGCTCGTCGGCCAGGGCGGCTTGGATCTCCTTGCCGGCTGCGTCCAGGGCGGCGTTGCGCTCGGCCTTGGCCGTGACCGTGTTGGCCTTGGCGATGAGGTCGGTGCCGACGGCCTCGACCCGGGCCCACACGTCGTCGGCGTAGTCGGTCTGCGTGTCGAACGCCATGGGCACGATGGCCCCGCGGGCGGTCACGTAGTCGGCCACCAGCTGGCGCTGGAGGAGGATCGACTCGCGGATCCAGGTCTTGGAGGCTTCGAGGCCTTGGGCCAAGACCTCTTCGGTCACCTTCGGCGCGCCGTCCTCGTAGTAGGACCACGACTTCTCGGTCCCGCCGGCCTCGACCATCATGATGGCGATGTCGGTGTCGTCGGTCTCGGTGAGGGCCCGGCCGGCCACCACCAGCTCGAAGGTGGCGGCTTCACCCTCTTCGAAGGTGGGATGGGGGATCCAGGTTCCGTCGACCGTGTAGGCCACCCGGACGGCACCGATGGGGCCGTCGAAGGGGATGCCCGAGAGCATCAGCGCGGCCGAGCTGGCGTTGATGGCCAGGACGTCGTGCGGGTTGACCTGGTCGGCGCCGAAGATGGTGCCGACCACGTGGACCTCGTTGCGGAAGCCGGCCGGGAAGGACGGGCGCAGGGGGCGGTCGATCAGGCGGCAGGTCAAGATGGCCTGGTCCGAGCTCTTGCCCTCCCGGCGGAAGAACGAGCCGGGGATCTTGCCGGCGGCGTAGGCCCGCTCCTCGATGTCCACCGTGAGGGGGAAGAAATCGGTCCCCTCCCGTACGGACCGGGCGGCGGTGGCCGTGGCCAACAGGACGGTGTCGCCGATGCGGGCGAGCACGGCGCCGTCGGCCAGTTGGGCCAACTTCCCCGTCTCGAAGGTCAGGGTGCGGTCGGTGCCACGGATCGGGCCCGACACGGAAATGGCGTCAGCCATGATGCTCCTCGTGTGGTGTTAAGGGGCATCTCGTGGCCGGTTCCCAGTGGTCGACCACCTCGGGTGGAAGTGACCGGCGACTGGCAGCCAGCGTCTTGAGAGGCCCGGATGTGAATCGCTACCGTCGAATGCCGAGACGGCCGATAATGCTGCGGTAGCGCTCGACGTCGTTCTTACGGACGTAGTCGAGCAACCGCCGACGTTGTCCGATGAGCTTCATCAGGCCGCGCCGGGTGTGGTGGTCCCCTTTGTGCCCCTTGAGGTGCTCCGTGAGGTGGTTGATCCGTCCCGACAACAGTGCGATCTGCACTTCAGGAGACGCAGTGTCGGTCTCGTGCAGGCGGTACTCGGCAATAGTGGCCTGGGTGTCGGGCATGTAAGTGAAGAACCTCGAAGCAGTCGTAGGAGTGCGGTGGGAACCAGCCCCAACCGGCAAATATCGTAGCAGGTGGCTGCTGACCAGCCGGGTTCGGCCCAGCCCGGATCGGCTTGGCCGGTGCGGCTCAGCTGGGTCTCCTCAGCTGGGTTCGGCCGTGAGGAGCCGTTCGGTGTCCGCCACGTCGTCGTGCATCTGGGCGATGAGGGCATCGACCGAGTCGAACTGCCGCTCGTCCCGGAGGCGGCGCACGAACGACACCCGCCCGAGCTCCCCGTAGAGGTCCCCCTCGAAGTGGAGGAGGTAGGCCTCGACCAGGACCGATGCGGAGGCGGGGTCGTAGAAGGTGGGCCGCCGGCCGACCGAGATGGCCGCCAGGTACCCGGTCCCGTCGGGCCGCCGGTAGTACCCGGCGTAGATCCCGTCGGCCGGCAGGGCGATGTCGGTGGACACCTCGAGGTTGGCCGTCGGGAACCCCAGCTCGGACGCCCCCCGGCCGTCGCCGTGGACCACGGGGCCCCGCACCTCGTGGGGGCGGCCCAGCAGCGCCGCCGCGCCCACCACGTCCCCCGCCGCCACCAGGGAGCGGATGCGGGTCGACGACACCGGGGCGAGGTCCTCGCCGGTCAGGCGCACCCCCACCACCTCGAAACCGTGCTCCCGGCCGAGCTCCCGGAGCAGGGCCACATTGCCCCGGCGACGGTTGCCGAAGTGGAAGTCCTCCCCCACCACCACCAGCTTGGCCCCGAGGGTCTCGACCAGCACCTCGCGGACGAAGTCCTCGGCCGATTCGTCGGCCCGGGCCCGGTCGAAGGGCACCACCAGGGTCCGCTCGATGCCGCATTCGGCCAGCAGCTCCAGCTTCTGGTCCAGATCGGTGAGGAGCGGAGGGGCCGATTCGGGTCGGACCACGCTGGCCGGGTGGCGGTCAAAGGTGACCACGACCGGGGAGAGCCCGGCCGCCCCGGCCCGCGCCACGAGGTCGGCCAGCAGGGCTCGGTGCCCCAGGTGCACACCGTCGTAGGCACCGATGGTAACGGCAGTTCCGGGCATCGCGGTCAAGGGTAGACGTCAGTTACCGGCGAGTACGACAGCCGGCTTGATCCGGTCGGTGCCGGTCGCCTCGTAGACCGCCAGCAAGGTGCCCCGATCGTCGACCATGGCCCAGGGGCCGTCGCCCGCCGCGCCGACCGGCACCCGGTCGAGGGCCAACCCGTGCTCAATGGCGCCGGCGAACTCACTCTCGACGGTGACGTGGTCCATGTCGCGCATGGCCTGGGCCGTGGTGAGGATGGCGTCGTGGTCGATCCGGTCCAGCAGCCGCATGTCGTCGGGGCCGAACGACCCGATCCGGATGCGGCGCAGCGTCCCGATGTGGGCGCCCCCGCCGAGGGCCGCCCCCATGTCGTCGGCCAGGGTGCGGACGTAGGTCCCCGACGAGCACTCGATGGTGGCCCGGTAGACGTTCGGGCGCCCAGGGTCGGGCTCGGTATCGAAGCGGTAGACGGTGACCGGGCGGGGCGGGCGCTCCACGTCGATCCCCTGCCGGGCCAACTCGTGCAGACGCCGTCCCTCGATTTTCACGGCCGAGACCATCGGGGGGACCTGCTCGATGGCGCCGGTCAGATCGTCCGCCGCCGCCTGGACCCGGGCCGGCGTGACGGCGGACATGTCCCAGGTGCCGGTGACCTCGCCCGACGCATCGAGGGTGGAGGTTGCGGTGCCGAGGACGATCTCGGCCACGTAGGTCTTGGGCAACGGGGTCAGGAAGCGCAGCAGACGGGTGGCCCGGCCCAGGCCGACCAGGAGCACGCCGGTGGCATCGGGGTCGAGGGTGCCGGCGTGGCCGACCCGGCGTTGTCCGAAGATCCGGCGGCACTGGGCCACCACGTCGTGGGAGGTCCAGCCCGCTTCCTTGTCGACCACCACCAGGCCGGTGGCGCTCACGGCGTCACGAGGTCATGGCGCTCGGCGCGCCACGGCGTCACTGGTCTTCGGGCTCGGCCACCTGGTCGATGCCGCGCAACAGCTCCTCCACCCGGTTGCCGGCGACGATGGCCGGATCGGCCTTGAAGGTCAGTCGGGGCGTCCGCTTCATGCTCACCTGGGTCCCGATGGAGCGCTGCAGATGCGGCCGGCGCTCCTCGAGGGCCTCGGCCGCGTCGTCACTCAGCGAAGCGAGGTACACCGTGGCCGTGCGCAGGTCCGAGGCGGTGTCGACCGAGGTCACGGTGACCATGCGGAAGCGCTCGTCGGCGTCGGCCAGCCGCTCGAGCTCCTCGGCCACCACCTGTCGCAGTACTTGATTGACCCGCAAGGAGCGGGGGTACGTCGCCGTCCGCCGTTTCACTGTGCGGTCACGTCCTCGGGATCTCGCGCTCCTCGTATGTTTCGATGATGTCGCCGGAGTGCAGGTCCTGGAAGTCCGAGAGGCCGATACCGCACTCGAAGCCGGCCTGGACCTCGCGGGCGTCATCCTTGAAACGACGGAGCGAGGTGATCGCACCTTTCCAGATCACCGTGCCCTCGCGCAGGAAGCGGACCTTCGAACCGCGGGTGATCCTGCCCTCGCGCACCATGCAGCCGGCGATGGCCCCGACCCGCGGCACCCGGAAGACCTCGCGCACCTCGGCTTCCCCGGTGACCACTTCCTCGAAGACCGGGGAGAGCAGACCGAGCATGGCCGCCTCGATGTCCTCGAGCAGCTTGTAGATGATCTCGTAGTTGCGGACTTCGACGTCGGAGCTCTCCGCCAGCTCACGGGCGCGCTTGTCGGGCCGGACGTTGAACCCGATGATGGTGGCGCTCGACGCGGCCGCCAATTGCACGTCGTTCTCGGTGATGCCACCGATGCCGCGCAGCACGAAGCTCAGCTTCACGTCGTCGCGTTCCAGCCGTTTGAGGCTCTCGGTCACCGCTTCGAGGGATCCCTGTACATCGGCCTTGAGCACGATGTTGAGGGTCGCCGTCTCGCCCCGCTGGATCTGCTCGAACAGGTCTTCGAGCTTGGCTCCGGTGGCCGCCGAAGCCACCGGCTTGTGACCGGACAGGCGGAAGCGCTGGGCGCGGGCTTCACCCAGCGTGCGCGCTCGGGCCAGGTCCTTGGCGCCCCGCATCTCGTCACCGGCGTGCGGCGGTTCGGAGAATCCCAGCACCTGCACCGGCGTCGACGGGTGGGCTTCTTTGATGTGCGCACCCGTGTCGTCGACCAGGGCCTTGACCTTGCCCCAGGCGGCACCGGCCACCACGGGGTCGCCCACGTGGAGGATGCCCTGCTGCACGATGATGGTGGCCACCGGACCGCGGCCGGCCTCGAGGTTGGCTTCGAGCACCACACCGCGCGCCTCACCCTCGACCCGTGCGGTCAGCTCTTCGACCTCGGCCACCAGCGTGATCTGCTCCAGCAGATCGTCGATCCCGGTGCCCTGCAGCGCGGAGACCTCCACCACGATGGTGTCGCCGCCCCAGGCTTCGGGCACCAGTCCCCGCTCGGACAGCTGCTGCAGCACGTGGGCCGAGTCGGCGTCGGGCCGGTCCATCTTGTTGACGGCCACGATGATCGGCACCTCGGCCGCTTGGGCATGGTCGATGGCTTCGACGGTCTGCGGCATGACGCCGTCGTCGGCGGCCACGACGAGAATGACGATGTCGGTGGCCTGGGCGCCGCGAGCGCGCATGGCGGTGAAGGCGGCGTGGCCCGGGGTGTCGATGAAGGTGATCGGCTTGTCGTGCCACACGACCTGGTAGGCCCCGATGTGCTGGGTGATCCCACCGGCCTCTCCGGCCACGACGTCGGTCGAGCGGATGCGGTCGAGAAGCAGCGTCTTGCCGTGGTCCACGTGGCCCATCACGGTCACCACGGGCGGCCGCGGGCGCTGGTCGGCGTCGTCGTCCTCTTCTTCTTCCTCGAAGTACCGAGCCAACAACTCGGCCTCTTGCTCCTCGCCGGGGTCGACCAGGCGGACCTCGGCCCCGATTTCGGCGGCGAAGAGCTCGATCATGTCGTCGCTCAAGGACTGGGTGGCCATGACCATCTCGCCCTGGAGCAACAAGAAGCGGACGATGTCGCCGGCACTGCGGTTCAATTTCGGGCCGAGGTCGCGCGCCGTCGACCCGCGTTCGACGATGACCTCACCCTCGGGCACGGGTGCGGTCGAGGGTTGGTAGGTCGTCAGCTGGGTCGGCTCGAGCTCTTCGAGGTTGCGCCGACGCCGTCGGGCCCGCCGCTGGGGCGGGCGCCGTCCCGGTATGCCACCACGGCCACCGGCGGGAGGTGCACCACCCGGGCCGCCGGCGGGGCGTCCGGCGTAGCCTCCTCCCCCACCACCGGGTCGGCTGCCGAAACTGCTGCTCCCGGGCCCACCGGGGCCACCGGTCGGACGGCCGGCGCCGGGCGCGGGACGTCCACCCGTGCGCGCCGGGTAGCCCCCTCCGCCGGGTCGACTGGCCGGAGCCGTCGGGCGGCGACCGCCCATGCCCGGGGGCGGTGGGATCGGACGGCCGCTCGGACCAACCGGGGGTCGCGTCGGTGGTGGCGGGACGGGCTTGCCACTCGGACTCATGGGAGGGTGCGACGGCCGCTCGGTGGTCGGAGCACCGGGGGCCTCGGGGGCCGAGTCGGGTGCCGCGGGGGGCGCAGTGGCTGGTGGGGCGGCCGCGGCCGGGGTGAGCGGCTCGGCCGCGGGGGCCGGAGCGGCGGGTGCGGGAGCCGGGGCGGCGGGAGCCGTGGCCTTCTTGGCCGGTGGTGCTGTCCTGACGGGCTCGGCCACGGTGGAAGGAGCAGCCGCTGCGGGGGCCGAGGCAGCCGCCGCGGCAGCTGGGCGCTTGGTGGCCGGGGCGGCCGGTCGGGTGGCCGGCGGCGCGGCGGCGCGGGCTGGAGCCGGGGCCGCCGGGGTCGATCGGCTGCTGATCAAACGGGGATCACGCGTCTTCTCGGCCGGTGCCTCGGCTGCAGCCGGAGCGGCCTTTTTGGCGGCCGCCTTCTTGGCCGCGGCCTTCTTGGCCGCCGGTGCCTCCTCGGGTTGGACCTCACGACGCAGGCCTTCGGCGTCGGCCTTACGCCGGACGCGGTCCGCCTGAGCGTCCTCAATGGAGGACGAGTGGCTCTTGACCCCAATTCCAAGAGAAAGGGCCAGGTCAAGCCCTTCCTTGTTGCTGAGGCCTAGCTCTTTGGCCAGCTCATAGACGCGTATCTTCTTCGGCAAGTGGTTCTCTGTATCCTTCGTGGTATCGGGGCCGCGGGGTGACCCGAAGCCCTCTATCCTCGCACATCATGTGTGGGCTGCTCCGACGCGCCGCCCAGGCGTGCCCGGAGCCCGGCGACGTCTTCCGCCCCGACCGCACATTTGAAGGCCCGGTCGAACGCGTGCCGCCGGACCGCTGCTTCCAAGCACGACGGAGACCCCTGGCAGAGCCAGGCCCCTCGTCCCTGGCTGGCCGGGGCGACCCGCAATTGGCCCTCGGCGTGCCGCACTATCCGGAACAACTCGTCGGCCGGCCGGGCTTTGCGGCAACCGACGCACGTCCGTGTCGGTCCTATGCGTCGGCCTCTTGGGTCGTCTCGGCCGTTGTCACGGCCGGTTCGGGCTCGGGCGCAGCAGTCTCGGGCTCTGCCGATTCGGGCGCGGACGGCGCGGCCCCGGCGGATTCGCCCTCGGCCGACCCGGCGCCGGCGCCATCTGCCGCCGCGGTGGGCGCGGCGCCATCGCTCGGAGCGTCCTCGGCCTGGTGGGCCCAGTCCTCGGCCGACATGGCCTCGCCGCCCTCGGCCGGCTTCCAGACCATCTCACCCTTCTCGTCCTCGACCCATTCGCCCTCGGCCCACTCCTCGTCGGAGTAGCCGGCCTCTTCCTCGGCCAGCTGCGTCTCGCTCTTGATGTCGATACGCCATCCGGTGAGGCGAGCGGCCAGACGGGCGTTCTGCCCCTCCTTGCCGATGGCCAGCGACAGCTGGAAGTCGCTGACCACCACGGTGGCCGTGCCGGTCTCCTCGTCCAGGCGGACCTCCCGCACGCGGGCGGGGGCCAGTGCGTTCTGAATCAGCTCGACGGGGTCGTCGGAGAACGGCACCACGTCGACGCGCTCACCGCGCAGTTCGTTGGTGACCATGCGCACCAGGGACCCCCGGGCGCCGACACAGGCTCCCACCGGGTCCACGTTGGGGTCGTTGGACCAGACGGCGATCTTGGTGCGGTGACCGGGCTCGCGTGCCGCCGCCTTGATCTCCACGACGCCCGAGGAGATCTCGGGCACCTCGAGCTCGAAGAGCCGCTTGATCAGGCCGGGGTGCGTGCGGCTCACGACGATCTGCGGGCCCTTGGTCGTCTTGCGGACCTCGACGATGTACGCCTTGAGCCGGGTGCCGTGCTCGTAGCGCTCATAGGACACCTGCTCGGCCTGGGGCAGCAGGGCTTCGACCTTGCCCAGGTCCAGCAGGGTGTACCGGTTGTCGGTCTGCTGCACGATGCCCGTGACGATGTCGCCCTCACGCCCGGCGTACTCCTCGTACTTCATGTCCCGCTCGACTTCGCGGATCCGCTGGAGAATCACCTGCTTCGCCGTCTGCGCCGCGATACGACCGAAGTCATCCGGCGTGTCGTCCCACTCGCGGATGACTTCGCCGTCCTCGTCCAGCTCCTGGCCGTAGACCCGGATCTCCCCCGAATCGGGGTCGATGGTCACGACCGCTTCCTCCGCCGCGTCGGGCATCCGCTTGTAGGCGGCCACCAGGGCGTTGGCGAGGGCATCGAGCAATGTTTCGACGGAGATTCCCTTGTCACGGGCGATCTGTCCCAGCGCGTCCAGGAATTCAAAATTGGTCTTGCTCATGACCTGCTCACCCTCTCACTCTCTTCGGCTGCGGTCCCCAGGCAAAAACGGTGCGGGCCCGCTCGATCTCGTCGTAGGCCACGCGCAAGGATCCATCCGGCACATCCGGTCCCACCAGCGTGCATCCGGTCGCGTCGGCACTTTCCAGCGTGCCGCTGACCCGGCGTACGTCTTCGGTCCCCGCGTGCATGCGCAAGGTCACGGCCTCGCCGATGGCGCGGGTGAAATGGGCGGGCGTGCGCAGGCGGCGCTCGAGCCCGGGGCTGGACACGGTCAGGGTGTAGCGACCCGGGATGGGGTCGATCTCATCGAGGGCGGCCGACACGGCCCGGGTGGCGTCGCTCAGAGCCTCGAGGTCGACGCCACCCTCACGGTCGACGAAAACCTCCAGCTCGCCGCCCCGGAGCACCACGTCCACCAGGTCCAGGCCACGGTCCTCGAGCAGGGGTGACAGCGCATCTGCCAGGTCGTTTGCACTCTTTGCCATCGCCGTCACCTCCTCTCGATCGTCTCGGGCACCAGGAAAGCAAAAGCGTGGGCCGCAGCCCACGCTTCAACGAGGTACTGATTTCAAACTGGACAGCGCGAGGGATTATACCCAATGCGCAGGTCAATAAGAGCGCCCCACCACCGCCGTCAGATCGGCCTCGGCGTCCTCGGGCTCGGCCAGCGACCCGTCCGGCCGCTGGAGGCAACGAATCGACAGGGCCTGGGTGGCCAACCGGTCCTCGCCTTCGGCCCCGAGCGCGCCCATGGGGATGCGGGCGAACCCGCTGTTGGCCGCCTCGATGGCCTCTTCCAGCGTGCCCACGTCGGCCGTGCGCCCCTCACGCATGGCCTCCGCCTCGGCGTAGAGCTCGGGACCGACCCGCTCGAGGATGGCGGTGACCTCGTGACCGACGGCCGAGAGCACCACGGTCCGCTTCTCCCGGAGGTGCCGGGTCACCACCGTGACATGGCCTTCGGCCAGGTCTCGAGGGCCGATCTCGACCCGCACCGGGACACCTTTCAGCTCCCAGGCCACGCTGCGGCGGCCGAAGCTGGCTTCGACCCGGTCATCGAGGCGCACCCGGTGGCCCTGCGAGCGGAGGTCGGCCACCAGGGCCTCGGCGGCGGTGCGCACGCCCTCGTCCTCCTTGATCATGAGCACCACCACCTCGGCCGGCGCCAGCGCCGGCAGCAGGCGCAGGCCGTAGTCGTCGCCGTGCCCCATCACCACGGCTCCGATGAGGCGGGTCGAGACCCCCCAGGAGGTCTGCCAGACGTGCTCGGCCGTGCCCTCGGCGTTCGAAT
>DASZJQ010000021.1:0-45638 GCA_035947875.1 Acidimicrobiales bacterium
AAGAGCGGCCGCGGACGCGGTCAGGAAGACGTTGATCACCGCGTGCAGCCATGTGGCCGGCGTGTCGGGCGTGCCGAAACAGCCACAGCTCGAGACCGAGCCGTGGCGCAGCCGGATGACGACGACAAATCCGGCGAAGACGGCATACGAAACGGCCACCAGTGCGGCCAACACGGGCACCGGCCAGATGATGGCCGCCGTCCCGAGCCCCAACTCTCCCGCCGCCAGCAGCGGCACGGTCACGGCCAGGAGACGAGGGTAGGGGAAGACGCTAGCCAAGGCGCGCACGGTGTTGGTGGGACGGATCGACTTGCTGGCGCCCGCGAGGACGAGCAGGGCACACGCGATGAGATACGGACCGATCACGGCGACGATGTGGTGGTCGTGGTCGTGGTCGATGGCGGGGCAGTGGTTGAGGTCGTGGGCGACGCCAACGGTGTCGACGCGACGGGTTGAATGTCGAGGTTGGCCAGGAGCTGGTTCACCTGCTGGACCAAGGCGGCCTGCTGTTGGAGACTTCCGAGACGGGCGTAGAACATGAAGGGACGACCGGCCACCGTGAAGAACCGTTGGATGCCCAGGCTGCCCCCGACTCCGGGACGCATGACGTAGGGAAGGAAGTCCATCGTCGTCAGGCCTGAGGGGATGCCCTGCGCCGCGAACAACGCGGTTCCCACGCTTTCCGGACCGTACTCGAACAGGACGGCGAAAATGTCGGATGGGCCCATGCTGGTCTCGGTGTTTCCGCCGAAGTCACCGATTCCCTGGGGAATGGGAAAGGTGGCGAACTGCGCCACCGGTCGGCTGATCTCCCCACCGACCGATGCCCGCACAAAGATCCGGCCCTCAAAGCCCGCCGGCAGCTGTGCGCCGATCCCATGTGCCGACAACGCCACTTATGCCCCGTCGTTTGGTGCGGGAACCTTGCCCACGCCGAACACGTCATCGTGTGACTGTGGGTACAGGCTCGGATCACCGGGGTGAATGCCGGCGCGGATGAGTTCTTCGTCGTTGGCCGATTCGCGCTCTGGCCCGTCGAGGCCCAAGGCGAAGGCGCGGCTGTGGTTGCCGTCGTCAGATTCGGGGATCTCCCGCTGGGCCCGGCGAACGAGGTCGAGGACCTGGGGGAACGTATTGGCGATGCCCTCGCCGATTCGTCGGCTCCGCCGGCCGTCGACCAGGACGAAGAATGGTGCACCCGGCACCTCATAGTCGCCCCAGGCCGCCGTCGACATGACCACGGGGAAGCTTCCCCCCGCCGCCTTGGCCCCCACCTCGGGTGGGCTCTCCAGTTCAGGTCCCTTGGTGGCAACGACCAGCCGGACGTCGTGTGGCAGGTCTCCGTGTGATCGCACCATGGCCTTCCAGATCCCGGCACAGCTGGTGCAGCCCGACGAGAGGAAGGCGATCAGGGTGAGCTGGTCCGCGCCCGCCACGGCGAGCGCGATGGCGTCACCCGAGGGCGTCGCGCCCGACAGATCGAACACACCGACGGAGTTCCGCTCGCCGGGGAGTGGCGGAGCCGACGGGCTCAGCGAGATCGGCGCCGACTGAGCCTCGTCGCCGGAGGTCGGATCCCCCACGCCTGCCCCGAGCGAATGCAGCGCGCGCAGGATGTCGGCGTGGCTACGCAAAAGCCCGGCCACCAAAATGGTCAGCAGGCACACCAACACGGTAAGTACGACTATGAGTGCAACCACGTCCACCTTTGCCCGGTCGGACTTCCTTGCGACAGATGCCGCTCCCAATAGTAGGCACACCGGAATTGTTCCTCGGTGTACCTCGGTCCAACCGGCGTTGAAGGAGACGGGGCGCACGAAGGCCGGCACGGAGGCCATCGAAGGAGCTCCACCCCCTTCCGTCCCCTCCCCTGGCGGGAGCACGTCCGTTGCCCGGAGCGCCGCCGTCGGTGATGACACTGCCGCCCGGCTCCAGATCCACCCGGCCCTTCGTCGCGGGTTCATGCCCGGACCCACGGAACCCGGTGGAACTGGTCGGACATATGCTGCCCGGCATGCGGGGCGAGGTTGAGTGATGACACTCACCATCGGGTCGTGAATGCCCTCCCTGCGGTCGAGCCGCTCCGAGTAGTCCAGTGGACGACGGGCAACGTCGGACGCCGATCCGTTGTCGCCGTCGTGGCCAACCCCGCCCTGGCGTTGGTCGGTTGCTACGCCTGGTCGGCCGACAAGATCGGGCGAGACGCCGGGGAGCTGTGCGGTATCGCCGACACCGGCATTCGGGCTACCGAGGACGTCGATGCTCTCCTCAACCTGAGGCCCGACTGCGTTGTCTACAACCCCAAGTGGCCCGACGTAGACGAGATCGTGCGCATCCTGGAGGCTGGGGTCAACATCGTCACGACGGCATCGTTCATCACCGGACATGCGCTGGGCCCCCACCGCCAGCGGGTGGTCGACGCCTGCGCGCGCGGGCAAAGCTCGATCTTCGGGTCGGGGATGAACCCCGGATTGGCGAACCTGCTCGGACTGGTGTCCGCTGGCCTGTGCGATCGGATTGATTCGATCACCATCCTCGAGTCGGTCGACTCGACCGGGTACGACTCACCGGATACGGAGTTGCCCGTGGGGTTCGCCCGCCCAATTGATGATCCGGCACTGCCTTCGATGACGGCAGCCGGCACTGCCATATTCGGAGAGGCCGTGCGGCTGATGGCGGACGCGCTCGGCCTTGAACTCGACGATGTCCGCTGCCAGTCCGAGTATGCGCAGACGACTGAGCACCTCGACCTTGGCTCGTGGTCGATCGCTCCGGGCTGCGTCGCCGGGGTGGCAGTGAACTGGCAGGGCGTCGTCGCCGGCCGGGCCGTTGTGCAGCTCAAGGCGCGTTGGAGAAAGGGCAGTCACCTCGAGCCCGACTGGCAAATCGAACATGGCTACCTCGTCGATATCCAAGGCCGGCCGTGTGTGAAGACCCGGCTCGAGGTCTACCCGGCGGATGACTTTCGAGCGACCACGTTCAGCGACTACATGGTCCTCGGGATGATCATGACGTCCGTGCCGGCGGTCAACGCCATTCCGCAGGTGTGCCGGGCGCGCCCAGGCATTGTCACCTACCTCGATCTACCGCTGGTGGCCCCGGGTGGTTGGGTTCCAGCTCACTGAGCCGCCACCGTAAAAGGGGCTCGGATCCGGCCATGCGGGTCGGCGACGCCGGGAGCTCTCCAGCGCTTCAGCGGTGGTTGGCTGCTACCTTCACGGAGTGGCGACCGAACGATTCGGACCCATCGACTTTGATCGATTTCACCGGGACGAGCTTCCGGCCCTCGTCGAGGCGCAAGGACCCAACATTCCCGCCAGCGAGATCGCTGCGGTCCGGCCGCTGGCCTTCCAACTCACCGATGGCCGGTCCTATACCTACCTGCCGTCAGGCGCCGGCTTTACCGTCGCCGCGGGATGCGCGGAGGCCCATACGGTGGCGGAAGTTCCCTACGACGAGTGGTGCTCGTTCGTGTGGGAACTCAAGACCTGTTTCGCACTGTTGTACTCGGACCAATTGGCGATCACGAGAGGAAGCTTCGGCCAGTTGGCCCGCTGGGAACCACTCCTCCGTATTGCCCTCGGCGGGCAGGAGCTCTATGACATCGACCATCCCGAGCCGGTGCGGGACGGCGCCGGTCGGGATTTGGATTGCACGCGGACCTTCACGCTCGACGATGGCGATGACGAGATCGCCGACTTTCTCCGCCGCGCCGGCTTCGTGCATCTCCGGGGCGTCATGGAGCCAGACGAGATCGAAGCGATCCGGGCCGACGTGGCCGTGGGCATTGCCGCCGCTCGACCCGACGATCGGCGATCGTGGTGGACCACGGTCAATGGACGAGACGTGTGCAACCGGGTCAACTATCTCAATGAAGAGTCCGCCCTCATTGCCGGCCTCGGGGCCGACCGAAGATTCCTCCGCATCGCCGCCCTCGGTGGCGCCGACCTTCGTGACGCCCTCGACCGATTGGATGGGAATGGGGTGGTGATCAAGGTGCCGGGCTCGAGCGGAGGTCTGGCGGACCTGCCTTGGCACCGGGACTGCGGCATGGGCGGTCATCCGGTGAAGTGCCCCATGCTCAATGTGGGCCTTCAGCTCGACCCGGCCACCGCCGCCAACGGTCAATTGCTGATGGTCCCCGGCTCACACCGGGGCACCTCCCGACTGCCTGGCGCAGGGGAGGCAGCCGGACTGCCGACCGTCGCGCTCTCGACCGAACCCGGGGATGTGACCGTGCATTTTGGCCACACCCTGCACGCCGCTCCCCCACCGACTGACCATCAGTCCACGGGACGGCAGGCGCTCTACCTCTCGTTCGTGCCGCCGCTGACCTTCGAGATGGTCGGTCCGGGGCAGGGCTACAACGATGTCCTCTTCACCCGCGACGCCGGTCGCGTGCGCCACGCCGATCAACTGCACGCCGCGGCCGGGCCATCACCGGTCTGAGGGGTCGGTTCGCGCGTCCCGGGCGGCGGTTCAGCGGTAGGGCGTCATGTCCATGCCGGGATAGCGCGCCGCGACATCGGCCAACGTCTGCTCGTTCCAGTAGCCGTCACCGGGGCGCGGGAACCCGAAGAGGTCGCGCTCACGCACCGAGCACTGCGGCATGAGCTTGGCCCATCGGTTGGGCGAATCCTTCGGCCACGCCATCTTCCCGCCCCACGTGGTGCCACGCGCCTGGAAATCCACCAGCAACGAGAACCGGGAACGTCCGGCCCCGGTGAAGTCGGAGCCGCGATGCAGTACGTCGGTGCGATAGACCAGAAGGCTCCCGGCCGGTCCGACCGCAGGCACCTCGACCTCGGCCATGGCGCCGAAGGGCAGATACAACGGCGTGAACGGGACGTCTTTACCTTCCTCGTAGGGCACGATCCGAGTCGGACCATCCTCTTCGGTGACGTCGGAGAGATAGATGAAGGTGGTGATCTGCTGGTAGCGACCGTCGAGGCGTGGGACGACCAGACTGTGGCTGCCGAAGTCGCGATGGAGGGGTTGGTCGTAGTTGACGGCGCCGGCGTACTTGGCCCAGAGCTCCACCTTGTACAGGTGCAGCTCGGTCGTTCCGAGATAACGCTCCGCCGCGTCGACCAGATCGGCATGGAAGGCCAGACGGTTGAGATCCCACGACCGATACGGGAATTCCTCGACGCCGGCAAACTGGCTGGCGGCGTACGCGGCATGGCTGGCCGGGTCGGCGAAGTAGTCCGCTGGCGCCGGGAAGTGCAGCGCGAGGGCCTGTTGGGCCGCCGCCAGTTCTTCGGGAGCCAGGAATCCCTCCAGGAGTGAAAAACCCCGCCGGCGGACTTCGTCGAGGGTGGCGTCCGGCACGTGCACAATTCGACACTGTACGCCGGGGGCCGCAGCCGCCACCGGGTCGCCCGAGCACGTACGCTGCGGGATGCGCGCCGTGCAGTTCGACATGGTGGATCCCGAGTTTCCGGCGTCGCTGGTCGACCTCCCCGAACCCGACCTCCCCGGAGCGGCTTGGGCGCGCGTCGCCGTGGCTTCGGCGGGGATCTGCGGCAGCGACCTCCATCTGTTCGCGCACAACACCGGCCCGTCGCCCACGCTGTTCTCCTTGGGGTCCTTTCCTTTCGTGCTCGGCCACGAGATCGTCGGCCGTGTCATCGAGGCCGGATCGGCCTGCCCTGTCGGGGTCGGGACCCGGGTCGCCCTGGACCCCTGCATCCCGTGCGCGGCCCGGGGGATCGATCCTCCCTGCGCGTCGTGCGCCCGGGGCTGGACCTCGTCGTGCCTCAACCTGGACAGCCGGATCATCAGCGGCGGCCGCAGCCTCGGGTTCACCCAGGATCTCGGAGGAGGCTGGTGTGACCAGGCTCTGGCCCACCGCTCCATGCTGCACTCCATGCCCGAGGCCGTGCCCGACCGGGGGGGCAGCCTGTACGAGCCCGTCTCGATCGCCTGTCACGGCCTCATGCGCGCCGCACCGCACGAAGGTGATCCGGTTCTGGTGGTCGGCGCGGGTGTCATCGGCCTCGCCACCCTGGCCGCCCTCAAGGGGCTCTTTCCGACCAACCCGGTGACGGTGCTGGCCCGTCACGCCCACCAGGCCGCGGCCGCGTCGGCGTGCGGGGCGGACCACGTCGTCATCGATGACCCTTCCCAGGCCCATTTCGAGGAGCTGGCCAACCTCGTCGGGGCGCGGGTCGTCGGCCGCAAGAAGAACGTCATGATCATGGGCGGCTTCCCCTACGTGGTCGAGGCGGTCGGTGCGCCCCAGTCGGTCACCGAAGCGCTGCGAGCGGTGGCGCATCGAGGCACCGTGCTGTTGCTCGGTGCCGCCGGTATCAGCGAGGTCGACCTGACGCCGGTCTGGTACAAGGAGGCCGCGCTGGTCGGGTCCATCGACCACACCGTCGACACGGGCTCCGCTCCCGGGCTCGCCGGTGGCCCCGACCGTCACTCGATCGACCGCGCCCTCGACGTGCTGGCCGCCGGCCTCCTCCCCTACGACGCCGTCGTCACCCCCGAGTTCGCGCTCGAGGACTACCGCGAAGCCGTCGATACCGCCATCGACCGGGGCACCTCACACGCCATCAAGGTCGTGTTCCGCCCGTAGCGATCAGCCGGCCATGTGGTGGTGGTGGCGGTACGAGTCGTCGGCTACCTCGACCGCCCCGAGCTCGGCAACCAGTTCGGCCGCCCGGCCCCGGAAACGGTCGATGTTGCGGCGTTTCACGTCCTCGTAGCCACGGATGTCGTCCGCCAGGGCGGCCATGGCGGTCACGGTGCCGGCCGAGGCCGGGTGCAACTGCCCGAGGGCCTCGGACACCAGGCCGTCGTATTCGTCCACCAGGGCCCGCTCGGTGCGGCGCATCTCCGCCCAGCCGAACGGGTCAAGGGCGGTGCCTCGCAGGTGGCGCCCGGCTCGCAGCATCCGGAAGGCCGGCCCGGCCGCATGGCCCAGACCGATCTTTCGCTTGAGCCCGAGGGCCTTGAGGACGGGCGGATGCAGCAGCACCCTGGTGGCGGCCCCCTCACCGAACTCGGCCCGCAACGCCGTCCGCGTCGCGGCGTCGAGATGGAGGCGGGCCACCTCGTACTCGTCCTTGTACGCCATCAGCTTGTGCAGGCCGCGGGCGTAAGCCGCGGCCACGGGCACGTCGGGATCGCCCGTCCGCTCGGACTCGATACCGGCCACCTCGAGCACCCTCTGGAGATAGCGCCGGGCGTAGGCCGTGCTCTGGTATCCCACCAGATCGGCCGCGCGCACCTCGAGCAGGTCGGCCAGGACGGCGGGGGCCGACGCCAGGGGCCGGCGGAGCGAGACGGGAAGAGCGGGCACGGGCGGCGGGGCGGGGGCCAGGGCCGCCATGACCGCATCGTGGTCGATGACCGCGGCCCGGCCCCAGCGGAAGGCGGCCAGGTTCTCCGCCGCTCCGGCGCCGTTGAGGCGGATGGCCTCCTCGATGGCACCGTCGGACACGGGGAGGCACCCGTGTTGGTAGGCCGCCCCGAGCATGACCAGGTTGGTGGGCAGATGCTCGCCGAACAGCCGCTCGGAGATCCACTGGGCGTCGAGGTACAGGTTCTCGGCGGCCCGGGTGGACCGGTCGATGCGGGCCGTGTCGCTGAAGTAGGGAATCGACGGATCGCGCACCATCGCCGCCGTGGCCACGCCGGCCTGGTTGACCACGGCCACGGTACGCCCGGCGTCGGCGGTGGCCAGGTTCTCGTCGCTGGACGTCCCGAGCACATCGAGTCCGAGCAGCAGGTCCACCGAACGGGCGGTCGCCTTGACGGCGGCGTCGATCGGGCGGCGGGCGATGCGGACGTCGGACGTCACCGGGCCGCCCTTCTGGGCCAGGCCGGTCTGGTCCAGGCCGCTGGCGTAGAGGCCGTCGAGGTGTGCCGCCATCTGCAAGATGCGCGAGACGGTGACCACACCGGTCCCACCGATGCCGGGCAGGCGGACCAGGAGGTCGTCGGGGGTCCGGCGACGCGGTCGCACACCCAGATCGACCGGAGGTTCGGCCACCTGGCGCGGTGCAGCGTCGTGACGCCGGCGGCGACGGCGGCTCCAGCGGCTCCGGTCACTCTGGCGGCTCCGGTCGGGCGTCACGAGGACGAAGGACGGGCAGTCCCCGTTGAGGCAGGAGCGGTCGTCGTTGCACGAGCCCTGGTGCACCGCCGTCTTGCGCCCGAACTCGGTCTCGATCGGCACGACCGACAGGCAGCTCGATTTCTCCCCGCAGTCGCCGCAGCCTTCACACACGCTCGGGTTGATCCACACCCGGCTCGTGGGCTCGGCCAGCTGGCCGCGCCGGCGGAGCCGACGTTCCTCCGCCGCGCACCGGTCGTCGTGGATCAGCACGGTGACCCCACCCACCTCGCCCAACTCGCGCGTGGCGTCCACCAAGTCGTCGCGATGGCGGACCGTGGCGATGGGATCGAGTTCGACGCCGCGGTAGCGCTTCGGATCGGGGGTGGTGACGATCACCCGGCGGACCCCTTCGACCGCCAGGAGCCTGGTCAGTTCGGGGACGGCCAACCCACCCTCGGGCTTCTGGCCGCCCGTCATGGCCACCGCGTCGTTGTACAAGAGCTTGTAGGTGATGTTGACGCCGGCGGCCACGGCGGCCCGCACGGCCAGCGACCCTGAATGGAAGAAGGTGCCGTCGCCGATGTTCTGCACGTAGTGCTGGCCTCCGGCGAACGGAGCCAACCCGGTCCACTGCGCCCCTTCACCACCCATCTGGGTCATCCCCACCTGATGCCCCCGGCCGGGGGCATCGAAGCCGGCCATGATGTGGCAGCCGATGCCCAGGCCGACCAACTGGTCGTCGCCGGCCCGGGTGGAGATGTTGTGGGGACACCCCGAGCAGAACGCCGGCGTGCGGGCCGGCGGCGCATCGACGTGCAGCACCAGGCGCGGCCGCCGGGTGAGGGCCTCCAGGCGCGCCGCTGCCGCGGCCGGGAGGCGGTCGGGACCCAGGCGCGCCGCCAACACCCGGGTGACGGTGTCCGCGTCGATCGACCCGGTCGCCGGGACGAGGGGGCGACCCTCGGGATCGACCTTGCCCACGACCCGGGGCATCTCGGCGCAGCCGTAGAGCGCCTCCTTGAGTTGGGACTCGAGAAACGGTGCCTTGTCCTCGACTACCAGCACCTCTTCGAGACCCCGGGTCAATCGCCGAAGCTCGGCGGACCCGAGCGGCCAGGGCAGGCAGATCCGGATGAGGCGCAGCCCTATCTCGGCGCAGGCCCGGTCGTCCAGACCCATGTCCTCGAGCGCCCGCAGGACGGTGCTGTAGGCGTGCCCGGACGCCATGATGCCGAGCCGAGCCCGGGGCGAATCGACGGTGATGGCGTTGAGCGAGGCCAGCTCGGCGTACTCGAGCGCCCTGGGGAGCCGGACCGCGAAGAGTTCCTCCTCGGCGTCGAGGGCGCTCGGTCCGACCAGCAGCGGGTGGCGGGCCACCCGGGTCGTGTCGGGAACGGGAATCTCGGGCCACGCCGCACCGAGATCGACCACTGCCGCCCCGTCGGCGACGTCGGCCACGATCTGGAGCCCGGCCCACAGGCCCGAATAGCGCGACAGGGCGACGGCGTGGAGACCGAGGCGCACCACGTCGGCCACCGAGCCGGGCGAGAGCAGCGGGACATACAGGTTTGCGGCCATGGAGACCGAGGAGCTGGGGAGCGTGGACGACTTCGCGGTCGGGTCGTCACCGATCAGGGCCACGGCGCCGCCGAGCGGCTCGGTGCCGGCGTAGTTGCCATGACGGATGGCGTCGGCCGCCCGGTCGAGCCCGGGGTTCTTGCCGTACCAGAACGCCGCCACGCCGTCGTGGTCATGCCCGGGGATCTCGGTGAGGAGCTGGGTGCCCGACACCGCCGTGGCGGCCAACTCCTCGTTGAGGCCCGGCGTGAAGACGACGCCATCCTCGTCCAGGTGGGACTGGGCGCGGCGCAACTCCAGATCGAGCCCGCCCAGAGGCGACCCCTCGTATCCACTGACGAAGGCGGCCGTGTCGAGGCCCCGGGACCGGTCCAGTCGGCGCTGCTCGAGCACGAGTCGCACAATGGCCTGGACGCCCGACATGAGGGCGCGGCCCCCGGTGGTGCCGTAGACGTCATCGAGGCTCACGTGGTCCCGGTCGGGGCCCGGTGCGTCGGCGGCGTCCCGCGGCCCGGCGGCCACGGGCTTCCGGCGGGCCATGGTTGCGCTCACGGGCTCAAGCGCTCCGGTCTCATGGCTCAGGTCGGAAGGGCGATCGCGCGCCCCAGCCGGTGCGACACGATGTCCTCGGCCACGGCCAGGGGGGTCAGCCCCGTCCGCTCCGATTGCGCCAACATGGCGGCCACACGGTCGCCGATGGCCAGCAACGAGCCTTCGAGTTTGTCCGGGCCCCAGGCGGCTCGCAGGGCGTGAATGTGGATGACCCCGCCGGCGTTGATGACGAAATCGGGAACGTAGACGATGCCCCGATCGGCCAGCGTCGGTGCGACGTCGGGAGTGGCCAGCACATCGTTCGCACCGCCGGCGACGATGCGGCACCGCAGGGCGTCGACGGTCGACCGGTCGATGATCTTGGCGGTGGCGCACGGGGCCAGCACGTCACATCTCGTGGCCACCGCGGCGTCCGGTGCCACGACCCGGCCGCCCACGTCCCTGGCCACGGCGTGGGCGCGCATCGCATCGACATCGGCCACCGAGACGCGGCACCCGGCGTCGGCCAGGCGTCGGGCCAGATCGGCGCCGACATGTCCGGCACCCTGGACGACCACATGCGCCCCGGGGAGAGCAATCCCCACGCTGGAGAGGGCGGCGCGGATCCCGGCGAGCACGCCGAGGGCGGTCCACGGGGAGGGGTCCTCGTGATCGCACGCCACGTCGGCCGGACCCCGGCCGATCACCGCCAGGTCTTCGACCGACGTGCCCATGTCCACGCCGGGGATGTACGCGCCGCCGAGCCGGGCCACGAACCGGCCGAAGGCCTCGAGCTGCGCCTGGCGGCGCCGTGGACCGTCAGGCGGGACGCTGTCGCCCTTGAGGATCACGGACTTGGCGCCCCCGTAGGGGAGGTCGGCGCAGGCGTTCTTGAGCGTCATCACCCGGGCCAGTCGTCGGGCCTCGTCCACCGCGGCCAGCTCGTTGGGATAGGCCTGCCACCGCACCCCACCGAGGCCCGGACCCAGGGTCGAATCATCGATGGCGATGACCGCACGCAGTCCACTCCGGCGATCGGAGCAAATCGTCAGCTGCTCGGTTTCGTCCAGTTCTTTGTCGATGTCGTCTACGTCCCAACACACTTGCGCCACGCCTGCAGTCAACACCCTTTGCCGGAGAGAGGAAGCAATTTCAGCGGATTCACCTCCATTGACGCAGAAAACCATCGGTCAACGTCCCTTTTCACGCACTGGTGGTGTCGCAGCGCCGAGCTCCTCCGGGCCGGATCGGACCCGCCCGCAGCCGGTCGCAGTTGGTGGCAGGATCTCGCCATGGAGGCCAAGAAAAGGATCGGGCACTGGGTCGGTGGCAAGGCGACTCCGGGGACGTCCGATCGATTCGGACCCGTCTACAACCCGGCCACCGGTGAGCAGTCGGCCTCCGTGGCTCTGGCCTCGGCCGAGGAGGTGTCCGACGTGGTCGCCACAGCCACGGCGGCAGCGAAGGAATGGTCAACCAGCTCACTGAGTGCGCGAGCGGCTGCGCTCTTTCGCCTCCGCGAGCTCGTGGACCGGAGTGCGGACGAGCTCGCTGCTCTCGTGACCGCCGAGCACGGCAAGGTGCTGAGTGATGCCGCCGGCGAAGTGGCCCGGGGATTGGAGAACATCGAGTTCGCCTGCGGCATACCCCACCTCCTCAAAGGAGCCCACTCGACCGAGGTGTCCGGCGGTGTCGATGTCCATACCGTGCACCAGTCCCTCGGCGTGGTGGCCGGGATCACCCCGTTCAATTTCCCGGTCATGGTGCCGATGTGGATGCTGGCCAACGCCATCGCCTGTGGCAATTCCTTCATCCTCAAGCCCTCCGAGAAGGACCCCTCCCCGTCGCTTCTCCTGGCTGAGCTCGTGCACGCGGCCGGGTTCCCCGATGGTGTCTTCAATGTGGTGCAGGGCGATCGCGAAGCGGTCGAGGCGCTCCTCGCCCACCCGGACGTGGCGGCGATCTCCTTCGTCGGGAGCACGCCTATCGCCCGTCACATCTACGAGACCGGAACCAAGAACGGCAAGCGGGTGCAAGCACTGGGCGGAGCGAAGAACCACATGGTTGTCCTCCCCGACGCCGACATCGGTGCCGCCGCGGACGCCGCCATTTCCGCCGGTTACGGCTCGGCGGGAGAACGGTGCATGGCCATATCGGTGGTGGTGGCCGTGGGCGCCGTGGCCGATCCACTGGTCGCGGCTATCGCCGACCGCATTCCAGGGGTGAACGTCGGTCCCGGAACCGATCCCGCCTCGCAGATGGGACCGCTGGTGACCGCCGAACATCGTGATCGGGTGCGGTCGTATGTCGACGGGTCCGAGGACGAAGGGGCCACCCTGGTGGTCGACGGACGAGGAGAGTGGCCATCGGGGTTCTTCCTCGGGTGCTCACTGCTCGACCATGTCCGCCCGGGCATGAAGGTCTACGACGACGAGGTCTTCGGGCCAGTGCTCAGCGTGGTCCGCGTGGAGACCTACGACGAAGCCCTCGCGCTGGTCAATGCCAATCCCTACGGCAACGGCGTGGCCGTGTTCACCCGCGACGGCGGGGTGGCCCGGCGCTTCGGTCTCGATGTGACGGCGGGCATGGTCGGCGTCAACGTGCCGATCCCCGTCCCGGTCGGCTTCCACTCCTTCGGCGGATGGAAGTCCTCGCTCTTCGGTGACAGCGCCATGTACGGGCCCGAAGGCATCCGTTTCTATACCCGGCCGAAGGTGTTGACGACCCGCTGGCCCGATCCAGCCACCAGCGTGGTCGATCTCGGGTTTCCCCAGACCCGTTAGACCCGTTAGACCCGTCAGAGGCCGGCGGCCCACTCGGTCAAGGGCGGCGCCAGGAGGGGCCAGCGCGAGAAGATGCCGACGCCCGACGCAACGGCCTCCTCGGTCCGTTCGGTCCATTCCCGGTCACCCCATGGCGGCTCGACCAGTTGCGCGCCGGGGAGCAGGTCGACCAGGCGTTCGGAAGTCTGCCTGGTGTGATGGGGGTCACTAGCCCCGCTGCGAAACACCAGGGCCGGAAGCGTCATCGCCCGCGCGTCGGCATCGGGGAGGCCGGGAACCAGTTCGTCCGGGCGAGGGCAGTAGGCCAGCATCCACTGCTCGAGGGTCTCGATGAAGGTGCGTGGGTCCTGGGTCAAGAACTTGTCCCGATTGACCGGATTGCGCTCCAGGACTTCGGCCCATTCCGGCAAGGCAGCCACCGCGTCCATCCCGTACCGCCAGGCCGCCGCGATCGAATCCCCGCAGTAGTGCGTGCCGAGCGTCAGCAACCCGTACGGCCCGCCGCTGATCCACCAGACGGCGAGCGCACGCGCCACGTCGGGATGCCGGGCCGCCGCCAGCAACGAGACGCGCGAGCCACCGGACCCACCTGAGATGACGGCCGGGGCCATGCCCAGGGCGCGCAGGAGCCCGGCCAGCGCGTCGGCTTGCATGACCGACTCGGAGTCCCCGTCGAAACACACCTCGGAGGCTCCCGTGTTCGGCCGGTCCCAGATCAGCACCTGCTTCCCGGTCGCGGCCAGCGCCCAGGCCAGCTCTCGGACTCCGGGGGCGTCCTTGCTGAAGCGGCCTCCGGGTGTGATGACCCACGGCTGACCCTGGCCGATCACTTCGTAGGCGATACCAAGACCGTTGATCTGCTCGACCGGCATGTGATCCCATCCCCTTTTCGACGTAGGGTACTTCGGCACACGAATTGGGAGGGAAATTGGCTCTGGCACTTGAAGGCCTTCGCGTCATTGATGCCGACACGCACCTGTCCGAAGCGCACGACCTCTGGACCTCACGCTCGCCAGCCAAATTCAAGGACCGGGTCCCCCACGTCGAGATGATCGACGGGCGGCCCATGTGGATCGTCGACGGGGCCGAGCTCGGGTTCGCCGGCGGCGGCGGGGTCATCGACCGCGACGGCAACAAGGGACGGGCACTCGAAGCGCTGTACGAGTGGACCCAGGACCAGACCCACCTCGGCGCCGTTGACCCCAAGGCCCGGATTGCGGTCATGGACGATTCGGGCATCCACGCCCAGATCTGCTTCCCCAGCTCCGTCGGTCTCGGGGGTCAGGGTATTTCCGACGTGGTCAAGGACCCAGAGCTTCGCCTGCTCTGCGTGCAGCTCTACAACGACGCCATCGCTCAGATCCAGGAAGAGTCGAACAACCGCCTGCTGCCGATGCCGATCATGCCGGCCTGGGACGTGGCGGCCTCGGTCATCGAGGCGGAACGGGTGGCCTCCATGGGGCTACGAGGCATCAACCTCACCTCGGACACGCAGGACCTCGGCGCGCCCGACCTGGCCAGCCTGGCGTGGGATCCGCTCTGGGACGTCTGTGCCGATCTGCACATGCCGGTGCACTTCCACATCGGCGCCAGCCTGACCACCATGACCTACTTCGGGACGTACCCGTGGGAATCACAGGACGAGGACACTAAATTGGCTATAGGGGGGACGTTGCTGTTCATTGGCAACGCCCGCGTGGTCACCAACATCATCCTGAGCGGCATGCTGGATCGGCACCCGGCCCTGCAAATGGTCTCGGTGGAGAGCGGCGTGGGTTGGGTCCCCTTCATCCTCGAGGCGCTCGACTACGAGATGTCGGAGAACGCCCCCAAGCAGCTGGACCAGCTCTCGATGCTGCCGTCGGAGTACTTCAAGCGCAATCTCTTCGCCACGTTCTGGTTCGAGAAGAACAACCTCCCGGCCCTGGTCGAGTCGGTGGGCGAGGACTGCATCCTCTTCGAGACCGACTTCCCGCATCCGACGTGCCTGTACCCGAAGCCGCTCGAGACGGTGGCCGAAAAGATGTCGACCCTGACGCCGACGGCGCAGCGCAAGATCCTCGGGGAGAACGCCGCCAAGCTGTACCGCCTGTAACTCGTCCCGGCGGCGCGTCCGATCGGCGGCGCGGGTGGCCGGCGCGGCAGATGGCCGCTTGGTTCGTCCCGACCGCAGCCGGTGCCGCTCCGGGATCCCGGCGCCCGCCCGGCCCGGCCCAGGTAGCCGGTGATCGGGCACGCGGTCGGCATCCCCGATGTCGTGCCTGCCGGACGGGCCGCTCACGGCGGGTAGGTTCGGGTTCGGCGAGGCACAGCCAACATTTATCTCCCTCATACATTTCCCACATCTGGCCCTTATGTCGCCCCGCTTCAATGGTCCCAGGCGAAAGTCCCGATCGTGGGGCTTCGACAGAGGAGATCGAATGAGCGACGACAGCACCGAAGCAGCGGACAACGAGCAACCGGGCGACCGCCTGAACGACACTCCCCCCACACCGACGCCGGCACCCGCGCCGCCGGTGACCGGATCAGCCATCCCGCTCCCGGCGGTCGACCCGACCGCTCCCACCGCACCGGCCGGTGACACGCCCGCGCCGCCCATGGCTCCGCCGGTCACGTCCGAGCAATCGGTCGTCCCCCCGGCCGGCCCCGCCGCTGGCTCCTACGCGCTCGGTGCCCTGTCGGGCAATCCACATCTCGGACCCTCGTCGGGGCCCGCGTACAGCGCTCCGGCGACCGGCCAGCTTCCGCCCACCTGGGGCCCGCCCGCCACCACCGGCGCCGGGGCCGGGGGCGTGGCGCCAGGGAAACCAGGATCACATCGCTTCCGCAACGTGGCCGCGGTGACCGGAGCCATCGTTATTGCCGTGGCCGCCGGCGCCGGCATCAGCCACGCCGCGTGGAAGGGCAGCACCCCGGTCAGTTCGGCCACCTCGGCCCCGCCTTCCTCCAACTCGACCCCCTTCTCCCCGGGCTCAGGCTTCGGAGGGGGATCCGGATCCTCCGGATCCGGCTCCTCGGGTAACTCGGGTGGTGCAGGACCGGGCGACGTCTCGGCCATCGCCGCCAAGGTGGATCCGGGCTTGGTGGACATCAACACCACCCTCGGATACCAGAGCGAGCAGGCCGCCGGAACCGGCATCGTGCTCACGTCGTCAGGCGAGATACTGACCAACAACCACGTGATTGACGGCGCCACCACCATCAGCGCCACTGATGTGGGCAACGGCAAGACCTACTCGGCCAGCGTCGTCGGCTATGACCGCTCGAGCGATGTCGCCGTCCTGCAGCTCCACAATGCGTCGGGCCTGCAGACGGCCTCCATCGACAACTCGTCCAACGTGGCCGTGGGCGAGAATGTGGTGGGCGTCGGCAATGCAGGCGGAACCGGCGGGACCCCCAGCGCGGCTGGTGGCACCGTCACCGCCCTCAACCAGTCGATCACGGCCAGCGACCAGGGTGACGGATCCTCGGAGCAGTTGACCGGGCTCATCCAAACGAACGCCGACATTCAGCCCGGTGACTCCGGCGGGTCACTCGTCAACACGTCGGGTCAGGTCATCGGCATCGACACGGCCGCCTCGGCTGGATTCTCCTTCCAAGGTTCGAACCAGGGCTCGGGAAACCAGGGCTACGCCATTCCGATCGTCCAGGCAACCGCCATCGCGGCCAGGATTGAGCTGAGTCAGGCTTCGTCGACCATCCACATCGGAGCCACCGCATTCCTGGGTGTCCAGATCACCGCCACCTCGAACAGCGGCGGCGACCCCAACGGATTCGGAGGCGGATTCGGTGGCGGCTTCGGCGGCGGCACCGGAAACTCGGGCACCGGCTCGGGCTCGGGCTCGTCGGTGGCCGGCGTCTCGGTCGCCGGAGTGGTGACCAGCTCACCGGCTCAAGAAGCCGGGCTGGCCCAGGGTGACATCATCACGTCGGTCAACGGCAAGAGCGTCAACGCCCCGACGGACATCACCAATGCACTGGAGCCGCTCCACCCCGGTGACAAGATCACTCTCGGATGGACCGACACGTCCGGGCAGACCCACACCGCCACGGTGGCGCTGACATCGGGACCACCGCAGTAGGGAAGGCGACGAGCACCGGGACCGGACCACACCGGCCCCGGTGCTCTTTTCGCGTCACGGGCCGGCGCCGATCCCAGATCTCATGACCCGGCCGGCGGTACGGTCTTCTGATGGGAGACGACACCAGTACCTATGACGAGGCCGTGGCCTCCGTCGGCCACGGGGTCCCCGAAGCGGTTGCGGCGGCGGCCATCGTCGCCAAAATGACACCCGAGGAGAAGCTGTGGTGCCTCGATGGGGACCTTCCCTTCTGGGCCGGTCTGGACGACTTGAAGGATGGCGGCTACCACAAGCGCCCGTTTCCCGCGGCCCGCATGGAACGGCTCGGCGTGCCCGGGTTCGCCTTTTCCGATGGGCCACGGGGAGTGGTCGTCGGTCCGGCGACGTGTTTTCCCGTCTCGATGGCCCGGGGGGCCACCTGGGACCTCGATCTCGAAGAGCGCATCGGCGAGGCCATCGGGAAAGAGCTCCGGGCGGTCGGAGCCAACCTCTTCGGCGGGGTCTGCGTCAATGTCCTGCGACACCCCGCCTGGGGTCGGGCGCAGGAAACCTACGGCGAAGATCCGTTCCATGTGGGTGAATTCGGGGCGGCCCTGGTGCGGGGGGTCCAGCGCCATGCCATGGCGTGCGTGAAACACTTCGCCTGCAATTCCATGGAAAACGCCCGCTTCACGGTCGACGTCACGGTGGACGACGTGGCGCTGCATGAGATCTTCCTGCCGCAGTTTCGCCGGATCGTCGACGAAGGTGTGGCCGTGGTGATGAGCGCGTACAACTCTCTCAATGGCGAATGGTGTGGCCAGGACCGCGCCCTCCTGACCGGCGTGCTGCGGGACGAATGGGGCTTCGAGGGGTTCGTGATCAGCGATTGGATCTTCGGATTGCGCGACGCTTCGAAGTCGGTGATGGCCGGTCTCGATGTCGAAATGCCCTACCGGATGGTGCGGGCGGCGGGATTGCCCACCGCCCTCGAGGACGGGACCTTGGCGTGGGACGAGGTCGACCGTTCCGTGGTCCGGACCATCGCCACGTTGCTCCGGTTCAACCACGTCCTGAACGGTCCGCGCCCCGACATCAGCGTGTTGGCCTGCCCCGAACATCGCAGCCTGGCCCGAGAGGCGGCGGCCAAGGCAGTCGTGCTCCTGCAGAATGAACCCGTGGGGGATCATCCCCTGCTGCCGTTGACTCCGGCCACGTTGCGCTCGATTGCCGTCATCGGACACCTGGCCGATATTCGCAACATCGGCGACGGCGGCTCGAGCGACGTCTGGACGCCCGAAGTGATCACGCCGCTGCAAGGCCTGCGGGCTGCGCTCCCCGAGGTCGAGATCGTCTATGACGACGGAACGGATGCGACGCGGGCGGTTGCCGCCGCTGGTGCCGCCGATCTGGCCGTCATCGTGGTGGGGTACACCAAGGCCGACGAAGGGGAGTTCATCGGTGGAGATCCTTCGGCCGGAGCACTGGGCGAGCTTCTGCCCGGCGCTGACGACCCGGCCCTGGCCACAACGTTCACGGCCTCGGTGGCCGCCCATCCCGGGATGGAACCGTCCCACGGCGTCCCGGCGAACGGTCCCTTGTCCTTCGCCACCGGAGGTGATCGATCGTCGTTGCGCCTGCATCGAGCCGAGGAGGAACTCATCCTGGCGGTGGCGGAGGCCACCTCGCGCGTCGTGGTGGCGGTTGTGGCGGGGAGCGCCGTCGTCATGTCGGCGTGGGCCTCGAACGTGCCGGCGATCGTGCAGTCCTGGTACGCCGGCATGGAAGGCGGTCACGGCCTGGCCGACGTCCTGCTCGGCCGGCGCAATGCCGAGGGACGTCTGCCCTTCACCGTCCCGGTCAGCGAGGAACACCTCCCCTACTTCGAGCGGGATGCCGAGGCGATCACCTACGACCGCTGGCACGGATGGTGGAAGTTCGAACGCGACGGGGCGGTCCCCCACTTCCCCTATGGGTTCGGGTTGTCGTACACCACGTTCGAGCGGGGGCCATTCACGGTCACGGTGGATGAGCACGCGGTCGAGGTCCACGGCAGCGTCACCAACCAGGGGAACCACGCCGGCGCCGAGATCGTGCAGGTCTACGCCGGTCCGGAGGCCGGTGATCCGGTTCCGCGGCCCCGCCGGCTCATGGGATTTGCCCGGATCGAAGTGGCTCCGGGCGAGAAGGCCGATGTCGCGCTCTCAATTCCCCGGGGCCGATTTGCCGTACGCAACGCACAGGGCCAGCGGTGGGTTCCAGCCTCCGGCCCCTACGTGATCGAAGTCGGGCGTTGGGTCGGCGATCCCACCGCGCAATCGACGTCGCTTGATCTCTAGAGGCGGGACCCCCGGCCCGAGTCATCGCAGTACGCTGCCGTGGTGCACTCATCTCAAGAGCGTCCGGACCCGAAAGGTGACGGTCCCCCCATCACGGTGGCTTCTTTGCCGGGCGATCCGCCCTATGGCGAACAGTTGACCGAGGCCGAACTCACGGCGTTGGCGTTGGCGGCAGATCCCAATGCGCCGCTGGGTGACGATGCCATACCCCTCAGCATGCACCTGGCACAATTCGCCGGAGCATTGCCCGGGTGGTACATGCCGCCGGCAATGGCGCGAAACGGCTCAAAGTGGCGAGTGCCGGTGATCGGCACCATCGTCGCTGCTTTCGTGCTCATTGAAGCCCTGGGGCTCTGCAACACCTACGGCATTCTTTCCTTCGCCTAATAGCCGAGGCCGCTCGATTGCGCCGCCGCGGGCTAACCTCACCGCCCACGTCCCGGCCGCCGCGCCCCATCGGTCACCGACGATCCGTCCCGGTTGCGGCCGCGGTGTGATTAGGGTTTTCCGGCGGCCACCCAGCTGTTCACCCGGCTGTCGCTGATACGCCGAGCGGTGGCCATGTCGGCCCATACCCGAAAGCGCTTCTTTTCGTCGTCGCTCAACTGGGAAAACAGCGTCTTCTCACCTGGCGCGCTGCTGGGGCGCGACGCTCGAGCCCGTCCACCCGCATTGCTCGTGCGCCCCTTCTCGATAAACGGCGTAAAGGCCGCCCGAAGTTGGGCTGCGTTTCTCGTATTGACGTCGATTTCATAGGACTTACCGTCCAGTGAAAAATGGATCGTCTCGTCGGCATCTCCGCCGTCAATGTCGTCGGTTAGTTTGACTATCACGGTTTTTGCCATGGATGCATAGTGGCATAGGCGTTCTACTTTGGGCCAATCGCTTGGACCGATCATTGCCCAACTTGGCCAATACTTGGCCAAACCTTGGCCGATACTTGGCCTGATCGTGGCGTAATCGGATCGATTTTCCGGCTTAGCAATAGCCGAAGGACAGCCAATCCCATCGGCAAAGAGTGGCCCGTAGTCCTCCAAAAGAAGCGATTGATCTCCTACAAGACTACGAAACGGTCTGGCTTCGAAAAATCCCTGGTCAACGAACGCTTGGTCGGCGGTGAGGCCGCGCCCGATCATTGTCCCTCCGCACCTCCGCTGTCGAACGGCCTCGCACCGGAGTTCCTCTACCAGAACGGTCGACTCCGATTGACCTTCCTATTAGTCTGATTTTTGTCCTCGACGCGCCACGTTCGACCCTGTTCCCCCTCCGTCGGACCGGGGCGCGCCGAGGATGGCGGGCCCGTCATTCGAGGCGGATAGCACGGCGTGCCGCCTTCTCCGAAATAGCGGCCAATATGGGGTCATGGCTCGCCGGAACGCTCCACGACGAGGGGGGCGGCGCGTCAGCAGAAGCGACGGCGACCCGTCCGGGCGCCAGCCCGTGTCACGCGGCATGCACTGGCGGGCCGACGGTCAACCCAAATCGGCCTACCGCTCTCAGGGGGAAGCGCTGAGTGTGGCCGATGAACGCCGATCCGAGTCGGGCGTCGACCTGGACGCCTACCGGTGCGAGATCTGTGGGAGCTGGCACTTGGGAAGCTACGGGCGGAGCGAGAGATGAACGAGCCGTTCCTGGCCTGGGGCGTGCACCAAGGTCTTTGCCCAGAGTGTTCATTCGACTGGGACCAGAGTGAATTCGAGGATCTGGTCGGTCAATGCGTGTGGGGAGTCGCCGTCTTCGGCGAGTGCATCTCTCGCCTCGGGGATCCCTCGGTGGCCGTGGAACCGGGCCTGTGGTCGGCCAGCCGCTATGTCTGGCACACCGTCGACGTGCTCCGTTTCGGGACGGAACGGCTCTGGACGCTCAGCGTCGATCCCTCCTTCGGCGTCCCGTCGTGGGACGAGAACCTGATGGCCGAGCGTCGTTCCTACGACCAGCTCTCTCCGTTCGTCGGGCTGCTGGCCATGATCTCCGCCGTGGAGACATGGCGCACGGCCGCCCTTGAGGCGCCCCGCGACGTCTCCACGCCCCACCCCGAGGCGGGGACCATCGATGCCTTCGACCTGGTGCAGAGGAACGCCCATGAGGTGTGGCATCACCTGTGGGACGTCCAGCGCGGGCTCCCTCCGGCCTAGCTGCCCGTCATACCCACAAATGCTGCGATCATGGTCGGCATCGAACCCAATGAGCCCGAACAGCAGGCTGCCGTGTCGCCCGACCACGACGTGGCGCCCAACCACGACGTGGCGCCCGACCACGACGACCACGACGAGTCGTCCGACGAGATCCCGTCAAGGCGTTTCGACGCCTGGCGCCGACGCTCTGCCGTCGGGGGGATGGCCACCGGCATAGCGCTCGGCCTGCAGGAAGTCTTCTACCCGAACAAGAACGAGCCGGTGATTTCGGCCGAGGCGCCGGGTGAGCCTCCCGACGCCGACGATCGGCTGCGGGTCGTCCTCGACCCGGACGATCCCACCAAGTCGACCGTGGTCGTGCCGAAGTCGCACCCGGCCACGCCACCCGATACCGACTGACGTCCGCCCGGTCCCGCCCGGTCCAGCCGGACCAGCGCTTGACGGAACCGACCGTGAGACGTACGATCTTGGTTATCGGACAGTCTGTCCGATTTGCAAGAGGAGTTGTCCGAACGTGGCCGATACCGCTGCCGACGTCACCCCCGTCGATCTGTCCGACTCACGCTCGTTCGTCTCGAGCGTGCCGCACGAGTGGCTGACCCACCTGCGCCGGCACGATCCCGTGCACTGGCAGGACGAGCCGGGCGGCCCGGGGTACTGGGCCGTCACCAAGTACCACGACTGCGTGACGGTGAACCGAGACTTCGAGCGGTTCAGCTCGGCCACCCAGGGCACCATGCCCTTCGAGCTCGGTGCGGACGAGGTGGCGCAACAGAGTCTGATGATGCTCAACATGGACCCACCGCTGCACACCCGCTACCGCCGGTTGGTCAACAAGGGCTTCACCCCCCGCATGGTCCGGGACCTGGAGGGGAACATCCATCGTTCGGCCGACGCCATCATCGACCAGGTCATCGAGAGCGGCCGGGCCGACTTCGTGACCGACCTCTCGGCCGAGCTCCCGCTGCAGGTCATCGCCGAGCTCCTGGGCGTACCCCACGACGACCGCCACAAGATGTTCGACTGGTCCAACCGCATGGTGGGCAGCCAGGATCCCGAGTACCAACTGGCGGCCGAGGAAGCCATGACGGCCGCCATGGAGCTCTACGCCTACGCCGCCCAGCTCTTCGCCCAGAAGCGGATCGACCCGCACACCGACCTCATGAGCGCCCTGACCGGCGTCGAGATCGAGGGCGAGCGCCTCAGCGAGATGGAGCTCGAGCTGTTCTTCCTCCTCTTGACCGTGGCCGGCAATGAGACCACCCGCAACCTGATGTCGGGGGCCATGCACGCCTTCTTCCAGTATCCCGACCAGTGGCAGCGGCTGCGCGACGACCGCGGCCTGCTCCCCACCGCCGTGGAGGAGATGCTGCGCTTCGTCACCCCCGTCATGAACTTCCGCCGCACGGCCACCTGCGATGCCGTGCTCAGCGACACCAAGATCCAGGCGGGCGACAAGGTCGTCTTCTACCACACCTCGGGCAATCGCGATGAGGACATCTTCCCGGATTCAGCTGCCTTTGATGTCGGCCGCGATCCCAATCCACACATCGCCTTCGGAGGCGGGGGACCGCATTTCTGCCTGGGCGCAAACCTGGCCCGCATGGAGATCCGCGTGATGTTCGAGCATCTGCTCGACCGCATGCCCGACATCGAACAGAATGGCGACGTGCAGCGACTGCAGTCGCAGTTCATCAACGGTGTCAAGCACCTCCCGGTGACGTTCACCCCGGCCGCGCGACTCGGCGCCTAAATGGCCCGCCGGGCGCCGGACGCGCTCAAAGAGGTCATCCGCGACTTCCGGCGGGATCAGATCATCGAGACGTCGAGGCGGCTGTTCGGCGAGCGGGGCACCACCGAAGTGTCGATGGACGAGATCGCCACCGCATCGGGCGTGGCCCGATCGACCGTCTACGTGTACTTCGCCAACCGTGACGAGTTGCTGCGTGCCTGCGTGCAGTCGATGTACGACCAGCTCACCGAGGCCATCGTCGTCAGCTCCGAGGACGACGCCTCTCCGCCCGAACGGTTGCGCAGCCTGATCCGGGCGCTGCTCGAGCGCATCGACGAGAACCCCGCCTTCTTCCGTCTGGCCATGGCCACCCAGGACACCGCCGGTGCCGCCGGATCGGCGGCCGTCGGCGGGGCGCTCATGTTGATCGGACTCGAGATGATGCGGCTGCTCGAGGACGTCGTGTCGAGCGGGATGGCGACGGGTGACTTCGGGTCGCGCCTGGAGCCGGACCGGGCCGTGGTGCTGATCGGCCAACAGATCTACGGCGCCCTCTCCATCCGGGCCGGCGAACCGGACCCGGTTCCCGTCGGCCAGGCCACCAATGAGATCTTCACCTTCGTGCTGCAGGGACTGGGGCGTTGAGATGAAGTTCGACCTGTGGCTGCCCACGGCCAACCCGATGACCACGCCGGAATTGCTGGAGGCGGTCGGGCGAGCGTCCGAGGCGCGCGGTATCACGACGCTGTGGGTCGGCGAGCATGTCGTGCTCTTCGAGCAGTACGCCAGTCGGTACCCCTACGCGGCGGACGGGAAGGTCCCCGCACCGTCCGGTTCGGGCCTGCTCGAACCGATGGTGACCCTGTCCTACCTGGCGGCGAGTACGGAGACGGTGCGACTGGGCACGGCGATGCTGCTGCTCCCCCAACGCAATCCGGTCTACACCGCCAAAGAGGTCTCCACCCTGGACTGGCTCTCCGGGGGCCGGGTTGACCTGGGGATCGGCGTCGGTTGGCTCAAAGAGGAATTCGACGCCCTCAATGTGCCGTGGGAGAACCGCGGTGCGCGCACCGACGAGTACATCGAGGTCCTGCGCACGCTCTGGTGCGACGAGAAGTCTTCCTTCAGGGGCGAGACCTACAGCATGGACGAATGCGAGATGTTCCCCAAGCCGATCCAGCGACCCCATCCCCCCATCCACATCGGTGGGGAGTCCGACGCGGCCCTCCGGCGGGCCGCCCGGTACGGCCGGGGATGGCACACCTTCAACCGGACTCCCGCCGAACTGGCCGAGGGACTGGCCAGGCTCGAGGTGTTCCTCGAGGCCGCCGGGCGAAACAGGGCCGACCTCCGCATAACCGTGTGCCCCTATTTCCAACCGCTCACCCCGGACATCGTGGCCGAGTACGCCGAAGCCGGCGCCGATGCGGTGTCCGCCCTGTTCTTCTGCTTCAGTGCGGACGACGTCGAGCAGACGCTCGAGGGCCTCGATGCGTGCAGGGAGGCGGCGGCCCGCAGCTGACTGTGGGTGGGCGTGATGCCATGGCGTGGTGACTGGTCAACGACGGGTCTCGTTGCCGTCTTCGAAGGAGCGGCCGCCGGCGCCCTCGAGCAACGGCTCGGCTCTCGAATCGATCGCCGGATCAACGAACGTCGTCGGCGACCCACTCCGAAAGCTCGATGGTGACATCACCGGGGCCGCGCAAGAACACCAGACGCCGATCGTGGAAATTCATGACCTCGTTCTTCGGCACGATGCCCTCGGCCGAGAGCCGGGAGAGCGTGGCATCGAGGTCATCGACCGCGAAACAGACGTGGTTGAAACCGAGGCGGGCCAAGTTGGCTTCGTTGGGATTCTCCGTCAAGGTCGGGCGGTGAAACCGCAGGAGCTGCACTTCTTGGTGCGTGGCCACGCCGGACAGCGTCAAAGTCACGTGATCGGCCTCCCAGTCGGGAATGCCCATGTAGCGCGACATCTCTTCGCCCGAGACGACGGTGTCAGCCGTTTTCTCGAAGCCCAGCAGGCCGAAGAACCGCTCGGCCTCGTCCAGGTGGGCCACGGCGATCGTGACGTGGTCAAATCCGCTGTGAGGTTTCAACGTTCTCTATCGCCGACTTCGCGGTGTTCCAACATCCACGGGAGAACCATAGGTCGCAGCGACGTCTCTCATCGGTGGGGTGGGCTGGTCGGAGGACCAGGCGCACGCCGTCGGTACACTCCTGCCAGTGACTTCTCCCGATTGCGCCTTCGGTGTCTTCACCGATCACGGGCCGTGGGTCATCGACCCGGACGACCTGGCCTGGAAGGCCGGCTTGGCCCGGATCCGGGCCGACACCATCGCCTCCGTCCCCGAGCTCATCCGGGCCCGGAAGTTCCCACCCGGCGCCCGGGTGGGAACGACGGTTCGCCACCTGGGGGGTGCCCTGGGACTGTGGTTCCTCAGGGAGCGCCGGAAGCCTGAGCCGATCAGGACGGCGGGGATCTCACGCCGGCTGAGGGTGGCCGCGGAGAACCTCGGACCGACCTATATCAAGCTCGGCCAAATCGTCTCTTCCGGCGAAGGTATTTTCCCGTCCGAGCTGGTCGCCGAATTCAAGCGATGTCGAGATCAGGTCAGACCCGAGCCGTGGGCCGTTGTTCACCAGGTAATCGAGGAAGAGTTGGGTCGACCGCCCGAAAGCGTGTTCGCCACCATCGATCGCGAACCCCTGGCCGCCGCTTCCATCGCCCAGGTGCACGCCGCCACGCTGGTCGATGGGACCGAGGTCGTGATCAAGGTGCAACGTCCGACCGTCGCTCGGCTCGTCCGGCGCGACCTGGCCGTCATGTCGTGGTTGGCCCCTCATTTGGTGGGCCGCCTCCCGGTTGCCGCGCTGGCCAATCCCCCGGCGTTGGTCGAGCTCTTCGCCGAAACCATCGTGGAGGAGCTCGACTTTCGCCTCGAGGCGGAGAACATGCTCGACATCGCCGCCACGTTCGCCAAGCTCGGACAGCGCGACTACGTCATCCCCCGACCCCACCCCACGCTGGTGACCCGTCGCATGTTGGTGATGGAGCGGATGAACGGCTTCAATTTCTCCGACGTGCGGGGCATGCACAAGGCCGGCATCGACACCGAAGCGGTGGTGCGGACCGGGATGATCGGGTTTCTCGAAGGGTGCATGATGCACGGGATCTTTCACGGCGACCTCCACGGCGGCAACCTCCTCGTCATGTCGTCGGGCCAGGTGGCCCTGTTGGATTTCGGTATCACCGCCCGCCTGACCGAACCGAAACGGCTGGCCCTCCTCTCCCTCATTGTGGGAGCGTCCAACGGCCACATTCCCTCGCAGGTCGCCGCCCTGCGTGACTTGGGTGCCTTGCCCGAGAACACCGACATCGATTCGGTGATTGAACAGCTCGGCCTCGATCGCCCACCGGTGGATCCGACGACGCTCACGCCCGACGAGCTGGTGGGCGAGCTGCAACGTTCCATCAAGACGCTGCTGGCCCTCGGTGCCCGCATGCCCAAGGAGCTGATGCTGTTCGTCAAGAACATGGTCTTCCTGGACGGCGCCATTGCGACGTTGGCGCCGGACCTCGACCTCTTCGCCGAGATCGAAGGCATCGCCCTGCTGTTCGCCGAGAAGCACGGTGAACGGATCATGGCGCAGCTGGGGCTGACGCAACAGGAAGGCTGGGAACCGGACATGGCCGGACTCAAGGCCGGCTTCGGATTGGACGACACGACGGAGCACTTCACCCACCGTGACATTCAGGCGCGTCGAGCCGAGGTGCGAGAGAAGTTTGAACGTCGCGGCAGCGTTCGGCGGGCCCGCCGGAAGAGGGAGTTCAAGCCGCCTCGTTGACGTCACCCGGACGTTCCGCCGCCCGCTTCGGTGATCAACCCATGACGTCCCGTGCCGTTCGCGCTCTTCGCAAGGTGGAACAGCCCGGCTGCTCGCTAGGGCAGCACGGCCAGGGCCTCTTGGTCGAGGCTCAGTTCGGCCGCGGCCAAGTTCTCTTCCAAGTGCCGGAGCGACGATGTGCCCGGAATGAGGAGCACGGTCGGTGACTGATGCAGCAACCAGGCCAGTGCCACCTGAGCCGGCGTCACCTGAAGGCGGCGAGCGGTCTCTTGGACCGCAGGTGCATGAAGCACCGGGTTGGCCGGATTGAAGGCCGAACCAAGAGGAAAGAACGGCACGTAGGGCACCCCGTCGGCATGGCAGGCGTCGAAGACGTCTTGATCCGATCGATCGATCAGGTTGAAGGCATTCTGGACACAGGCCACTTCGGTCTGCCCTTGGGCAGCGCGGAGTTCGTCGAGCGTCACATTGCTCAATCCGATACCGCCGATGAGACCCTCGCGGCGCATCTCCATCATCGCCTCGACCTGCTCGCCGAAGGGCACATCGGACTCGGGGTGGCGGCGGAGGTTGACCACCGGGATCTGTTCCACCTGCAGCGTGGCCAAGTTGGCCTCCACGCCGGCCCGCAATTCGGCCGGACGCTGGGCCGGCAGCCAGTGGCCTTCTTCGTTGCGGGCCGCTCCGACCTTGGAGACCAACACGAGGTCGGCCGGATAGGGGTGGAGCGCCTCAGATATCAGTTCGTTGGCCACGTTTGGACCGTAGAACTGAGCCGTATCGATGTGGTTGACGCCCGCGTCCACGGCTCGACGAAGCACCGCCAGGGCCTGGTCATGGTCCCGGGGCGGCCCCAACACGCCGGGCCCGGGAAGTTGCATGGCGCCGAACCCCATGCGGTGAACCGGACGGTGGGACAAGAGGACGGTCTCGCGGGGCACAGCGCCCATCTTGGCCCACAAGTGCCACGAGGCGCTGGGGTCCGCGCATGCCGGGATCACGCGCCTCACGATGCGAGGTGGAACGCTCGGAATGAACAGAGCAGGACCACCACTGCCCGTTCCCGGACGACTACCGTCGGTGCGACCGAAGCGCCCGCTCACGGTGGGACGGCCCGCCGTCCGAAAGGATCAGCCTCCATGTCTCGTCTTCCCATCCGGCCGCTCTGGGTGCTGCTGTCGGCGTCGGCCCTCGGGCTGGCCGCCTGCAGTAGTCCGTCCGGGACCCCCTCGACCACGACCACCACCGCGGCGCCGACAACGACCGCCCCCTCAGCGGCACCGACCACGGCCACGACCGCAACGCCGGGACCGAACACCGCGGCCATCGCCGCCATTCCTCGTGCCCTCCGCTCCCCCGCCGGCAGCGTGAAAACCGCACCCACGGTCACGGTGCCCTCCGGTACTCCCCCCAAGCAACTCGAGAGCGCAGACCTCATTCTCGGCAAGGGTGCGGCCGCCGCGGTGGGTGACACCGTCACCGTCCAGTACGTTGAGGCGAGCCACTCGTCGGGCAAGGTGATTCAGTCGTCGTGGACGAGCCAGCCGTTCCAGTTCACGCTGGGAGAGAACCAGGTCATCAAGGGATGGGACATGGGCTTGGTCGGCATGCGCGTCGGCGGCCGTCGTGAGCTGATCATCCCGCCCAGCCTGGGTTACGGCGCCAGCTCACAGGGGCCGAGCATCGCGGCCAACGACACCCTGATCTTCGTGGTCGATCTCCAGAAGATCGGCTGATCGGCGTCCCCACATGCCTTCTCTCTTGCGCGGGAGGCCTGCGGACCCTGCCACGTTCGCGGCCACATCGTCGTGTAGAACAGGCGACGTGGTTCGACCGTGAGCCAACGTCCTGTTTCACGCCGGGGCGGGGCTGTCTCTGTCGCCGAACCGCCCCGCACGCCGCCTCCCCGAGGTCGCCGCGGCGACCGGCGCTTCGGAACCCGGCGTGCCCGCCTCATCCTTGCCGTCGTCGTCGCAGGCTTGGCGGTCGTCGTCGGTGTGGTCGTGGGGCAAACGCACAGCCCAGCGCCCCCCAGCCCGGCGCCGCAGACGGCCTGCACCGTCGCGTCGACGGTGCCCGGCGGGAGCTACTCCATCACACCGACGCAGGCGCAGAATGCCGCCATCATCGCCGCCGTGGCGCTGCGTATGGGGCTGCCGGACCACGCGGTGACCGTCGCACTGGCGACGTCGCTTCAAGAATCACAGCTCTTGAACCTTCCCTACGGAGACCAGGACTCGTTGGGCCTCTTCCAACAGCGTCCCTCTCAGGGCTGGGGGACCAGCACCCAAGTCATGGACCCCAACTACGCGGCCTCGGCCTTTTATGACCATCTGGCTCAGCTGAGTGGTTGGCAGACCATGCCGGTGACCGAGGCGGCTCAACTCGTCCAGCACAGCGCGACGCCTGACGCCTACGCCACCTGGGAAACCGAGGCGCGCTCGCTGGCCAGGGCCCTCACCGGCGAGGTCCCCACCGGGCTCACGTGCCATCTCGACGGCTTCAGCGGTCCCGCCCCGCCACCGTCCGCGCTGTTGCAGGCGGCACTAACCGAGATGGGCTCTCAACTGATCGGAGCGCCCGTGTCCACCAAGACGGGGTGGCAGGTCGCCAGCTGGGCCGTGGCCCATGCCGACAACTACCACCTCAACTCTGTGTCCTTCGGTGGCTGGACGTGGACGGTAGCGTCCGGAACCTGGGCTTCGATCAGCGGATCCGGAGCCGGGACGGCCCAGGACACCGTGGTCGTCACCTAGTACCAACCTCGAAGCCCATCCTGAAGGATGCTTCCCATTTGACCTGCCCTGGGGCAGGCTCAAGCGATGGCGATGAACCCCCAGAGTCAGTATGCGACTGACCGCAACCTCGCCTCCCGCCAGCGGCTGTGGTCGACAAGCCGTCGAGTACCGGAGTTTGACCTCTTCTCTTGGGTGCTCGACCTCGCCGGAATCAGCCAGAGCCAGAGCCAGAGCATCCTCGATGTCGGCTGCGGCAACGGAGCATACGAACGTGCACTCGCCGAGAGAGGACACCGAGGTCTGCGGGTGGCGGTAGACCTCTCCCCCGGGATGCTGCCCCTCGTCACCGATGCGGCGGTCGTCCTCGCCGACGCCCAGGCCCTCCCATTTTCGCGGGATCGGTTCGACCTCGTGTTGGCACCTCACATGCTCTATCACGTACCAGACATCGAACGTTCAGCCGGTGAGATCCGGCGCGTCCTGCACCCAAAGGGTCTCTTCGTCGCGGTCACAAACAGCGTCTCAAACCTCCAAGAACTCAGAGCCCTCGTGGAAGCGGCCGTCGGTACGGATTGGAGGATGCTCCGACCGGCAGACCAGCGCTTCAGCATGGAGGGTGGAGTTGTGCCGCTCTCGTCTGCCTTCGAGTCCGTGGTCCGTGTGGACTGCCCCCCGAGTGACCTTGTTGTGACGGACGTCGATGCATTAGCCGAATATGTGGCCAGCGTGGCCGACCACTACGAGCATGAAGTTGACGTTCCCTGGGCGGAGGTGGTGAGGCGTGTCCACGATCTGGCCAGCGCGGCACTGTCAACAGATGGTGAGCTGAGATTCAGCACAGGGGCGGGCGCCTTCGTGTGTCGGTGAAAGTGCTTCGTTTGCTGGATGTGGGCGTGGCTTGGGCCCCCCGAAAGCCTGCCCGTTCAGCCCGTCCGCCGTGTCGGGCGGACCACGTCAAGGCAAACCCGGTGAGAACGAGAGCCTCGGGGCCAACGAGTAGGACGGGTGGCCGGGAGCGGCGAGGCCCGCCTTCACGGTCCTCGCTGCCGGTTCGGACACAATGTCCATGTGGATGCCGTGCCTCCCGAGCACCCGTGGCTACACGAGAAGTTGGCAATCCAGGAGTCGGCAATTGAGGGCAAGGGCCTCTTCGCCACCGAGGACCTCCCCGCCGACCTGGTCGTCATTCGCTTGGCCGGTCGGCTGGTCTCCTCGCTGGAGCTGGCGAGCCTGATCGACAGGGCCAAGGCTGATCCCTCAGCGGCATATGTCGATACTCTGACGATCTACGAGGACGTCCATCTCGTCTTGTCGCCCGCAACCAAGGTCCATTTCGGAAATCACAGTTGTGATCCCAACTTGTGGCACGTAGGTCCGTATGACATCGCGACCCGAAGACGTGTTGCGGCTGGCGAGGAGCTGACAATTGATTACGGCACCCAATCGGGGGCGTCCGGGTTCTCGATGACGTGCCACTGCGGCTCCCCTCACTGTCGGAGCGTCATTTCGAGCAATGATTGGCGCCTGCGGTATCTTCAGGATCGATACCGGAACCACTGGGTACCGGCGTTGGAGGAGCGCATCTCGGGTACTTGAGAGTCCCTCAAACCGGGCCCTCACGGGTCGGTGTCGGCATCGCGGCCACTGTTAGCATCGGCGATCGCCCGCTGGAGGAACACGACCGCTACCGCTGGAGGAACAGGAGTGGCCGATTATCCCGGATTGCCGCCGACTTCAGAGATGCTCGGGTGGATCGATGAGGTGGTCGTGCAGGGAATTCGCCGTCCGGGCTACCCCGCGGACCGGTGGGCCGAGGAGTTCATCTTCGACAAGTTCGAGCAACTGGGCCTCGAGTCGGTGCGCTTCGAATCGGTGGAGGCCGCACTGTGGAAGGACAGTCACGCTCTGCTCAAGATCGTGGCCGGGCAACGGACCACCGAGTTCGAGTGTTTTGCCGTCCCGATGTCCGAACCGACCGGTGTCGAGGGTCCGCTCACGCGGTGGGACCCGGCAGACCCTGCCGCCGTCGCCGGCAAGGTTGCGCTCTACGAGCTTCGGTTCGGCTCCCTGCCTGTTGAGTTTCCCGTGTCCTCCCGCGGAGCGGTCGCGGACAGCGCGTCCACGTCGCCTGACGCGCTGGTGGCGTCGGGATGGGCGTTCGACCCTGACCAGACCTTCGCCGGCGGCGGACACCGCCTTCCCTTCGCCGCGGAACTGCAGGACACGATGGAACCCGCCATCGCGGCCGGAGCCATCGGGTTCATCGGGGTGTTGCGCGGGTATCCGAGCGGCGGTTGCGAGTACTACGTGCCCTACGACGGCAGGCCTCGCCCGATACCCGGCGTCTACGTCTCGGAACGCACCGGAGATCTTCTCTTTGACCTGCTCGAGGACGACGGCGCCCGGGCCAACATGGAGGTCGTCGCCGAGCGGGGGTCGACGGCAACGCGAAACGTGGTGGGAGAGCTACCCGGAACGGACGATGAGTGGGTCATCATCGGCACCCATCACGACGCACCGTGGGCGTCGGCCGTCGAGGACGGTACCGGTATCGCGATGGTGCTGGCGCAGGCAGCCGCGTGGGCGGCGGTGCCCGAGAGCGACCGCCCTCACCGGCTGATCTTCCTGGCTACCGGAGCCCACATGTCTGCCGCCGCCGGGACACGCTCTTTCATCGAACGACACCGCCAGATGCTGGACCGGACGGTCCTCGAGGTCCACCTCGAGCACGCCGCACTCGACAGCCCTCCAGAAGGACAACCACTCGATGCGGCGAGCACCCGCGTGACGCCGCGGTGGTGGTTCACCACCGAGAACGCCGTGCTTGAACAGATCGTCTGGGACGCCATCGTGGCGCACAATCTCGACCGATCCCTCGTCCTGACCCCGGACGCGCTCGGTGCTTTCCCGACCACCGACGGTGGACTGTTCCACCTGGAGGGCGTCCCCCTCGTCAACTACCTGACCGCACCCTGGTACCTCTTCGATCCCGCCGACACCGTGGACAAGGTGGACCACGCCTCCTTGCTCAAGGTGAGTCAGGCCGCCTACGACATCGTGCGAGCGACGGCCAAGATCTCCGCCGCGCAGATGCGCGCCTAGGGCTTGGCGCGCCGGCCCTGGAGGCGGCGCATCCGGGCCGACCGGCAGGAGACACACGGAGCGACGGCGTCAGGGCCGAGGTGGTCCTTCCACCGAAGGCCGGTGAGGTACGGCGAAGTGCTCCCCTATCGAGCGGTTGATCGAGTGGTTGGCCGAGCTGCGGCTCAGAGGTGCGAGAACGGCTCCGCGTAGGTGAAGAGCCCACGAACGGCCGGGTCATAGGTGTGACTCGGGCGCACCTGGAAGTTCGGGGCCCATGCGGGCTCCGGCGGCTCGATGCCGAAGGTGGCCGCGAGCTCGAAGCCGAAGCGGTGGTAGTACGCCGGCTCACCGAGGAGCACGATCATGGGTTCGTCCAACGATTCCACGATGCCGATGATCGCCTCCATGAGCACGGTGCCGACGCCTTGCCGTTGGTGCGAGGGGAGCACGCCGAGCGGTCCCAATCCCAGAACGGGCGACTCGTCGGGACCGACGGTCGCCCTGGTGGCGATGACGTGGCCCACCACGAGCTGACCGTTGTCGGCCGCCAGGGAGAGCTGGGGCAGGAACGCCGGTGAGGCGCGGAGCTCGTCGGCCAGCGCAACTTCGGGTGGGCGGTTGCCGGCATGCCCGTGACGGGCGAACGCCTCGGTGTGCACCCGCCGCACGGCATCGAAATCATCCGCAGTCTCCTGTCGCACCTCGATCAACCCTGCACCTCCATCAACCGTGAACGTCTGTCAACCCACGTACCTGCACAGCGCCATAGGTATTACCACCCGGAATACCGAGGTCGATGACAAGCTGGGGAGATGGAGGCCATCCGGCGGTTGGAGACGGGAGATTGGGACCGGTGGCTGCCGCTGTGGCGGGGCTACCTGGATTTCTATCGAGCCGAGCTCTCCGAGGCAACGACCCGAGCCACCTTTGACCGCCTGACCGGGGCCGATGGCGCGATGTTCGGGCTCATCGCCGCGGGCGAGGACGGCGCCGGGTCCGGCCTGGCCCACTGCATCGCGCATCCCACCACCTGGTCCCGGCGGCCGTACTGCTATCTGGAGGATCTGTTCGTCGCACCGGCCTCCCGGGGGTCTGACCTCGGGCGCAACCTGCTGGAGACGGCCAAGAAGGAATCGGAGGTCCGCGGCGCCGGTCGCCTCTACTGGCATACCCAGCAGTACAACGGCCGAGCCCGGTCCCTCTACGACCAGGTGGGCCGGGTCACCTCGTTCATCGTTTACGAGATGTGAGATGTCACACCCCTTCCCTACACTGCTGACCATGCTCATCGTCATCAGGCGCGCCGTCACCGGTCCGCCGCCCGTGGCCCGGTAGGGTCCGGTCGTCATGGTGGCTTCCCGCCGTCGCGCCGCGACCTCCACGTCCAACTTCGGGGTCGGGCGGCGCGAGTCCCACGTCGCCGATGCCTTCTACGCCCGCTTCGAGGCACCCGAGCTCAGCGCCGACGAGGAGGTGCACCCGCCGGCCGCGATGGCGGAGTCCTGCATCTGTGGGGACGCCCGGCGGATGTCCGAGGTGGCGGACAATTCGGTCGCCCTGGTGGTGACCTCGCCTCCCTACTTCGCCGGCAAGCAGTACGAGGAGGAACTGGACCGCGAGGGTGTGCCCGGGTCCTACCTCGAGTACCTCCAGTTGCTCAGGGAGGTGTTCGCCGAGTGCAAGCGGGTGCTCGAGCCGGGCGGGAGGATCGCGGTCAACGTGGCGAACCTCGGCCGCAAGCCGTATCGAAGCCTGGCGGCCGATGTCATGACCATCTTGCAGGACGATCTGCGGTTGTTGCCCCGGGGCGAGATCGTGTGGCAGAAGGGTGAGGGCGCCAGCGGCTCGTGTGCCTGGGGGTCCTTCCGCTCGCCGACCAATCCCGTCTTGCGCGACGTCACCGAACGGGTGATCGTGGCCAGCAAGGGGCGCTTCGGCCGAGCCAAGAGCCCCAAGGAGCGGCGGGCCGCCGGGTTGCCGTTTGCCAGCAGCATTCGCGCCGACGACTTCATGGCGTTGACCCTCGATGTGTGGGACATCCCGCCCGAGAGCGCCAATCGGGTCCAGCACCCGGCCCCCTTCCCCGTGGAACTGCCCCAGCGGTTGATCGAGCTCTACACCTTCACCGGGGATCTCGTCCTCGACCCTTTCCTCGGGTCGGGCACGACCGTGGTGGCGGCCCGTCGGACCGGACGATTGGGCCTGGGCTACGACCTGGACCCGGCCTACGTCGAGCTCGCCCGGGCCCGGCTGGCCGAGGAGGACGACGTGCCCGCAGCGGCGGGCGAGGTGGGTGGCGGTAGCGGCGGGGCCGGTAGCGGAGGGGCCGACCACGGCGCATCGGTGGCCACGCTGGCCAAGGAGGCGCTGGCGTCGGCCGGGTTCGTCGATGTGCGGGCCAATCGGCGGTTGCGCGGCCTCGGCCTGGTCCTGAGTTTCACGGCGAAGGACGCCACCGGCTCGACATGGCACTTCGATGTCGCCGGTTCGAACTCCGCTTACCGCGGCGGCATGTCCAAGACGGACACGGTGTGGCGGACCCTTGGTCGGGCTCACGTCATGGCCAGCAATGACGTGAAGCCCTTGGTGATCCTCACGCCTCAATTGCCTCGGCTCGGAAGCGAAGGGGACAAGGCCCTTCGGGCCACGGGCCCGAAGGGCTTCTTCGACGCCATCGATCTCATGTCTCCGGACGCCCATCGGCGAATGGCGCTGTACGCCGAGGGCGGACAGTCGTGCCCGCTGGTCGGATTCTGGACGGCCAAGGATCTGGCTCCCGACTCGAAGTGAGCACGCTCGTCGCCTGTGCCGTCGTGCGTGACGATCCCCCTCGCGTCTTCGTGGCCGAGGACCTGGACACGCTCAACTGGGTGCTGGCCTGCCAGCTGGTGGCCAAGACGCCCGGACGGGACCTACCGGTTGGTGAACGCGACGCACTGCGGGTCGCCCTGACCGAGCAGCGCTGGGGCGATGCGGTCTTCGCCTTCATCGACCGCACGGGTATGGCCGTCGATGTCTACGAGAGCACGGACCTCTTCGCGCCGGTCGACGTCGAGGTCGGGCCATTGGAGCTGCAGCTCACACCCCTCTTCACCGAGTAGGCGATCAGCGGCGGCGAGCCGACGTGGAAGGATGCTGGCGTGCCCAACTTGCGCACCATGGTGACCGAACTCGGGACGGGTTTGGGCATGCTCGGCGACACCGACGTCGACCTGGCCTTGCGCACCCGTTCGGCGGTGATGCGCAGTCTGTCGCCCGAAGACTGGGACCAGCTCGATACGGCGCGGGCGGGCGGCGCTTTCGACGCCGAGTTCCACGCCGCCTGGGAGAACGGGCGCGCCTTTCTGTCCGCCACCGACGGCCTCCGGGGTCGCCTGCCCGAAGTCATCGAGTGGAAGGGCGTCGTGCGGGCCACCGGTGACGAGGTCGCCCCGGTTGATCTGCGGATCGACCACGTCTATCTGGTCAGCTGCAAGTACCTCTCGAATATCTTGTTCAACGCGTCACCCATGCACGTCTTCGACGACCTGCTGGTCGGCGGACAGAGTCGGCGCGGCCGAGGTCTCGGTGGCGATTGGTTCGCCGAGACCGCTCCGGAGCAGTACCAGGAGCTCTACGACGTCGTGCGGGCCGCGGTCCAGGATCGTGACGTGATGGGGGCGGGCGTCGCGGGCGGCCCGGCGCGCCGGTCGATCGGCCGCGGCCGGGTAGCTCCCGCGCTGCCCGGGTTGGGTGGGGACGGAGACGATGGGCCGGCGGCGGTTCGGGTGGACACCGGTCCCGCGCTGGCCGCGCTGGGCGAGCTCCCGGCGCGGGCCGTGGATCTGACCTCGGCCCACCGGGCGGCGTTGGCGGCCCGATTGAAGGGTGGGTGGCCCGAAGCGGCCAAGGAGGCGTACGGGGAGCTGTCCGATGCGGTCGCTTTGGCGTCGGTCACCCGATGGCGAGCAGCGTTGGCCCACGGTGCCGGGGCGGGCGCCTCCATGCTGTGGCGCCTGCTGCGGATGGGGAGCGCACCATATTTCGTGTTGGGCTCGAGTGCGACCCGCTCGTTGCGCCTGCGTGTGGCCACCCCTTGGGATTGGCGTCAACTCTTCGCGTTGGATCAGTTCGAGCTCTTCGCCCAGGAAGGCGGCCAACCGCGGGTGGGCTGGTCGGCACTCGTGCGAGAGCGGTCCAGCGGTCAGGTCCACGAGGTGAGCGGACACGTCGAGATCCGTTGGAGCCACGGCCGGTTCAGCGGTCCCCCGGAAGCCAAGGGATATCTCGATACGGGCCATCACCTCGTCCCGGGATACTTCCAACTCCGGTGAACCGATTCGACCTCTCCACCTTCCAACCACCCTTACGGGTGCCCGAGCTCCGGTCGGGCCCCACGGTGTTGCGGCCCTTTGACCTGGCCGACCTCCCGTTGGTCCGCGAGGCGGCCGCAGATCCGTACATCCCCACCATCACATCGGTGCCACCCACCTACAGCGACGACGAGGGTCGCGCCTTCATCGAGCGCCAATTCGAACGAAGCGAGGGTGGAGACGGCTTTCCGTTCGTCATCGCCGCGGCCGCAGAGCCGGCACGTGGGATCGGAGCCCTGGGCCTCTGGCTGCGCGAGATCGAAAGCGGACGGGCCTCTATCGGCTACTGGTTGACGCCGTCGGCCCGGGGGGTGCATCTGGCCGGGTGGGCGCTGCGGGGAGTGGTGGCCTTCGCCTTCGAGACCCTGGCCATTCCCCGCCTCCACCTCTTCGTCGAGCCCTGGAACGTGGCCTCCCAGCGGACGGCCGAGGCGGCCGGATTCGTGCGAGAGGCCCTGTTGCGCGGCTGGGAGCGCGTTGACGACAGCCAGCGCGATGCCTTCTCCTATGCCCTCCTTCGTCAGGAATGGTCAGAGGGAGCCTTGTGACATGACGGGCCCCTGGTCGTGGCTTCTGAGCGCGTCGGGTGCCGGACCCGCCGCGGCGGCCGCCGCGACCCTCGCGGCGTCAGTCCTTCGATCGGTGGGGCAACTCGACGCGGCGAGCACCACCGTGACCACGGTGACCACGAAGGCCGTCCAGCACGGCCACAAGCAAGGCGGCGTTGCCGTTGTGTTGTCCGTCATCGGACTCGTCGCCATCATCGTCTTGATCGTCCTCCTCGGCTCGCTCTCGGCTCGACGGCGCACGCGCGACGCGCCACCGGGACCGCCCCTACGGGGCAAGGGGCCGCGCCAGGACGGGCGGGGGCTGTTGGGTTGAGCGAGCCCACGCCCCAGGCCGACATCGGTTCGGATCGGTGGGCGGATCCGACCGTCGCCTACGACGCCGTGGCTGCCCGCTATGCCGGCCGCTTCCTCCATGAGCTGGACGCCAAGCCGTTCGACCGGGAGTTGCTGACCCGATTCGCCGGAGCGCTCACCGCCGATCGACGAGGCCACGGCGCAGGAGTGGTCTGCGACCTTGGCTGCGGTCCGGGGCACGTGGGCGCCTTCCTGGCCGAGCGGGGCGCCAGCGTGGTCGGCATCGACCGGTCCCGTGGCATGGTCACGCAGGCTCGCCTCCACTGTCCGACGATGCCCGTGGGACAGGGCGACATGGCCGCGCTGGGCCTGCTCGACGGCTCACTGGCCGGCATCGTCTGCTTCTACGCCCTGATCCACATCCCTCGGGCCCAGGTGTCCGGCGTGCTGCGCGAACTTCACCGCGTGCTCACGGTCGGAGGCACCCTCCTGGTGGCCGTCCATGGAGGAGAGGGCTCGTTACACGCCACGCAGATGTTGGAGCAACCGGCCAACCTCGACGCCACGCTCTTCTCACTCTCCGAATTGACCGGGTTGCTGGAGGCCGCCGGATTCGTCATCGTCGAGGCGCACGAGCGCGATCCCTACGATCACGAGGTATCGACCAGACGCCTCTACCTGTGGGTGACCCGACTCGGGTCTGATCGAGTGGTCTCGCCTCTGCGAAACTGACCCGATGTTCCGGCGCCACCACTCGGAGGACCCGCTGGCCCATTTCCGCCACTCGTGGGAACGCGCGGAGGGAGACGGGATCGCCATGGCGGGATGGAGCTTCGGATGGATGGACGCCTCCGGACCGCTCTCCAGGATCGTCTCCTTTGACGGGTTCGTTCCCGGGGAGTCCTCGTGAGGGGACCCATCAGACCGAGCGCCGCGAGCGGCGCGGAAGACGGTCTCGCCGCCGCGTCGCCGGCGCGGGTCGCCCTCGACGAGGTCCTCCACGCCGCGCTGGCCCTGGCCCTGGCCGAGCCCTCCGTCCACGCCATCGCCCTGGTCGGCTCGTGCGCCCGTGGCACACCGGGACCCGACTCGGACGTCGATCTGGTGATCCTCTGCGCCGAGCCGGATGACCTCTGCCGGAGCGGCGACTGGGTCACCCATTTTGGCTCGGTGACGTTGGTGGGGCAGCGCCAGTTCGGAGAGGTGACCGAACGTCGCCTGCGGCGGGGTGACGGCGTGGACATCGAGATCGGGCTGGCCCCCCTGAGCTGGGCCGACACGGATCCGGTGGACGCTGGAACGGCCCGGGTGGTGCGGGAAGGCTTCGCCGTGGTCTTCGATCCGCACGGCACCCTGGCTCGATTGGCAGAAGTCGTTGAGCTGGTTGAGCCGGCTGGGTCGAGTGGGTCGGCGACGGAAGTGAGGGACAATACGTGACTTCGAAAGTGGGAGCGAACTCGCATGCAGGTTGACGTCGAAGTGACCGACCAGGTGGGAACCATCACGCTCAATCGGCCCGAGGCCCGCAATGCGCTCTCCGGCGAGGTGACGCAGCTCTTGGACGACGCCATCGCGCGGTTGGATTCCGATCCGGACGTGGGCGCCATGATTTTGACGGGCGCCGACCCGGCTTTTTGCGCCGGCTTCGACCTCCGGGCGCTCTCGACCGAATTGCGATCGGTGCAGCAGCAACGACAGCAGGTCCCGGTGAAGCACCTCGGCATGATGCCGGTGCACCAGACTCCGATCATCGGAGCCATCAATGGGGCGGCCGTGACCGGCGGCTTGGAACTGGCGATGGGCTGCGACTTCCTGATTGCCTCGGACCGGGCTCGCTTCGCCGATACCCACGCCCGCGTCGGGGCCATGCCGGGTGGGGGAATGACCATCCGTCTCCCCCAGCTCATCGGCATCGATCGGGCCCGGCGGATGACCTTCACCGGCGACTTCATTGACGCGCACACGGCCTACGAGTGGGGCTTGGTGGTTGAGGTGGTGCCCCACGCGTCCTTGCTGGACCGCGCCCGGGAAGTCGCCTCGACCATCGCCTCGATCCCGGCCGAACACGTACAGGAGGTCAGGCGCATGTACGCGGAGATCGGGGATTTGGTCGGCAGTGAGGCGTGGAGCACCGAATCACGCGCATCGCGGGAGTGGATGGCCCAACGCTTCGATCAGAACCGGCTGGCGACCGAGCGAGCCGCCATCATCGCCCGTGGACGGGCTCAGGGCGCCCACGGGCCAGGCGCGGATTCGGACAGTGGGACGGGCGCGGTCGATCCGACGTGAGGGTGTACGCCGGCATGGATCCCCGCCTGACGTTGCCTGAGGTCATCGCCCACGCCCAGCGAGTCGAAGCGCTCGGCTACGACGGGCTCCATGTCGCCGAGACGATCCACGACGCCCTGGCGCTCGCCCTTCTGGCCATCGAACACACCGAGCACCTCTTGGTGCGCACCAGCGTGGCGCTGGCGTTCACGCGCAGTCCCACGTTGACGGCCTATGCCGCCTGGGACCTCTCCAAGCTGAGCGGGGGTCGCTTCGAACTGGGCCTGGGTACGCAGATTCGCCAGAACATCGAGGATCGCTACGGCATGCCATTCAGCCAAGATCCTCTCGGCCAACTCCGCGACTATGTCGGTGCCGTCCGCGCCGCCTTCGCCAGCTTCGCTTCCGGCGCACCCCCCCACTACGAGAGCCCCCACTACCGCATCACCCGGCTGCAGCCCTATTTCAACCCCGGTCCCGACCAGTCCACCGTCCCGCCGGCGATCTATCTGGGGGGCGTGCAGCGCAAGGCCTGCGCGTTGGCCGGTGAGATCGCCGACGGGTTCATCACCCACCCCACCAATTCCAATCCCCGCTACCTGCGGTCCACCTGCCTCCCCGGACTCGACGACGGTGCGGTACGGGCGGATCGCTCCCTCAATCCGGAATCCTTCGAACTGGTCGTCGGCACCCAAATCATCACCGGATCTTCACCCGACGCCCTGGCACGAGAACGCGAGCGACAGCGGCGACTCCTGGCGTTCTTGTACTCAACCCCCGCCTACCGGCCCTCGCTCGAGCTCTACGGATGGGCCGATCTCGGGCCCAAGCTTCGCGCCCTGATCCGCAGCGAGCGCTGGGATCAGCTGGCGAGCGTCCTGTCCGATGACGTCCTCGACACCCTGGTGCCGAGCGGGACCTTCGACGAGTTGCCCGATCTCCTGATCGGGCGCTTCGCCCCGCTGGGCCGGGGCATCGTGGCCTCTCCCCCGTCCGATGCCTCCGACGACGGCGCGTTTCGAGAAGTGATCCGAGCGTTGCAAGCGGCGTGACTCAGCCGGGCATGGGAAAGATCAGCTCACCGGGGGCCATGGCGTCGACGGCCGCCTGTCGCTGCTCGTCCGACAGCGCGGCATAGCCCTCCGCCGCGTCCAAGACCGCGGGCAGCATCCCGATGTCGCCGGGAGTGCAGAAGCCGTGGACGCCCGGGGTCGAAAGGGCGAATCGGACGCCGCGCTCGATGTCGTCGGGTGTCCGCGCCGGTTCATACCACGAGGTGGCCCAGCGCTCGCCGTCGCCCATCGATCGGCCGTCATTCCAGGGCCGGTCTGCGACCGCCTTGATGGCCATGACCCCCATGTCCCGTTGCCGGCAGACCCCCAGGAGCTCCTCGGCCGCCTCCCGGTACTCCGGTCGTCCCCACATGGCGGGATACACCGGGAACATGACGGTGTCGAGGTCAAAACGTCGGAGGGCCTCGAGAAAGACCGAGGGCACGGCGAGGTCGTGACCGGTGATACCGGCAAATCGCGTGTGGCCCTGGTCACGTAGCCGCAATATTCGCTCGAGCGCCGCCGAACGGCGGTCCAGCTCTTCGAGCGTCGTGACGGCGTGGGCCTGGTAGAGGTCCATCACGTCGGCGCCCAGCAGGCGGCGGGTGTTGTCGAACTGGTCTTGGACCCCGTCGGGATTGGCCCGCAACGTCTTGCCGGCTACGAAGACCTCCTGACGCCGCGGGGCCAGGTGGGGGCCGACCACCGCCTCGGCCGCTCCGTACTGCGGGGCGATGTCGAGGTGGTTGACGCCTCGATCAAGTGCCTGGTGCAGCCAGACGCCCGCCTGCTCGGGCGTGGCCGCCCAGCAGGCGGCACCTCCGAGAATGGCAACGCTGCTCTCGTGACCGGTACGACCCAGGCGACGACGCTCCACGGCTCCCCCTAGGACGTCTCGGGCTTGAGCGCCAGGACGTTGAACATGGCGCCCACCGGATCGGCCAAGATGGCGAAGCGGCCCGGTTCGATGTCCATGGGCGGCATGATGAGGGTGGCCCCGAGTTTCTGCGCCTGGGACACGGTGGCGTCGGTATCGGCCACGGCGAAGTAGACGCCCCAGAAGTTGGGCATCTCGGCCGGCATTTCTGGCGTCTTGAGCATCATGCCGCCGACGGACCTCCCACCGAGCTTCCATTCGGTGTAGGCCGGTGGACCACCCTCGGGTCCGCCTTGTGACTCAGCGTCCCACCCGAAGACGGCCCGGTAGAACGCCTTGGCGCTGTCGAGGTCGGTGGTGATGAGTTCGCTCCAACCGTAGGTGCCGGGCTCGTTGACCAACTGGGCACCCGTGTGCTGATTGGGCTGCCACAACCCGATCACGGCGCCGGTCGGATCGGCGAAGATGGCCATCCGTCCCGCCTCCATCACGTCCATGGCCGGCATCAGCACCATGCCGCCGTTGGCCTCGATCTTGCCAATTGTCTCGTCGACGCTGTCGACGTTGACGTAGGTAACCCAGCTGGGTGGGGCCGCCGGGTTCATCTGAGGACCGAGGCCGGCCACCGTCTTGCCCCGCAGCGTGCAGACCGAGTATCCCCCGGCCTCGGGAGGGCCCTCGGGGCAGTCCCACCCGAGCAGGCCTGCGTAGAAATCCCGGGCCTTCGCCGGTTCGGGGCTGCCCATATCCACCCACGAAGGGACCCCGTTCTCGTAACGCTCGACCTCCATAGTGGCGCACCTCCTCGTCTGTGTTTTCCGACTGATTCGACGGTACTTGATCTGCGGTGCGCTCGCACCCGGGCTGCGGATGCCAAGATGAAAGCAATGACTCGAGTTGCAGCTTCCCGGTGAGCCCCAACCCGGTCACGGCGCGGATGGAGCTGATGGCGCAGCAGGTGGCCGAACGGGTCGTTGCCCTCGTCCTCGACGCCATCGATATCGACGCGCTCCTCGATCGCGTTGATGTCGAGAAACTCATTGATCGCGTCGACGTCGAAAAGGTCGTCGAGCGGGTTGATGTGGAGCGCATCATTGAGCGAGTCGATGTGGAGCGGATCATCGAGCAAGTTGACGTCCAGAAGATCATCGAGCGAGTTGACGTCAACGCCATCATCGGCGAGCTGGACATCGACGCACTGGTCGAACAGACCGAACTGGGGGCGATCATTGCCCATTCGACCACCGGCATTCTCTCCGAGGTCCTCGACGTTATTCGCGCCCAGGGGGTGGGACTTGACGACTTCTGCCTCCGCTGGGCCAATCGGTTGGTGGGCCGGAAGGTCATCGACTGGCCCAAGGGTCCGCCGCTCCTGGTCGATCAGGAAGCCCCGTCGTGACATCGGTTCCCGCCGCGCCGCCGTCAAAGAGGACGATCGGACGTCAAGGCAACTACGCCGGGGCGGTAAGCCGGCTGGCTGCCTTCGCGGCCGATGTCGGCATATCGTGGGGTCTCTTCACCGCGGCGGTGGCGCTCCTGTCGGTGGCCACCCAGCTCTTCGGAGGGACGACTGTCTCCCTGACCCACCATCAGATTCTCGCCATTGTCGCCGTGGCGATCTGGGAATTTCTTTACTTCTCCTACTCCTGGGCGGTCAGTGGCAAGACGGTCGGCATGGCCCTCCTCGGCCTGCAGGTGGTCACGGCCGAGGGAGGCCGGATGACGGCACGCCAAGCCGCCCTTCGCACCTTGGGCCTCGTGCTGTGCTTCCTCACCCTGGGCATCGGCTTCTTGGGCATTCTCTTCCAACGGGATCGGCGGGGCCTGCAGGACTTCGTCGCTGGAACCTCCGTCGTCTATTCCTGGGATGCTCGGGCGGCCCGGCTGCGCTTCATGTCCCACACTGAGTTCTCGAAACAACGGGGCGCCAAATAGCAATCGCCGGTCCAGCTCTGTCTACGATGCCGACCATGACATTTGTCGAGGTCTCTGCCCCGCACCCGCAGGTCGCCCTAGTCACCCTGAACCGGCCGGAACGCATGAACGCCATGGCGTTCGACGTCATGCTCCCGCTGCGCGACACCCTGCGCGTTATCGGCGACGACAACGACGTACGGGTCGTGGTCCTCACCGGCGCCGGGACCGGATTCTGCTCGGGGGCCGATCTCGAAGACCCCGGGTCAATCCCCCACACCGGGGGCCTCACGCTGCCGACGTTGGCCATGCGGTCTATGGAACTGCTCGACGACGTCATCTCCACCATTCGGCGTCTCCACCAGCCGGTCATCGCGGCCATCAATGGCGCGGCCATCGGGGGAGGGTTCTGCCTCGCTCTTGCAGCCGATGTCCGGATCGCCTCCGACACCGCCTACTTCCGAGCGGCCGGTATCAATAACGGGCTCACGGCGGCCGAGCTCGGGATCAGCTTCCTGCTGCCCCGGGCGATCGGCCATTCCCGGGCGGCCGAAATCATGCTCACCGGGCGCGACGTCTCGGCTGAAGAGGCCGACCGCATTGGGCTGGTCTCCCGCGTGGTGGCCCCTGACGCGCTTCTCAAAAGCTGCACCGATGTGGCGGACCGCATCATGGGCTGGAGCCGAGCCGGCGTTGAGCTGACCAAACGTCAGCTCTGGAACAGCCTGGACGCATCGAGCCTACAAACGCACATGGACGCCGAAGGCATGGCCCAGCTCTTCGTACGCATCACCACCAAGAACTTCGAGGAGTCGGTCCAGGCTCGGCGGGAGGGACGACCGCCAGTCTTCATCGACTGATCACGGGGCGTTCAGCAGCGACTGAGCCGCCATGACGAAGTAGGCATCCAACTCCTCTGCGTCGGGGGGAGTCAGGCGCTGCGTTTCTACCATCCGGGCCACAGCCGCATTCATGTGGCGGAGCCAGGCATCTCGCTCAGCCGGGCCGATGATGAAGGGCGCATGTCGCATCCTGAGCCTTGGATGCCCGCGGGTCTCGTTGTAGGTCGAAGGTCCACCCCAGTACTGCACCAGGAAGAGGGCAAGGTGATGCTTGGGCTCCGTCAGGTCTTCGGGGTAGAGCGGTCGCAGGAGCGGGTCACCGGCAACCCCGAGGTAGAAGGAATCAATGAGGTCGAAAAAGAATTGTTCTCCGCCGACCCGGTCGAAGAGTGCGTCCACGACCTTGACGGTAGACGCTCTAGACTGCACCTCCGTTCGCGGCCGTAGTTCAATGGTAGAACCTCAGCCTTCCAAGCTGATCATGCCGGTTCGATCCCGGTCGGCCGCTCTCTTCAGAAGTGCAGTTCAGGGCGTCGCTCCGTTGCGGCTGCGAAGTGACGATACGTCAGAAA
>DASZJQ010000022.1:0-5946 GCA_035947875.1 Acidimicrobiales bacterium
ATGGAACCCCTTCAACACTGACTGCCAGTCTTCGGGGCTCATCTTGTACGGGGCGTAGAAGCTGAAGCGGTCGACCAGGTCCCCGAACCGCGCCTTGACCTGCGTGGCCACCTGGTCCACGGGACAGACGACGGCGAAGGCCTCCAGCATCTCGTCGTCGATGAGCTCACCCATCTGCACCCATTCGCCCCGTTTGGACAGCGTGTTGAGTTCGGTCTGAAGGTCACCCCACCCATGGAGTTCCAGGACCGGGCGGTACGCGGGGGTGGAGCCGTAGAAGGCAATCTGCTGGCGTACCGCCTTGTCGGCCGCCGCCCGGCCGGCCTCGTCGACTCCGGTCACCACGAAGCCAGGGTACGAAACCGTCAGGTTGCCCCGCGTCTTGCCGGCCTTGGCCGCACCGCGCTCCAACGCGGGCAAGCTCACCTCGCGCAGGTACCGCTCCGTGCTGAATCCGTGCACCAGCATCCCGTCGCCCGCTTCACCGGCGACTTCGGTCATCAGCTCTCCTACCGCGGCCAACAGGATCTTGGGATGGCCGTAGGGATTCTTGCCCGGGTTGAAGAAGGGGGTCATCAAGGTGTGGGTGTAGTACTCGCCCCGGAAGTTCAGGGTGCCGTCGCCGTCCCAACTGTCCCAGATGGCCCGTATGGCCAGAATGAGCTCCCGCATGCGGGGGGCCGGGTGCGACCAGGGCATCGAGAAGCGCTTGGTGATGTGCGGCTTGATCTGACTGCCCAGGCCCAAGGTGAACCGGCCGGCCGAGAGGTGCTGCAGGTCGTTGGCCAGGACGGCCAGGTTCATCGGGTTGCGGGCAAAGGCGACCGCGATGCCGGTCCCGAACTCCAACGTCTCGGTGGCCGCGGCGCCGATGGCGATGGGCAGGAAAGGATCGTGCCCGGTTTCGGCCGACCATACGCCGTCGTACCCGTTGGCCTCCGCCTGCTTCGCCGCCTCGGCGATCCCGCTCGGGTCGAATCCGATGCCGCCGTCAATCTTCATGCGCCGTGCCTGCTTCCCTTTTCACACATTGTTCCTCGCCACCGTTCCTCTTCACCGTTCCTCGCTTACCGTGCTTACTGTTCCTCGCCGCGGAGGTACTTCTCCAATTCGGCGGCGATCTCATCCCCCGAAGGGACCTCGCCGACGCCCATGGCGTTGCCTTCGGAGGCGTCGAGATTCTCCTCCAGCCGGCGCACCATGTCCTGATGCTCGTCGTTGTCGGCGATGAGTTGGTCGACCTGCCGGCGGGAGGTGTCGGCCGCGCTGCGCAGTGATCCCGTATCGATGGACAAGCCGGCGATGTTGGCCAGCCCGTCGATCAACGCCGCGCTCGCCTCGGGGAACGGCATGCCGGCCACATAGTGCGGCACCCGGGCCCAGAGGCTGACGGCGGGGATGGCGGCATCGCCGAACGCCAGCTCCAGGGCGGACAGCACCCCGGCCGGCACCTCGAGCTCACCCTGGACGATGCCCACGCGGTCGATCAGATCGGCCGAGGCCGGGGGAGCGGTGGCGGCCAACCGCACGGGCCGCGTGTGTGGCGCCGGTGCGGGGAACGCGCCCAGCCCGACCACCATCCGTACCCGCCACGAGCGTGCCAACCCCACCACGGCGTCGGTGAAGGCCCGCCACTGGAAGTCCGGCTCGGGGCCGACCAGGTACAACACGTCGGCCCCGGCGCCGTCGTGGCCGCGGCGCACCACGGTGCGGGGCCAGGTCAGCTCGGTGGTCACGCCGTTGACGATGCGGGCCACCGGACGGCGGGCCCGCTGGTCCAAGAAGTGCTCGCCGTTGAAGGTGACCAGCGGCTCGGTCGGTCCCTGGGCCAGCAGGGTGGCGATGGCCGTTGTGGCACCCAGTCCGGCGTCCACCCATCCCTCGAGGGCGACGACGAGCACCGGGCGGTCAAGGTCGGGTTCGCCGTGCACCTGGAAGATCTCGGTCAATCCGTCGGGGCTCATGGCGTCGCCTCCAGGATGTTGGCGGCCGCCTGGGCCAGGTTGGTCACCTGCACCGGGAAGGCGTCGACGCTGCCCTGGTCGCCGGCTCCGGCACCGGCCACGTAGCGGGCATAGACCCCCTGCAGGATGCAGGCCAGTTTCCAGTAACCGAAGGCGGTGTAGTAGCCGATGCCCGTCAGATCGAGGTCCGACGATTTCGCGTACCGCTCCATCACTTCGGCCCGGGTCGAGAACCCGGGAGCGGTGGTCGGCGAGAGGCCCAACACGGCCATCTCGTCAGTGCGGTCAGCCCAATAGACCCCCAGCAGACCCAGATCGGCCAGAGGGTCGCCCAGGGTGCAGATCTCCCAGTCGAGGATGGCCCGCACCGCGCCGGCGTCGTCCAGCACCACGTTGTCCATGCGGTAGTCCCCGTGCACCACCGACACCCGCTGCTGCACCGGCACCCGCCGCGCCAATTCATCGCTGACCCGCTCCACGATGCCCCCGTGGTCGACCCCTTCCACTTGCATCTGGGCGTATTGGCCACTCCACCGCTTGAGCTGGCGCTCGATGTACCCGTCGTGACGCCCCAGATCCCCCAGCCCCACCGCGTCGGGGTCGACGTCATGCAGTGCCACCAACGTGTCGGCCATGTGGTCGCCCACCGCCCGGCGGGTGGACTCGTCGAAGGCCGCTTCGGCCTCGGGCGCAGTCCGCAGGATGTGGCCCTCCACGAATTCCATGACGAAGAACGGCCGCTCGTTGACGGCCTCGTCGGTGCAGAGGCCGATGGTCTTGGGCACCGGGATCCCGACCGGGCCCAGCTGGTGCATGAGGCGGTGCTCTCGCACCATGTCGTGGGCCGAGGGGAGGACGTGGTGCAAGGGAGGGCGCCGCAGGGCCCAGGCGCGCCCCTCCTCGTCCTCAACCCGGAAGGTCAGGTTGGAGCGGCCGCCGGCGATCAGGGTGAACGTGAGGGGCGTCGTGACCTCGGCCACGTGGTCCACGAACCACGTGGTGACGTTGGCGGCGTTGATGCCTTCAGGCGGTGATGACACGACTCCCGACGCTAATCGAGCCCCGCACCGGTGGTCCCCCCGGCCGCCTCCGGGTCGCCCGCTGGCTAGCCTCAATGGGCAATGGATGTTACCGATGCCACCTTTCAGGATGATGTGGTCACCCGCAGCGCCGCCGTGCCGGTGGTCGTTGACCTGTGGGCCCCCTGGTGCGGGCCCTGCACCACCCTCGGCCCGATGATCGAACGAGCCGTGGCCGCCACCGGCGGAGCGGTTGAACTGGCCAAAGTCAACGTGGACGAGAACCCGCGGATCTCCCAGACCTTCGGGGTCAAGTCCATCCCGGCCGTCTTCGCCATCGCGGGCGGCCAGGTGGTCGATCAGTTCATCGGCGCCCTGCCCGAGGAGCAGGTCACCGCGTTCGTCCAGAAACTCCTCCCGGCTCCGAGCGAGGCCGATCAGCTGGTGGCGGTGGGCGACGAGTCGTCCCTGCGTCAGGCCCTCGAGCTCGAGGCCGGCCACCCCGCCGCCACCGAGGCCCTGGCCCGGATCCTGATCGACCGGGGCGAGCCGGACGAGGCGCTCGCCCTGCTGGCCAAGGTGCTCGAAACGCCCGCCACCCGGGCGTTGGCGGCAGAGGCCCGACTGCTGGAGAGCGGCATCAATGTGGCCGAGACCGGCGGCGCTGAGGTCGAGGCCCGACTCAACGCCCTCCTCGAGGTTGCTCGTGACGACGAGGCGGCTCGGCAGGAGTTCGTCGACCTGCTCGAGACACTGGGTCCGGAAGACCCTCGCACCAACACGTTTCGCCGCGCCCTGGCGGCCCGCCTCTTCTGATGGCCGGTTCGCCGGCCGCTCCCACGCAACTCCCCGGCGCCCCGGGGCCACCCGTCAACCCAGCCGCCGCCACCTCACCCCCTGCGACTCCTACCTCCACTCCCACCTCCACTCCGACCGCCACCGGTCCCGTGCTCGACCTCGGCGGCCGCCGCCACGACCTGACCCACAGGGCCCTCGTCATGGGCATCCTCAACCGCACCCCGGATTCCTTCTACGACAACGGGGCCACCTACGAACTCGATGCCCTTTACCGACGGGCCGCTGAGCTGGTGGCCGACGGCGCCGACCTATTGGATCTCGGAGGGGTCAAGGCCGGTCCGGGTCCCGACGTGACCGAGCGCGAGGAGATGGAGCGGGTGGTCCCGGTGGTCGGCGAATTGGTGGCGCGCTTCGACGCTCCCGTCTCCGTCGATACGTGGCGAGCCTCCGTGGCGCGCGCCTCCTACGCCGAGGGTGCCCTGATGGGCAACGACATCAGCGGGTTCGCCGATCCCGACTACCTGGCGGCGGCGGCCGAGTACGGGGCGGCCGTGGTGGCCACTCACATCCGCCTGGCCCCCCGGGTGGCCGACCCCGATCCGCAGTACGGCGACGTGGTGGTCGACGTTAGTGACTTCTTGGTCGAACGGGCCGAGCGGGCCAAGGCGGCCGGGGTGCCCCCCGAGCGCATCGTGCTGGACGCCGGGTTGGACCTGGGCAAGACGGCGGACCAGTCCCTCATCCTCCTGCGGGCCTCCTCGACCCTGGCCGGACTGGGCTACCCCCTCCTGCTCTCGGCCTCCAACAAGACATTCCTCGGCGTCACCCTCGACCTGGGGATCACCGAGCGGCGTGAGGCATCGCTGGCCGCGGCGGCACTCGGCCTCTCCTGGGGCTGCCGCATTCTGCGCGTGCACGATGTCAAGGGCACCGTTCGCGTCCGCGATGCCGTCGCCGCGGTGAGTGCAGCGCGGTGAGTTCACGGCGATGAGCGCAGTCCGATGAGCGCCAGCCGATGAGCTCAAGCCGATGAGCTCAAGCCGATGAGCGCCGCTCCTCATGCCGGGTCGTATCTCATCAAGGGCGGCGATGCGTCACTGGTGGCCCAAGCGGTGCGGACCCTGCTGACCGACGTGGTGGGGGACCGCGACCACGCCCTGGTGGTCGAGGAGATCGGTGGCAGCCCGGGCGACGAGATCAACGTGGGGGCCGTGGTGGACGCCTGCATGACGCCCCCGTTCCTGGTCGATCAGCGCGTGGTCATCCTGCGCGACGCCGGTCGACTGCTCACCGCCGATGTGCCCCGGTTGGTCGACGTCGTCGCGAATCCGCTTCCGACGACCGTGTTGATCGTCGTCGGTGGCGGGGGCACGGTGCCCGCCCCGCTGGTCCGGGCCATCACGGCGGCGGGCCAGGTCATCGACACGTCGGTGAGCAAGGCCGGCGACCGCAAGGCCTGGCTGCACGATCATTTGCGCCAGGGCCCCGTCAAGCTCGAGCCGAGGGCGGCCCAACTCCTGGGGGAGCACGTCGGGGAGGACCTCTCCCGGGTGGAGGGACTCCTCACGGCGCTGTCGGCGGCCTACGGCGAGGGAGCCCGCATCAGCGTCGACGACCTCGAGCCTTACCTGGGCGAGGCGGGCAACGTGCCGCGCTACGAACTGACCGAGGCCATCAGCCGGGGCGAGACCGCCGCCGCCCTCGGTGTCCTGCACCGCATGTTCGACGCCGGGGGACTGAGCGCGGTCGAGGTGATGGCCACCATGAACCGCCACTACGCCCAACTGTTGCTGCTCGACGGGGCCACCGTCTCGGGTGAACGCGAGGCAGCCGAGTTGCTCGGTTCGGCACCCTTTGTGGCCAAGAAGGCCCTCGATCAGACGCGGCGCCTGGGCACCGCCCGCATCTCACAGGCCATCACGCTGTTGGCCGACGCCGATCTCGATGTGAAGGGTGGCTCGGGACTCCCTCCGGAGCTGGTGATCGAAATTGCGGTGGCGCGACTGTGCCGGCAGACCCGCCCGCGCGCGGCCGCCGGTCGCCGTTAGGAACCACATGCACGAGACCCCCGAGGAGCTGCGGCAACTGCAGGAGCTTCTCGATGCGAGTGCGGCGCAGGCCGCCCCGCACCTCAAGAGCATCATCACCGACGACCGTCGGGTGGA
>DASZJQ010000023.1:0-5038 GCA_035947875.1 Acidimicrobiales bacterium
CGATATCTCATCTGTGGAGAGACTTCCCACCGGAGTCCGCATCAACTTGAAGAGTGCCGACGATCGCGCCCTGTTGTTCCAATTGCATCGTGACGCCGTTCTCGCCGCGCTCAGGGCGTACCCCATCGAACTGCGTTCCTGATGCCGGGTCGGCGATCCCGGCGGGGCGCAGCACCGTGACGGTGAGCGGTCACGGCGCCGATGATCAACCGGGAACCTCTGCGGCCCCCGACGCCGTGGTCGCTTCCTCCCGCTCCACCAGGACGGCGCTGACCCGCTTGGCCACGCTGCGCTCCACCACGAAGGCCAAGAACGGCACGAAGCCGGCGCCCACCATGGCCCCCATCTGCAACAGCGTGAAGCGGGCGCGCCGGGCCAGGTCGAGCGCGGCGACGAGATAGGCGATGTAGAGGAATCCGTGGATCGGCCCGACGATGTGGGCCACTTGGGGCAGCCCGGCGGCGTACTGCAGCGGTATACCGACGAAGACCAGGATGATGAGCCCGACACCGACGATGTAGGCCATCACCTTGTAGCGCTCCAGTGCTCCCGCAATGCCGGGTTTGGTCAGGTTGGACCACAGGCCGCGCAACAGGCCGCTCATGAGGTGGGGCCCCGACGGACCACGGTGTGCTCGCGGTGACGCCACGTTTGGGGCCCGCGGGCCGAAAGGCTGGCCAGTCGGGCGTTGTACGCCGCCAGCTCGGGATCCTCTCCGTCGGCGGGGGCAGCAGAGGCAGGTGTCACCGGAATGGGGGTGACGGGGGTCGCGGTCGGCGGGAGGGCGGCATCCGACGACTCCCGGTTGCGCATGCCCTTGAGGCCGACCCTGTCGTAGTCGGTGTGGATGAGCATCCACCAGAAGTAGACACCGAGGATGGCAAACACGGGCCACTCGACCGCGTAGAGGTAGCTCAGGCCGTTCCCGTCGGTGGCCCGGGTGATCTGCCACCAGGCGGCGACGGCGCAGGCTGGTACGAAGAAGAGAAGGCCAGCGTGCAGGCCGAGAGCACGCTTGGACAACCACCGTTCACGCACGGCCCCGATGATACCGGGGACCCATCGGCCCAAGATTTCGCCACTACTCTGATGCCCATGGCGCCCGTACTCGTGCGCGAACATCCGCCGTTGGTGGCCGACGAGCAGACCGCGTTGACCTCCTGGCTCGATTTCCATCGGACCACCCTGCGGCAGAAGTGTGAAGGCTTGACCGGCGCCCAGATGGTGCGGGCCAGCGTGCCCCCCTCGGTGATGACCCTGTTGGGAATGGTGCAGCACATGACATTGGTCGAATGGTGGTGGTTCGAGCACATCTTCGCCGGTGGTCCGGCGCCCGAACCGATCGAGACGGGCGACGATCCGGAGGCCGAGTGGCGCATGCTCGATCCGGGTCGCGTGGCAGTGGCCTTGGAGGAATTCCAACGGCAGTGCGCGCACTCGCGCGCCGTCGTGGGCCAGGCTACGTCCTTCGATGCCCTCTCCGCCTCGGCGGAGCGGCCGACCCGGGACCTGCGGTGGGTCATGGCGCACATGATTGAGGAGTACGCCCGCCACAACGGCCATGCCGATCTGTTGCGCGAATGCATCGACGGGGCCGTCGGGGATTGAGACTGACGCTGACGGGTAGGCGCGGGGACTCATGAAGATCTCCATACGACAGGTTCTGGCTTCGGTCGCCGGTGCGGTGGTGGCCGCCACGATCGCCTCGTTCTTCGGGGTGAGCGGCACCATCGTCGGCGTGGCCATCGGGTCGGCCGCCGCCACCATCGGGACCGCGGTGGTGGCGCAGTCGATCGACCGGACCCATACCGCCGTCCGTCAGGCGGTGGTGCGGGCTCCCGACACCAGCTTGCTCCGCCGGCTGGGGGGCACCAATGTGGCCGGCACTGTCACCGAGAGCGTTCCCGAAGCCGACGCGCCGGTGACCGAGGCTGTGACATCGAATGAGGCGCGAGGCGACGAGGTCCCCGTGACGGAGATCACCTCACCGGGAGCGCGCACGGCGGTGGTTCCCGAAGTGGAGACGGCGGCCGAGGTGCCGCGCCAGCTGAACTGGCGCGTGGTGGCGGTGACGTCGCTCATCGTCTTCGTCGTCGTCCTTGCCATCATCACCCTGGTGGAGCTGGGCGCCGGGAAGCCGCTGGCCGATCTTTTCGGCGGCTCGCCGGGCAACGGGACCTCGATTTTCGGTGGCACGACGAACACCACGCAACCGCCGCCCTCGACGACCACAACGGTCCCGTCGACGACCAGGCCGAGCACGACCGCCGGAAGCACGACGTCGACGACCGCCGGTTCGACCACGACCACGACGACGAGCGTGCCGACCACGACGACCACCGGACCAAACGCGTCGACCCCGACGTCGACCACGGCGCCGGGCGGCTGAGAGGGCTGGGTTACCAGCCCTTGAAGGCAGCGGGGCGCCGCTCGACGAAGCTGGCGATGCCCTCGGTGGAGTCGGCGGTGTGGGTGATCAGTTCCTGGGCGAAGGCCTCGTCCTGGAACGAGGTGGAACGGTCGACGTCGAGGGCGCGGTTGGTCAGCCACTTGGCCATGCCGATGGCCTTGGTCGGACCAGTGGCCAGGCGGGTGGCCACGTCATGCAGCGTGGCGTCGAGCTCGGCCCGCGGCACGAGGCGATTGACCAGACCCAGGCGATAGGCCTCGGCGGCGGGGACATCGTCGCCGAAGAAGAACAGCTCCTTGGCCTTCTGGATCCCGACCAGTCGGGTCAGCAGCCAGGCGCCGCCGGCGTCGGGGGCGATACCGCGCCGGATGAAGACCTCGATGAACTTCGATTCCTCGGCGGCCACGACGAAGTCACAGGCCAGAGCCAGGTGCATGCCCCCGCCGGCGGCGGTGCCGTTCACGCCGGCGATCACCGGCTTCTCGCAGTCGATGATGGAGCCCACCAGGCGCTGCCAGCCGTTGCGGATGGTGCGGGCGCCGTCGCCCATGACACCCTCGGGTGCGTCGTCGGGCTTCGGTCGGGGCGCGGCGCGGGCGCCTCGCAGATCGGCGCCGGTGCAGAAGGCCCGGTCACCGGCGGCGGTGATGACCACCACCCGGACGAAGAGGTCGGAGGACGCATCGTTGACCCACTCGCTGATCTGGTCCCGCATGGCGCCGGTCATGGCATTGCCGGCGTCGGGCCGGTTGAGGGTGATCCACGCGATGCCGTCGGCGATCCGCCGGGTCACATCGTCGCCGGCCGGGCTTTCGGAATTCTCACTCATCGTCGCTCCTGCGTGTCTGGTGGATTCGGTTGGTTCAGGACAGGACGACGAGCGCGTCGGCCGCCACGACACCCTTGGGACCGGCCAGCAGCGGGTTGATGTCGAGCTCGGCGACGTCGGCCGAGAGGTCGACGGCCAGGTGCTGGACCTTCATGAGCACGTCGACCAGCGCGTCGAGGTCGGCGGCCGGTTGCCCGCGCACGCCTCCGAGCATGGCGGAGCCGGCCAATTCGTGCAGCATGGCGGCGGCGTCGCCCTTGGTGAACGGCGGAACCCGGAAGGTGACGTCCTTGAGCACCTCGATGAAGACCCCACCGAGGCCGAACATGACCACCGGCCCGAACAGGTCGTCCTGGGCCACACCGACCACGGTCTCGATGCCCTGGGCCATCTGGGCCACCAGGACCCCATCGATCGACGCCTTGGGCGCGGCCTTCTTCGCCGTGGCCATGAGCCGCTTGTAGGTGCGGCGGGCATCCTCCTCGTCGCGGACGCCGACGGCGACCAGGCCGAGGTCGGACTTGTGCAGGATGTCGGCCGAGACGATCTTCATGACGACGGGGAACCTGATGCGCTTGGCCGCCTTGGCCGCTTCGCTGGCCGAATGCACGACCCGCTCGGTGGGGACCGGGATGCCGTACGCCTTGAGCAACGCCTTGGAGTCCTGCTCACTGAGTGCGGTCCCGCTGGCCTGCCGCTTGCCCTTGGGCGCGATCAGACGCGAGGCCTTTGCCGCGGCCGGGCTGGGCGTCAACACCGGGTGGGTGAACGGCGACGTGTAACCGCTCACGAAACGGTGATGGTCGAAATAGGCCTGGGCCGCCATCACGGCGTTGGTGAAGGTGCGGAAGGTGGGGACGGCGCTCTGCAGGAGGGTCGTCCGGTAGGCCTCCTCGTCGCCGACCGGTGAGCCCCAGACCACGAAGACCGGTTTGTCGGTCGTGGCGGCGGCGGCCACCAGGTCCTCGCACAGCTTGTTGCCCATGGAGGGGAGGGCCCCGGTGATGGGGCAGAGCAGCAGGTCGACGTTGGGGTCGGCCAGCATCGTCTCGATGATCTTGGGCCCCCGCCAGTCACGGACGGGCGCCCCCCCGTTGTCCACCGGGTTCGAGACCCGCAGGTACGGCGGGATCCAAGTGTGGAGCTCGGTTTGGGAATGCTTGGTCAACGCGGGAAGTTCGAGTCCGGCCGCCGACACCATGTCGGCCATGTGGGCCCCGGTGCCGCCGGAGATCGAATACACACAGACCCGGCCGCCGGCGCCCCGCTTGAGGCGGCGGATGGCGGCTTCGGTGGGGGGCTTGGTGCGGGCCAGCGCGGCGGAGACGTCGAGCAGTTGGTCCAGGCCGTCGACGCGCTGCACGCCGTACTGACGGAAGACCGAGGAGACGACGGCGTCGGAGCCGGTGAGGTGGCCGGTGTGGGCCTTGGCCATCGCCGTGCCCTCGTCGGTCCGGCCCACCTTGACGGCGACGATGGGCACCTTCTTCTGGGCGGCGTGGTCGGCGGCCAGTTGCAGGGTCCGGCCGTTCTTGAAGCCCTCGATGTAACAGGCGATGGCCCCGGTGGAGTCCAGGTCGGCGAAGTAGCGGATGAAGTCGGCCGATTCCATGTCGGCCTCGTTGCCCGCCGGGGCCCAGTGCGAAAGGCGAATGCCTATCTCTTGCCCCTGGAAGACCGGTCGGCCCTGGTGGCCGCTCTGGGTGATCAGGGTGATCGCCTTGCCGGGCAGGTCGTCCCGGAAGACCTCGAAGGCGTTGAGGTTGGTATTGGGCCCGAGGACGTGGAGATCGCCGCTG
>DASZJQ010000024.1:0-3416 GCA_035947875.1 Acidimicrobiales bacterium
GGCCGGTGGAGACCGGATTTGCCGAGGCCTCCGGGCTCACCGACGAGGAGGCCAGTGACTCCTTGCCGAAATTCATGTGGGTCCCCGCGGCCCAGGTTGCCCAGGCGGCCGTTGCCGCGCTGGCGGCGGGGCGCCCGGTCGTCATCCCCGGCTCAGCCAACCGGGCGGGAGCGGTGGCCGCGCACCTCATCCCCACGTCATGGATCCTGCCGATCCTGGTCCGGCAACATCCGGCATTGAAGGACCGGGGCGCATGACCCCGGGCAACCGATCACGCTTGGGCCGCGTCACCTGGGTAGTCTTTTCACCCTCGGCACAAGGCAGGGAGTTGGCATGACCGCACAGCTCGTCCACGAACTCGAGTTGCCAATGCTCAACACGATCGGACTGGAGCGAGTCGAGGCATTGGCGGCCATTGAGGAGGCGCGGTCCCAGCACTGGCTGGCCCGGACCGAGATGGGCTACAGCGTGACGCGGCTCGACGACGTGACGGCCATTCTGCGCGACAAGCGCTTTCACTCTGCCCTGTCGCTCCTCCCGCAAATGGCCGGCCTGCCCGAAACCACCGAGAAGGGCCGACGTCGCGAGTCGATCCTGTCTATGGAAGGCGACGGTCACGCCCGCCTGCGGCGCCTCGTTGCCCCGGCCTTCACCCCGGCTTCGGCCAACCGGCTGCGACCCACCATGCGCGCCGTGGTCACCGACCTGATCGATCAGGTGGCCGGCGACGGCGAGTGCGAGCTCGTGTCCGACATCTGCGAGCCCTACCCCATCCCGATCATCTGTGAACTGCTCGGTGCCCCGCCCGAGGACTGGAAGCTCTTCTCCGGCTGGGCCACCGACATCTTCCGCATCTTCAATGGCGCGTTGGTGGAGGACCTTCCCTTCATCGAGCGGGCGGCGGAAGAGCTGACGGCCTATGTCGGCGACATGATCGCCGAGCGTCGGACCGAACCTCGGGCAGACCTCCTCAGCGATCTGATCGCCATCGAGGAGGAGGGCGACCGCTTGTCCACCGAAGAGATGTCGATGCTGGCCGAGGCGACCCTCATGGCCGGTACCGACACCACTCGAAACCAGCTGGCGTGCTGCGTTGCGCTCTTCGCCGAACATCCCGACCAGTGGGCCCTCCTGGCCGATCAACCCGAACTGGCACCCCGGGCCGTGGAGGAGTCGATGCGCTATCTCGGTGCCGTGCGGGCCACGGTGCGCTTCGCCTCTGAGGACGTGGTGTACCGCGACGTGAAGTTCCCGCAGGGCACCATTGTCTCCACGTTCCTGGCCGGTGCCAACCGGGACCCCGACGTCTGGGAACACCCGAATGAATTCGACATCACCCAGGAGCGCGGCACCGCCCAGATGACCTTCGGCGCCGGTATCCACTTCTGCATGGGGGCCGCGTTGGCCCGCGCCGAACTCCAGGAGGCCCTGCCGTTGTTGGCGCGACGTATGCCGGGACTGGCGCGGAACGGCGATGTGACGTGGAAGCCCGCCACCTTCGGCATCTGGGGACCGGCCCATCTCCCGGTGCGCTTCGACAAGGTCTGACACCGGCACACACCTGCCTTGGCGGCATCAGATCCCTGGGCGAGACTGGCGCCCATGGCTACGTACGTGTTGATCCACGGCGCAGGATCGGACTCCTGGTACTGGCATCTCGTCCGGCCCGAGTTGCGGACGCGGGGTCACGAGGTTGTCGCCCCCGATCTGCCCTGCGACGACGATGCCGCCGGCCTGTCGGAGTACGTCGATGTGGTACTCGATTCGATCGGCGACCGCACGGACCTGGTGGTGGTGGCCCAATCCATGGCGGGGTTCACCGCTCCGCTCCTGTGCGACCGGGTGCCGGTCGAGATGATCATCCTGGTCGCCGCCATGGTGCCGATGCCGGGCGAGTCACCGGGAGACTGGTGGGCCAACACGGGGCAGGCCGAGGCCAAGCGCGAGAAGGACGAGCGCGAGGGTCGCCCGACCGATGGTGACTTCGACCCGCTCGTCACCTTCCTCCACGACGTCCCGCCCGAGGTCGTGGCTCACGCAGGAGAGCACGTCAAAGTCCAGTCCGGCACGCCGTTCGAAAAACCGTGGCCCCTCGAGGCGTGGCCGGACGTGCCCACGAGGTTCTTGCTCTGCCGGGACGACCGCTTCTTCCCCGCCGAGTTCATGCGCCGCGTCGTCTCGGAGCGGTTGGGCATCACCCCCGACGAGATGAGCAGCGGTCACCTGCCCGCGCTGGCGCACCCGAAAGAACTGGCCGAACGGCTCGAGGCCTACCGCACCGGGTCCGGCGCCGAATCCCCGGACCGGGACACACCCCGCGAGATCTGACGGTCAGTCCGGCGGGCCCGGCGGGCCACTCCGGGGCTTTCTCCTCCTTCACTCCGGGAGATCGGGCTGTCGGCCGGGTCAGCCTTCGGCTCAGCCCTTGCTGGGCAGCGCCGCGGTGGCTTCGCCCACCAGCTTGTCCTCGCCGTCGCCATTGGAAAGGGTCACCGAGAGATCGACCAACCCCCGGCCGTCCTCTTCACGCTTCCCGGTGACCACGATCTTGGACGACAACACTTCGTCCGGCCAGGTCTGCCGGGCAAAGCGAACTTGATACCTCGTCACGTTCCCCACGCCCACATAGTCAGTCAGCGCCGAGCCCAGCAACCCCATGGAGAACATGCCGTGCCCGAAGACGCTCGGCATGCCGGCGGCCTGGGCCGCCACCTCGTCGTGGTGCATCGGGTTGAAGTCACCCGAGGCGCCGGCGTACTTCACCAGGTCGGTCCTCGTCAGCTTGTGCGACATGGCCGGAGCCTCGTCACCCACCGTCACCTCTTCAAAGAAGAGCTTCCGCTCACCCATCGTGTCGACCTCCAGTCGAAGTCTCGTCGGCCGCCGCATGGTCAGCCATGCCCGGCACCACCACCATTGTCATCATCAACATCTCAACTCCCGAACAAATGCAGCCAGTGGTCGATCGACCACGTATTCCAGGCGTGCGTACCCAGGACGACCACCGAGGCGAGGATCATCATGAAGTTCTGGCCCTGCTCGGCCCAATCGGTGATCATCAGAGTGAAATACATGATGTTCAAGAGGATCCCGGCGATCGCCGCCACCGGCGACAAGAACCCCAGGATCAGGCCCAAGCCGATGGCCGCCTCGCCCAGCACGACCACATAGGCCATCGTCTTGGGATACGGCACCACGACCGCATTGAAGCTCTTCTTCACGAAGGACCACTTGTGCTTTTCGGCCACCGATTGGCCCCAGCTGATGCCCGCACCCCGCTGGAACCAGGCCGCCTTGTCCTTGTGCAAGAAGCTCTTGAACCACCAGGCACCCAGGCCGATGCGCAGGACGGCCAGCCATTCGGCCGCCGTCAGCCACGTGGTCCCGGACACGGTCGCGATGTGCATGCTCAGCGG
>DASZJQ010000025.1:0-6092 GCA_035947875.1 Acidimicrobiales bacterium
GAAGCTCCCCTTTCGCCACCTTGTCGCCGGACGAGCGGGGCAGCTCATCCAGCTGGACCAAGTGTTCGGGAAACCACTCCTGAGTGACCCCCCGGTCAGCGAGAAACGTCGTCACATCGCCGAGCGTCATCGCGACGTTGCGCCGGGTCGCCACGTAGACGCAGATTCGCTCGCCAAGGATCTCGTCGGGCATCGACACGGCGGCGACCAAGTCCACGTCGGGATGTTCGGAGATCTCCGCCTCGAGAGCCGGGGCGCTGATGTTCTTGCCACCCCGGATGATGATGTCGGACGTGCGGCCGATGACCCGCAGGTAGCCGGCGTCATCGATCTCGACCACGTCACCCATCAGCATCCAGCCGTCTTCGGTGAACAACTCGGCGTTGGCATCGCCGTCATCGAGGTACCCGATGCAGGTCGCTGGTCCCTTCCCGGCGGGTCTTCCCAGGCGCGGCGCCGTGGTCACCTGATCGCCCTGGTCATCGAAGACTCGTACCTGCATGGCGTCGATCACCCGTCCGGCCGTCCCGAACCGACGCTCTCGGGAATCGGTCAGTGCCGTCCTGCTGAGCGCCCCGGTTTCGTTGGAGCCGTAAAATTGGAGGACCTTGGCTCCCGTCCGATCCTCGAAGGCCGCTGCTCGCTCGTACGGGACCGCCTCGCCTCCCGTAAACATGACGCGGAGCGATGTGAGGTCGACGTGTTCAAGCGCGGGGGAATTCAACATCATGATGAACTGCGTGCTGACGCAGGCCAGGACCGACACCCGGTGCGTGGCCATGGCCCGCAGTGCCTTCTCGGGCTCGAACCGAGGGGAGACAACGGTCGGACAGCCGAGCGAACCCGGCGAGAAGTGCGCGGTCCAAAGCCCGAACCCGAAAGGAGCGGGCACCGCGCCGAAGAAGACGTCATCGGGCGTGAGCTCTCCCGACTCCGTCGCCAATTGGTGGAAGTAGAACCAGCGATTCTCCGTGTGCATCACGCATTTGGGCCATCCCGTCGTGCCCGAGGTCGAGTTGAGCATGAAGAGGTCATCGGGACCGAGGGCCCGCCCTTCGAGCAGTCGCTCCCGTGCCGCTCTGTCCGGTGCCGCCATGGGGTTCCCGTCGATCACCGTCGGTGACGCCGGGGCGAACGCGACGTCCGGCACGACGATGTGGCGCAGTCCCTTCAAGTCCCCGGCGCGCAACGACGCCACCAGCTCGCTGGACGGCTGACCGCGGTGATGGGCATGCGTCACCAGTGCCGTCGCCCGCATTCGTCCCAGGAGGTGACGGATCTCGGCCGGTCCGGCTCGGGCGCCGATCCCGGCCACCACGAGTCCGGCCTTCTCGGCGGCCAGGAACACCGTGTGCACTGTCGCTCCATCGGGCAGGATCACGCCGATCCTGGTGCCTGGACCGAGGCCGGCCTCCACGAAGACGGCAGCCAGCTCAGACGAGCGCTCGTGGTACTGCGCCCAGGTCAGGACGCCGTCGCCCGACTCGTTGGCGACGATGTACGCCGGATCGTCGGGACGGGCGGCGGCGTGCTCCGCCACCAGGTCGGCCAGGGCGTGGGTGCCCCACCAGCCCGCGTCGACATAGGCATCGATCACCGCCTGGGCGAACATCGGTTCGGCCATGGTGCCTGTTCCCTCTCGCGTCTCGGATCTGGCAAACCCGGTCGGCCGCTCGTTCAGCCACGGCACGAAGTACGCCAGACCGGAAGCAGCATCATCGCACCCAACGGCGAGGGCTCACCGCTGCTGACGCGAGGGACGCCCTACCCGCGCCGCGAAAGGACCCGAGGCCGTCAGTGTGTGGTGGCCTCGCTGACCGAGCGTCGTTTCAGAGCGTCCTGGTGATGCGGACGCCGACGTTCATGGTGTGCTCCGCGTTGCCGGCGTAGATGCCCTTGACCGGTGGCACGTCTGAATAGTCGCGGCCCCGCCCGATGGCGACATGTCGTTCACCCACGGGGCAGTCGTTGGTCGGGTCATAGCCCCACCATCTCCCTGTCCACACTTCGACCCACGCGTGACTCTCACCGGTGATCTCCTCACCGACGGTGGCGTCGATCTCGGGGTGGAAGTAGCCCGAGACGTAGCGTGAGGGCAACCCCACCGACTTGGTCATGGCGAGGGCCAGGTGGGCGAAGTCCTGGCACACGCCGGCCCCGTCGACGAATGCCTCGTGGGCCGACGTGTGCACACCGGTGACCCCCCTGACGTACCGCAAGGAGTGGTGGGTCCGATCCATGATCGCCTTGGCGGTGTCGAGCGGACGGGAGCCACGGAGGCTGGCCGCCAGCTCGGCCAGCTCCGGTCCCGGCTCGGTGTAGAGCTTGTGCGAGAGATAGTCGGCCATGGTGAGCGACGCGTCGGCCACCTCGTTCCAGGGAACGTCGTCGGGAGATTCCTCTCGCTGGGTGTCGATCAACGCGCTGCCGACGACCGAGAGCCTCTCGTGCCCCCGGTCAACGTTGAAGGCCACCACCTGCGTGCCCCAGTAGTCGATGTAGGCATACTGGGGGGCGGCGGGGATCGTCACGATCTTCGATTCCAGGGCGGTCTGGTGGCGCTCCGTGCGCGGGGTCAGGCGGAGTTCGTTGTACGACGCCCGGGCCGGGGCGTCGTAATCGAATCGGGTCTCATGGGTGACCCGCAGCCGCCACCCGTCGGGCCGGCTCATCCGCCCGCACCTCCCCGCCGCCATTCCGTGGGCAGATCCTGAGCGAAGTAGCGGTGGGTTACCGCGTCACTCACCGACGAGATGGAGGACTGCAGGCGCTCCAGGCGCGTCTCGAGGCCCCGGGCCAATGTGGTCGGGGCCGAGTACTCCAACTCGGCGCGGGCCAGTCCCACCAGGCCGCGGGCGTCCTCCCACGCGTTGTCGCGGCCGGCATTGATCTGGTCGAGACACTCTTCGGCCAGTGTGAGGGAGGCGAAGGCCGATCGGGGGAAGAGCCGGTCGCGCAGGAGGAAGTCCAGGACACGGTCGGGTTCGACCACGCCTTGGGACAACCGCAGGTAGGGCTCGTACCCGCCGCAGGACCGCAGCAACATCACCAGCCCGCTGTCGAACACCTCGTCGAACTCGACCGTGGCCAATTGGCGAGCCACCACGTCGGTCCGCTCCAGGCATCGGCCGAGGGTGAAGAAGAGCCACGTCTGGTCCCGGCTCATCGTGGTGTCGGCCAAGCCGGTCATGGCCGCCACCTGGGTCTTGACGAACGAGAGGTACGGCGCCGGCCCGACCCGTCGGGTGGACTGCCATTCCTGAGGCAATGCCGACCACGTGGCGTTGATGTGCTCCCAGAACTCCACCGGGACGACATGGCGCACACCCCGGGTGTTCTCGCGCGCCGCCGCCAAGGCGCCGGCGATCGATGACCGGTTCTGCGGATCGGTGGCCAGTCGTTCGGTGGCCTGCCACAGGGTCTCGTTCTCCACATCGGGCAGGCCCATCACCGCCAGGAGGCGACGTGCGGCATAGGCGCCCTCGACGTCGCTCTGCTCGAGGGCCTGAAAGACCGAGACGTCGAGGATCCGCGCCGTTCCCTCGGCCCGTTCGACGTACCGTCCAACCCAGAAAATCGACTCGGCCACCCGGCTCAACAGGGCCTGCATCATTGTTGTTGCTGCTGTTGCTGGCGACCGTTCTCAGAATCGCTCGTCGGTCCGGCGTCCATGGGCGGCCCGGCGTTGAGGGGGGCCGGTCGGCGGGCCCGAAACGTGGGTGCCGGGCGCGCCCCGCCGATCACCCAGGTGTCCTTGGAGCCGCCCCCCTGACTGGAGTTGACCACCAATCCGCCCTCTTGCAGCGCCACCCGGGTCAGTCCGCCGGGGAGAACCCACACGTTGTCCCCGTCATTCACCGCGAAGGGCCGCAGATCCAGGTGGCGAGGGGCCATGGTCTGGTCAACCCAGGTGGGGGCGGTCGACAACGCAACCACGCGTTGGGCGATCCAATGGCGGGGATCGCGTTCGACGGCGACGGCCAACTGGTCCAACTCAACGCCGCTGGCCGTCGGTCCGATGACCAATCCCTTGCCGCCCGATCCGTCCACCCGCTTGAACACCAACTCGCCGCGGCGGGCCAGAGCATCGGCCCGCACCCTGGCGTCCTGGAGGTGCATGGTCTCCACGTTGCGCAGGATGGGCTCTTCGCCGAGGTAGTACTTGATCATGGCCGGGACGTACGTGTAGACGAGCTTGTCGTCTGCCACACCGTTGCCGACCCCGTTGGTGATGGTGACGCGGCCCGCCCGCGCCGCGTTGAGGACACCGGGGCAACCGACCAACGACTCGGGACGGAATTGCAGGGGGTCGAGGTACTCGTCGTCGATGCGCCGATAGATGACGTGCACTGGGACCTCGCCCTCGGTGGTGCGCAGGAACACCTCGGTCCCGTGACACACCAGGTCCCGGCCCTCGACCAGGTGCACCCCCATGAGTCGAGCCAGCAGCGCATGCTCATAGAAGGCCGAGTTGTGCACCCCTGGAGTCAGGACGACCACGGTCGGGTCCTGCACGCCGGCCGGAGCGGCCCGCCGCAAGGCGTAGATGAGATGAGCCGGGTAGTCCGTCACCATCTGGATCGGCTGGCCCCAGAACAGTTCGGGAAGCACGCGCGCCATGGCGGCCCGGTTGGCCAGGACGTAACTCACCCCGGACGGGCTGCGGACGTTGTCCTCGAGCACCCGGAACTCGCCTTCCTCGTCGCGAATGACGTCGATCCCGGCCACGTGGATCCGTACGCCGTTGGTCGGGTTGAGCCCGTAGGCGGCACGCACGAAGCCAGGCGAGCTGGTCACCACTTCGTGGGGGATGACCCCGTCGCTGACGATCCGGCCGGTTGAATACACGTCAGCCAGGAAGGACTCGAGCGCCCTCACCCGTTGGGCCACGCCGTCGGACACCTGGGTCCACTCGGCCGCCGTGAAGATGCGGGGAATCACATCGAGGGGGAACGGGCGTTCCTCGCCGTCGAGATCGAAGGTCACCCCCTGGTCCATGAACGCCCGGGCCAGGCGGGTGGCTCGGGCCGACACGTCGTGGGGACCCATCTGGGAGAGCGACGACGCCACCGTCGCATAGGGCGACCGGGTGTCGTCGCCCAGGCCGACCATCTCGTCGAACGCGGCCTCCGTCAGACCCCGCGCGCCGGACCCGTAGCCATCGAAGAGATCGCCCACGCTCGCGAGCGTGCCAGAGCCGTGTTTCGTCGGCGTTTCAGGCAAGCGAACACTGATGGTCCATCCGGGCCTGGCCCAGCCCCCGGAACCTCGGTGAGAGTCAGCCGATGAGGCCGAGGCCCTGCACCTCGGCTCGCTCACCCTCGAGCTCCTCGGTGGTCACCGTGATGCGACTACGGGCGAAGTCGTCGTGCTCGAATCCCTCCGCCACCGACCAACCGCCTCGACCATCGGCGATGACCGGGAGGCCGAACTGCAGTCCTTCGGGCGTGCCGTACTGTCCCGAGCTGGCCACGGCGACCGAGACGCAATCGCCCGGTGCGGTCGGCGTGCGCAGTCCCGCCACGGTGTCGATGGCGGCGGAAGCGGCCGAGGCGGCCGACGACAGGCCGCGAGCGTCGATGATGGCGGCGCCACGCTTCTGCACGGTCGAGATGAAGTCGCCCTGGAGCCATTCGTGGTCGGAGATCACGTCGGTCACCGGCTTCCCGTCGATGGTGGCGTTGGCGAAGTCGGGGAACTGCGTGGCCGAGTGGTTGCCCCATATGGCCAGGTTGCGCACCGAGGCCACCGGGACGTCGGCCTTGCGGGCCAACTGCGCCTTGGCCCGGTTCTCGTCGAGCCGTGTCATGGCGAACCAGCGCTCGGCCGGCACCTCGGGCGCGTTGGAGCGGGCGATGAGGCAGTTGGTGTTGCAGGGGTTGCCGACGACAAGGACCCGGATGTCGGCGGCCGCGTTCTCGGCGATGGCTCGGCCCTGCGGCTTGAAGATGCCGCCGTTGACGCTGAGCAGGTCACCGCGTTCCATGCCCGCCTTGCGCGGGATGGAGCCGACGAGGAGGGCCCACGACGTGCCGTCGAAGGCCGTCTTGAGATCGGACGTGGCCACGATGTCGCTCACCAGCGGGAAGGCG
>DASZJQ010000026.1:0-2764 GCA_035947875.1 Acidimicrobiales bacterium
GATACGTACCACTGCTCCAGTCCGTGGATTTCGACCCACTCGGGGGCCACGATCGGTCGGATTGAATGTTCCGAATCCGATCACTGTGACCTTCCGCCCGGATCGAACCTCGGCGACGATCGTTTCGAACAGCACATCAACCACGTCTTCCACAACGTTGCGAGACGACATCGTCGACCCACTCACTGATTTGACGAGTTGAGATTTGTTCACGATCACCTCCTCAGCGATACGTAACCCCTACTAGCAAAATGGGTTTTTACCGCCAGGTCAAGGACCTTTGCGCGCGACGCGACCACGCGCCGTCGCCGTGCGCGTGGCGCGCTCGAGAGCTCAGCGCGTCGTTATCAACGCAACTTCGGCAAGCTCACGATCGACCATGGACAGAAAACCGTTTGTTTGCAAGGATTATTTGACATCGGCGCTCGTGCGCCGTCATCGTGCGCCCCGGGCGTGCCGCTACTCATCGTTGTCAAAAACACCGTTTGCGAGCCGCACATCCAATGGAAAATAATTCTTCGTCAATACCCTCCTCAGCCGTTACTTCGTGCCATCGCGCCGCGTTGAGCGCATCGGCGGACGCGGACCACGGCGCGTATCTGGGGCACGACGAGCTCGGTTGGCACTTCGTGGAACCTCAGCATTCGATGATGATCCTCGGTCCGCCGCGCTCGGGTAAGACGACGTCGCTGATCATCCCGAATGTATTGGCGAGCAACGGGGCGGTGGTGTCCACGTCGACCAAACCGGATGTGATGGTGGCGACGTTGTCGGCCCGTTCCGCGCTCGGCACCTGCCTGCTGTTCGATCCGACCGGGTGGGTCGAACGACCCCGCGGGGTGCTCCCCCTCCGATGGTCCCCGTTGCAGTCGTGCACCTCATGGATGGGGGCGCTGGCCATGGCCCGTTCCCTGGTCGAGGTGGGGTCCCCGTCTGGCGCCACAGGGGGTCGGCGGGGCGACGGATCGCACTGGAGCGAGCGGGCCCAGGCCCTGCTGGCACCGCTGCTGCATGCCGCCGCCCTGGACGGCGCCACCATGCGCACCCTCCTGACCTGGGTCGATCGCCGGCAGGCGCTGCCCGCCCAGCAGATTCTGGCGGGCGGGCCCCGTCGATCCACCGAGCTGGCCCGGAACCTGCTCGACGGGATCTCCGCCACCGACGAACGGGAGCTCAGCGGCATCTGGTCCACGGCGTCGGGATCACTCACCGCCTTCCGGTCGGACCAGGCCCTCGAGGTCACCACCGACCCGGACTTCGACCCGGCCCGGTTCGTGGGCTCGTCGGACACCATATTCATCACCGCCCCGGCCCACCGCCAGAGCCTGGTCGCCCCGATGGTGGTGGGACTGATCGAGGACGTCCGACAGGCGTGCTACGCACGCAGCGCCCAATTCACCAGCGGGCACCGGTCGGATCCACCGGTCCTGCTGGCACTGGACGAGGTGGCGAACATCGCCCCCTTGCCAGAACTGCCGTCGATGATCAGCGAGGGAGGAGGACAGGGCCTGGTCACGGTGGCGTGCCTGCAGGACCTCTCGCAGGCGCGGGATCGATGGCCTGAGCGGGCAGACGGCTTTCCGTCGCTGTTCGGCACCACGGTGGTGCTCCCGGGCATCGGGGATGTGCGCACGCTCGAGGCCCTGTCCACGCTGGCCGGCGATGAGGAGATTCCCACCCGAACGGTCTCGGCCGGCCGCACCCTCACCGACCGGCCCATGGTCGACGTCTTCACCGGGGGCCGGCCGCAACACGGCGAGAGCGTGTCGACCTCGTGGCGCAGGCGGCTGCCCGCCGACCAGATCGCTCGCGGCCAACCTGGCCACGCCCTCGCCTTCGACCATCGCAATCGTCCGGCGTGGTTCCCTCTGGCGCCCTCCCACGCCGCCGAACCATGGCGGACCCTGCGCCGCCTCCAACTCACAAACCATCGGCCCGAACCGGCGCACGAACGATGGCGTCGTGCCGGGCCCGGGATCGAGCGTTGACCGTTGGTGGATCGGCGGTCATCGGGTCAAGTGATGGGACGGTTCACGCCGGCCCGCCCGTGAAGCCGGGTCTGTTCGGCTCCGGCCCTGGCCCAGTTGCGGCCCGACGGTTGCCGGCGATGGACCGACCCCGAGCGGCCGGTCGCCACCGAGGGCCGGACCGGCCCAGATGGCCGCGCTCTCACGCTCCAAGGCCCGGGCCACCTCACCGGCCGGCCATCGTCGCTCGGTGCCCATGGGCGGGCCTGAGGCCTCCGCCATCCGCGAGGCGACGGACTCGACCTCGCGTGCCGTCGCCCCGAGGGTGGACGCGGCCGCTACCACCGCCACCAGGTCACGCGGGGCCATCGTCCGGTTGGCCTCGGCCCACTCCCCCAGCCGGTCCCGCACCCGCTGGGGATCGATCTCGTTTGCCGCCGCCAGGTTCCGCTTGCACCCGACCACCAGGGTCAAGTCGCCGAGGTCGAATCCGAATTCGGCCGCTCGCCGCTTCCATTCGGGCACCAACGATTCGACGGTGCGGGTGCGGTCATTGTCGGGGCGCGTGGCGTGGAAGGCCCCGTGGTGGGACGGGCGTTGCGACGGACCGGCCCGTGTGAACCGATACTCGTCCATGGCGGCCGATCGTTGCGAAAACAGTCGACGCAACTTCCCGTCGACACCCATCACGTCGCCGAGGCCGGAAGCACGCAGGTCCCAGGTGGCGCCGATTCGCTCGCTGAGTTCAAGGCGGAGCCGGGCGTGATACACGCCCCGGGCCGCGTGGGCGTGCGCAT
>DASZJQ010000027.1:0-8670 GCA_035947875.1 Acidimicrobiales bacterium
TTCGAAGATCGGGTCAGCGTCGAACGGCACTTCACCCAGAGGATCGGGATTCGGTATGTTCTCCCGCGGGGGCCACTCCGCCACCATCACGCTCATACCCCTGGCGTGGTCATTGCGCCGCAGGAACGCAGTGTCCGCCCCGAGGAACTCACCGAGCACGCGTGTAGTCCAGGTGAGGGTCTCCTGCCGATTCCTCGACGAGGCCGACATGAGTCGCTCCGCCACCTGGCTCACCAGCTCATCGAGCCTCTGTCGGTGCAGGAGTGCACTTTCGCGTGCTGACAATGTCGCGGCGTGGCTGAGCAGACCTCCAAACGTCTTGGCCAGGGCGCGTTCGCGGCTGGACCAGGCCCGCCCTTGACGGGCCACGACGAGGGCGCCGAGGACGGGGCCATCTCGCACTTCGACTGGCTCGACCAGGACGCCCCAGGCGACCCCCGAGACCACACACGAGAACGAGCCGATCGGGGAATCTCCACCGAACTGGTTCTGGACCCGCTTTTGAATATGCGCGAGAGCGTCCTCCGACCCGGGTGCCGAAAACGACTCGAGGTCGACGCCGACGATGGCGTCGACCGATTCGGCCACGATGGCGACGATCTCCGTGCCCGGAACCACCTGTACCAACGTCTCCACGACGAGACGGGTCTGTAGACCGGTGACGGTCGGAGAACTGTTTGGGAGAATGGTCACGACATACCTGGCTTCATCGAAAGAATCGAGTGCAGGGGTACGCGACTGTGGCCCCCCCACCTGGGATTCAGTCCCTCAATGATAGCGCAGACGACTCCGCAGGTGGGGATATATGTCCCGGCTCCCCGGGGAAGTCCGTGGTCCCGGTTCAGGCCGAGGGCTGCTCGCGGCTGAGGAGATGCGTGAGGGGGAGCCGGGCACTGTGCACACTCGGTGGAGCGGCGTGGGTGATCCGGAAAAGGAGGGCGACCCTTTCCCCGTCGTCCAGGTCCCACAGTTCGTTGAAGCGCTTGGACAAGCCGAAGAGCGCGTCGACATGGCGCTCGCCCCCGAGTTCGAGGTAGTCCTTCTCGTCGACGGCGTAGAGAAAGACCGGCGAGACGGGCTGGACGGCCAGACCATGGAGTTCGGCGGAGAGCCAGAAGCGCTCGACGGCGGCTCCGCCGCGGACGTACCAGATGGCGTCCGTCCGGGGAACGGTGATCACGGCGAGGGCCGAGCTCGATCCGACGGTGGCGAAGGTACGCCCGCCCAGGGCCTGGCCGGCCCGCCAATCGGCCAGTTGCTCCATGACGTCGGCGCGGCGCATGATCTCGAGGGCGGCAATCTCGGGTGGGGACAACTCGAGTGTCCGCACGTCGAGCCCCTCCTCCAGGGAGTCCCGTCCGGGCCAGCGCAGTTCGCCGATCATCTCACGGTGCAGCTTCGGGATGAGGAAGCGGAGCCGATCGGACTCGGCCAACACTTCGGCGCAGGTCCCCATGCGATCGCGAGCGGTGAGGATGCGTAACCGGGCCCCTTCCCGTTCGACGCCCCGAGCCAGCAGTTGGACGACCTCGTCGTCGATGGGGGAGGGGTCTCCGACCTGACGGTTGGCCGCCCGCGTCCGTAGATGAGGCTGGAGGGGGACGATCTCGTGATCGGTGGACGATCCGACCTGCAACGTGGCGACGTGGTGGGACGGGGACCCCTCTGGGAAAAGGCGGATCGATCCAAGCTTCTTCTGCGCGGCGGCGGCGACGCGGCCGTTGAAGAGGGCCGCCCCGATCCCGACGTAGCTGCCCCGGTGTTCCACGTCCATCGTGGTCGTGCGCTCCGGGACGAGGTACATGCGGATTTCCTTCGCATCCGCCTCGAAGCGCCAGGGCTGAATGTTGCCACCCGATGGGGCCCAACGGGCGGCATCGACGATGACATCGATCGGATCGGCGCCATCGGGCAGGGACTGGTCCGGCCTCTCGACCGGAGGTTCCATCTCGGACTCGACGTCCACGACCACCGGGGCCACGCCGGCCAGTACCTCTTCAACGTCAAAGCGCACCCGGCCCGAGGGGAGCTCTCCGGCCAAGCCGATCCGGCGTACGGCGGCGGCGGCGGTCGCGGCGCCGAGCGTGACCTCGCTGCCGAGCTGCGGCCATCCGGTGACGGCTCCGGCCGCCAGCTCCAGGAAGGAGGCCGCACCGCGGGACGACACGTCTTCCGCACCGAGCATGCGCAGCACGTACGGGGCCTTCTCGGCCAGCGTCAATCCGGCCAGCTCGGAGGACTTCGTGGAGCCCAAAAGGCCGTGGAAGATCGGCCGGTTCGGTTCCAGGTCGAAGCGCTCGACGTCGAGGACCCCTCGGTCGCTGGTCTCCATCAGCACGGGGATGCGGCGCTCGCGCGCCATCTCGCGCACGAGAAGCTTCACGTCGAGGGAATCGCACTCCTCGATGACCAGGTCGAGGCCGTCGAGGAAATTGCCGAGATTGTCGGCGTGAATCCCTTCGGGGACGGTTTCGACCCGGAGGTACGGATCGATCTCACCGATCCGACGAGCGGCCACGATCGACTTGTTGACACCCAGATCGAGTACGGACGCCGGGATGCGGTTCAGATTGGACAGCTCGATCGTGTCGAAGTCGGCCAGCCGGAGCTCTCCGGCCAGGCCCTCCATGGCCAGGACGTGGGCGATGGAGTGACCGGCACTCAGACCGACCACGCCGATCCGGAGCGCCCGCTGACGGGCCTGCTCGTCGCGGGTCAGCTTGTTGCGGTTGCGATCGAGGCGGAGGGTGGCGAAGGCGCGCGGCGCCAGCAACCGCACCACCGCCTGGCGCCAGGGGTAGTAGACCCATCGCTGCCCCTCCTCCAGCACGGCCTGGCTCGGCGTCGGCTTGATTTGGGCGAGTTGTTCCAGCTGATCGGGCAGGCGGTCGATGACCTGCAGCGAGGGATCCTCTCGGAGGACCCGCAGCACTTCGCGTTGCGCCCTCGTCTTCATGTCCAAGACCAATGGCCGCCAGGCGCGCGTCCGGGTCGACTCGGGCTCGAGCGGACCCGAGCCCAGGAGCGTGGGGCCCCGGGAGAGCTCCTCCCCCTCGATGCGCAGGGCCTTCTGGTGCGGCGGTGAGCACAGTTCCTGACTGCGGGAGCGGCGCCATGACAGGGCGATGGTCCGATACCGGTCGTCGGGGAAGGGGACCGAAGCGGTGCCCACCATCCTGGCTCCGGTGTCCTTGCCGAGCGCCAGCCATGAATCCGACACGGCGGCGATGGCGAACTCGGCTCCCAGCCAGTTCATGGCGTGGGTGACGCAGCGCGAGAGGGCGACGGCCAAGCCGGCGCCGACGACCGCCTCGCCTTTCGACCAGGCCCCTTTGATCTCGAGGGCACCGAGGCGCACCTCGTTGTCGATCAAGCAAGCGATCTCGTTGATTTCGGGCGAGCCTCCCATCTCCTGCATCAAGATGGCCTGGTAGCTGGCGTCCAACGGGCCGTGGACGCGCACGCCGGCCACAGGCTCTCCGTGGGCGTCGAAGCCCAGGAAGAACAGGGGCACGCCGTCGCCGTCGTCGAGGATTTGCCGGCGGAGTGCGTCCTCGGTGCCGAAGTTGCGGTAGCGGCCCTCGGCTTCGTTCAGGTAGATCTTCCACAGGTCGGGTCGCTCGACGGGGTGGTGCCCTTCGAACCGCACACCCGAGGTGCGGTCGACGAAGCTGGCCCCGTACCTGTACCGACTGCCAACCGAGTTCCCCATCTACGAGCCTCACCCCTGCTAGATCCATCGTGGTCGACCGATTGGTTTTCGGCCGGCGCCCGACCCAAGCTACTTCACCTAGGAATGCGTAAAGGTGACCGCGCGCACGTTCCCGGGGCGCCGTCGAGGCCGGACTCTGCGTGTCTCGCGTCCTTGACCTGCGGCGACGACCGCTCGTGTGGCAGGTGGGTCATCTCGACCCGGGGCGAGAAACTTCGTCAGCCATCTTCAAGATCTTGGACGTCGGCGCGGTGGGACGAATCGGGGAGCGTCCATGCGGAGGGCGCCGCGCCCGCCGTCGCCGTGTCGTGGCGGACTACAGCCGTTGCCGCGGCGAAACGGCTGAGAACGTGGTCGGACATGCGCTCGACGACCTGGTCGCGTTGACCGGCGGAGAGCAGGGCATGGTCGAGACCGGGGTAGATCTGGACTTCGAAGTTCTGGTGGCGGCTCGTCGTGCTCATTTCGACGGCGATCGCGGCGGCCTCGTCCTCGCCGCAGATGCACAGGGTGTCGACGTCGGAATCGACCAGGTCACGGATCCAGGGAGCCTGCATTTTGTGCGGTTCACCGAACCCGACCTGCCGCCAGGTCTGCAGCCGCGGTCCGCTCAGGGGTCCCCGGTCGGGCAGCCGGCGGGCGACCCGGGAGACGTTCGTGGTCGGACGACACAGTCGACGGCGTGGATCGATGGGTCCGTCATCGAGTTCAGGTGGTCGGAAACGCAGCACGGGATTCACCACACAGACCCCCCTGGCCCGCTGCGCCACGGCGGCCTCGAGCGCCTGGTAGCCACCCGAGCACAATCCGACGAAGACGACATTGGTCGGATCATCGGGGCAGAGAAAACGAGCGGCATCGAACAGATCGTCGAAGGCGGCGGGGGCATACACGACGTGCTCGAGGAGTCCGTCCCGCGACGGGCTGTCGCCGATGCCGCTCAGGTCGAGGCGCACGCAGCGCAGTCCCGCCGCAGCCCATCGGCGGGCCAACACCACCCACAGTCGGCTCGGGCCCACATGGGATCCGAACCCGTTGTTCACGAAGACCACCGTTGGGCCGCCCGACCATGTTGCGCGCGCGGTTTCAATGCCGAAGAGGCCGGACGGCGCAATTCGGACCGAACGCTCAACGAGGGGGCGCCCGTCCCTGTCGGGGATGCGGCGGGGCACGGAGGCGGCCGACTTCACCGCGAAGGCCGATGGTGCGAAGGACTCGGAGACCCAGGTGGCGATGCGTTCGATCGTGACGAGGGGTACTTGCTGATGGTCGCCGTTCCCCTCGAGCAACAGGCGTTGTCCTACGGCCTCGTCCAGCTCCAGATAGCTGTGGCCAAGGGCGGCGGCCAGAGGTGCCGGGATCGTTTCCGACGATCGCAGGAGCACCAGGGCGCGTTGCAAACCGGGCCCGGGCGCGTCGGGCTCAAGTTGCTCGAGGTCGAGTGCGGTCTCGGGGCTCAGCACGAAGCCCGGTAGCTCGACCCCGTCTCCCGGGACGGAGGCATCGCGAAAACGAAGCCGATGCAGGGCGTGCTCTTCCCTGACCATCCGCCGTCCCGAATGGCGCGGGTCCCAGGCCACGAAGCCCGTGGCCCCGGTGGCCCGAAGGGCGGACGCGGCCAGGAGCGCCCCGGCTCGCATGCCGACCAGGACGAGCGAGGGTGCGCCGAGGTCGCGAGCGAGTGTGGCCGCGGCGACGATGCTCTGCTGCCAGGCCCGAACCCGACCGGGATCTTCGTCCCCTCCGGCCGAGTCGCCTGTGCCGTCGTAGTCAAAACGAACGGCGAGCACGCCACGAGCAGCCAGTTCCTCGGCCAGACGCCGGAACGAGTAGTACGCAATGTCCTGCTCGAGAAAGAGCGGTGGACACAGGACGGCTGCACCCCGAGCCGTGTCATCGTTCGGGGCGTGCACCCAACCAAAGAGGGGCCGTTCGTCGGGGCCGAACCACAGGGGTGAGGCGTTTCCGGCCCCACCCGCCACCGGCCGGACCGGGCGGGCGCGAGACGAGAACAGGTTCATGCCGGGCCGCCCCGGAGAGGTGGCGGCAACGTCGCTAGCACGTCACGTCGGCATCGATGAGGCTGGTGAGGGCGTCGGCGATGGCGGCGACCGACTCGAACGTCTGCTTGCGCAGCATGCGCTCGGGGAACTCGATGCCGAAAGATTCCTCCAACGCAAGCATCACGCTGACACTGGCGTGCGACGTCATGCCGGCCGCGAAGAGATCGTCGCCGACGTCCAGTTCGGCCGGATCGATCGACAGCCGTCCCTCGTCGCGCAGGATCACCCCAATCGCCGCTTCCAGTTCCTTTCGTCCCATCGTGGTCATTCCGGCCCTTCCGACTGCGATGGCTCACCGTTCACCGCGCTCTCCGCGCTCGGCCGACACGTGGCGATGACCACCGACGCGGCCATGGTCGTTTCGTGCGTCACGCTCACCGCCAGGGAGGTGATGCCTTCGCTCCGGGCCATTGCCGCCGCCGTGCCACTCAAGGCGATCTCACACGCCCCGGTGGGCAGGCGTCGCAGTTCGATCGACGTCCACGGCGGCTGTGCGCCGGTAGGGCGAAGGACTTTGATGGTGGCTTCCTTCGCTGCAAAACGGGCCGCCAACGATTGGGGATCGAAGGTGGTTCCGCGCCGCGCACATGCCAGCTCGTGCGTCGTGTACAACCGATTGAGGTAACGCCCACCGAAACGGGCCACCGCGTGGGCCACCTGAGTGACATCGGTCAGGTCAATGCCTACCCGGTACCCCTCCGTCTCGATCATGCGGGAGCCTGCCCGACCGGGCGGCGAGAGAGGGCGGATCGCACCACCATGATCTGTTGGATGCCCTGGCGTCGGGTGGAGGGCACGATGAGGAAGACGACCGCCGGCGCGAACATCACCAGCGACAAGGGAAAGGGAAGCAGTGGAAAGGCGACCAGAGGCGCCATGACCGCCGTCAAGGGGAGATACCGCCGGTAGCTGACGGCGACCTCCTGGCGGACCTTCCAGTCGAGGAAGATCAGGTCGGCCAAGGCGACGAGGGAGGCGTAGCCGAATCCGTCAACGCCATAGCGCCAGACCAGAGGAATCGCCGTCGCGGCCAGGATGACACCCCCGATGGCGGCCGTCCAGGCCACGGTTCCGTTGCGGCCCCGCGACAGCAGGAAGGTGATCTGCATCAGTCCGGCGGCTCCGAGCAGCGAGGCCAAAGCCAGGAGAGAGTACACACGGATCGATGCGTCCCACTGACGGCCGAAGAGCAGGGGGATCACCTTTGGGGCGAGGACCCCGAACGCGGCCAGGGGAACGCCCAGGGCGACCAGTTGGAGCACCGAACCTTCCTCGAGGGCTCGCTCGATCCGGCCTTTTTGCTCAGCCGGGACGCGAGACATGGCCACGAGCCCAAGGCGGTAAGCCCCACGGTTGGCAAAGCCGATGGTGTCGACCAGGCGTTGCGCAAACGCCACGTATCCGACGCCCACCGCCCCGAAGAAGCCGCCGACCACCAAGGGGTTCACCAGACCACTGAGCCGATGGATCCATGAGGTCATCGAGTAACTGAACCCGTATCTGGTGAGCTGGCGTGCCGTGCCGGACGACCACCGGAGCTGCGGTCGCAATCCCGAGAACGCGAAACTGCCCACCAGCAGCCATGTCTGCCAGGCAAAGTACCCGGCGATGAGTGACCACGCCCCGAAGCCCAAGATGGCGAGGGGCACCGCGGTCCCGTAGAGCGCCAGGTCACCGCCCACCTCCAGGATCCCCATCTTCCGATAGCCGAACGACCGCTCGATGCGCGCCTGGGCGGGAGCCCATAAGACGTTGATCGGCACGCTGAGAAGCAAGATGCGCAACGGCACCAACACCCCAAAGGGGCGGAGCAGGCCGCCGAAGGCAAAGGTGGCCCCCAGCGCCACGGCGGTCGTCACGAGCGAGGTGCCGATGAGGTAGGTGAAGACCTGGTTGTAATGCTCCGGACTCGGCTCCTCGGGCATCCTGATCAAATAGACCTCGGCCCCCATTTGGGCAATCGTGGCCACGACCAGAGTGAACGCCGCGGCGGCGGCGTAAATCCCGTAGTGGTTGGGCCCGATCAACCGAACCGTCGCCACCACGCCGGCCAGGCGGATGCACATCCCGAACGCTTCCCGCCCGACCAGATACGCGCCACCGCGCACCGCCAATTCCCGGAGCGGCTGGTGACCGGAGACTTCGGTGGTCTGTTGGTCCTTCAGCCACCGGCGGACAGCGGCCCGCCTTCCCGGTTTCTCGCATGGTTGAGGTTGCGGTTCCGTTGGCAGTGGCAAGGAGCCAAGGGTCGGTAGGGGTGAACGGGATCGAGGTTCAGTGATGAAGGAGGGAGAGGAGTACGTCCTCAGGATCGTCGATGCTGTCCGAGTCCACCACCAGGTGGTCGGTCCGGAAGCTCGGTCCGGTGTCGGTCCAGCCGGTGGCTCGCCGGGCTGCCTTGGTGAGGCGCTTCTCGATGGCGGAGGGCTTGGGCGATCCCGGACGCAAGCGAGCCACCACGACGAATGAATTCTCTCCCACCCGGGAGACGTTGTCGTCGTACCGGACACATTCTCTGATGGACTGGGCCACGAGCATCCGAGCCGCCTCGGTCGGAACGATGGCAGCCGTGTCGTCGTAGGCGATCTTGAGGTGGATGAGTGCCACGGTCTCGACCGATTTACCGATGGCATCCATGGCGTCTCCAATCTGCTCCACCAGGCCAGGCTCGGTGACCTGGATCGTCAGCTCGGACATCGGGACCACCTCGAAGTCATCATCCTCATCGTCGAGGGGGCGTTCTTGGCGCGCCATGCGGGCGTGGACTTCGTCAGACATGTCAACCTCTTCAATCTCCTCGGCCTCCTCAGACCCGTCGCGGGGCTGAGTCGGGATGATGTGAACGTCGTCGTTCGGCTCGTCACCAACGGTCCGGACCGGTACATCCCGCACGCC
>DASZJQ010000028.1:0-1971 GCA_035947875.1 Acidimicrobiales bacterium
GACTCCGCCGTGAAGCGACTCGGAATGACCGGCATGCCCAGAGCGAGCTGCTACACGCCCGCGAGGAGGAGGTCGAGATGATGACGGTGGGCGACGACCGTCTCCGCCTGGTCTTCACGTGTTGCCACCCTTCCCTCGCGCCCGTGGCCCAGGTCGCCCTCACCCTTCGCCTGCTCGGGGGATTGCAGACAGCGCAAATTGCGCGGGCATTCCTGGTTCCCGAACCGACGATGGCGCAACGACTGGTCAGGGCCAAGGCAAAGATCCGGGCCGCAAACATCCCCTACCGTGTCCCGAGCGACGCCGAGCTCCCCGATCGCCTCGAGTCCGTGCTGGCCACCGTCTACCTGATCTTCAACGAGGGCTACACGGCGAGTGATGGAGACCTCTTGGTACGCGAGGATCTGTGCTTCGAGGCAATCCGGTTGGGGCGCCTCCTCGCCGACCTCATGCCCGACGAAGCCGAGGTCCTCGGTCTGCTCGCCCTGATGCTTCTCATCGAGTCTCGACGTAATGCCCGGACTACCGCGGATGGAACACTTGTTCTCCTGCCCGACCAAGATCGGACACTCTGGGACCGTGATCTCATCGCAGAGGGGCAACAGATCGTTCGGGAGTGCTTGCGCCGAGATCAGCCCCGGACCTATCAGATCCAGGCGGCGATCAATGCCGTGCACAGCGATGCGGCGACGGCCGCCGACACCGATTGGCGGCAGATTCTCCAGCTCTACGACCAACTCCTCGGATTTGCCCGTACGCCGGTGGTCGTGCTCAATCGAGCCGTGGCCGTGGCCGAACTCGAGGGGCCAGGGCCGGCTCTCGCCACCCTCGAGGACCTTCCGCTCGAGAACTACTACCTGTTCCATGCGACTCGAGCGGACCTCCTTCGGCGGCTGGGCCGCAACGATGAGGCCGGCCTCGCCTACGAAGCCGCCATCGCCCTGACGGCCAACCAAGCAGAACGGGCGTTTTTGGACCAGCAGCGCTTGACCCTGGGAGGGCCCGACTGAGAAGGCAACTCAGTTGGGGCTAGTGCGCGGCCGCTGTGTCGGGCAGGAACCGGCCCAACCCGGACACGGCTTCGTAGAAGCCGGTCACGGTCTCTCGGATGATCTGGCGCACGGGAAGCACATCCCTGACCCGCCCGGCCACCTGGCCCCCGAAGGCGAAGCCGGCGTCGAGGTCCCCGGCGAAGTAGAGCTTGAGGACCCCATCGATTCCCACGGTCCGGCCCATCACGACCGAAGCCTCCTTCTCCAGGCCCTCGCTGAAGGGGGTCCGCATGACCCGGTAGGCGGGGCTGGAGTGGGCGCTGAGCACCACGGTGTCGGTGGCATCGGCGTCCGTGACCAATCGCTTGTAGTTGTCGTGCACAGGCGATTCGGTGGCGCTGACCATGCGCGTGCCCATCTGCACCCCTTCGGCTCCCAGGGCAAAAGCAGCCGCCATCGACGCCCCATCCACCATCCCCCCGGCTGCGATGACCGGCAGGTCGAACTCCGCACACACCTGCGGTAAGAGGACGATGGTCGCCACCGGCCGGGTGCTCTTGAAGCCGCCTCCCTCGCCCCCTTCGACCACGAGCCCATCGACCCCGGCGTCGACGGCCTTCTGCGCTGCCCGCAACGACGGCACCACGTGGAAGACAGTGATCCCGGCGTCGTGGAGCTGTTGGGTGTACCGGTTCGGATCCCCCGCGGAGGTGGTGACCAGCTTGACTCCTTGGTCGGCCACGAAACCCACGATGTCGGGATCGGCCACCATCATCTGGGCGATGTTCACGCCCCACGGCTTGTCCGTCAGGTCGCGCATGGCTGCCATCTCTTCCCGGACCTCGTCGAGGCGACCGGAGGACGTCTCGACGATCCCCAGACCGCCGGCGTTCGACACGGCGGACGCCAGCTGGGCCCGGGCGATGAAGCCCATCGGCGCCTGGACGATCGGGTAGTCGACCCCGAGCATCTCGCTGAC
>DASZJQ010000029.1:0-7119 GCA_035947875.1 Acidimicrobiales bacterium
GTGACGCTGGTCGATGGTCGCGTGGTGGCCGCTCGCCACAACGAGCGCCATCGGCTGGGCGATCCCACCGCCCACGCCGAGATCCTGGCGCTCCGCGACACGGCGGCTGCCCTGGGCGGGTGGAGGCTCTCGGCGGTGACCCTGGTGGTGACCCTCGAACCGTGCCCCATGTGCGCCGGCGCGCTGGTGGCCGCCCGCCTGGGGCGGCTGGTCTTCGGGGCCACCGACCCGCGAGCCGGCGCCTGCGGCACCCTCTACAACCTGTGCCAGGACCCCCGGCTCAACCACGAGGTGCCGATTCGGGCCGGTGTGCGGGCCGAGGCCTGCGCCAACCTCCTGACCTCCTTCTTTGCCGAGAAACGGGCATAATCGGCCGGTCCGCCAACCTCTGAGGAAGGGCCGACCCGCTAGGATCTCCCCTGGAGGGATGCGAGAGTGGCCGAATCGGACGGTCTCGAAAACCGTTGTGCCTCATGGGTACCGTGGGTTCGAATCCCACTCCCTCCGCCACCGGGTCGGATGGCCCGTCGCATCCCCGGCGAGTGATTTTGCGGCTGAGCAGGTGCTCGGCCGGCAGTACCTGGTCGTTCCCGCGACCGGAAAGGAGTGAACCATGGCACGCGCACGATCGACATTCGGAAAATTGCAGCGCGACCAGGCCAAGAAGGACCGGGCCCGGGCGAAGATGGATGACCGGCAGTCTCGCCGCGAGGACAAGGCGGCCGGCGACCTAGAGGGCGCCCCCACCGAGACCGGGGAAGTGGTCGACCAGGCCCGCCTGCTCGAGCAGTTCGCCGCCCTCCACGAGGACCTGGCCGACGGCCGCATCTCCCTGGACGATTTCGAGGTCCGCCAGGAGGAACTGCGCGCCAAGATGGTGGTGGAGTAAGCCTCAGGCCTTGGCGTCGCGGAGTTCCAACCACCGGCGGAATCCGGCCGCGTTGGAGTGCACGCCGTTCATGATGTCCAGCTTCTCCTTGTGCGTCGGATCGATGTCACCGAGCAACGGGTCGAAGCGCGCCGCCAGGGCGCCGGCGATATCGACCCCGTCGCGGTAGGCCTGCTCGGCCGTGTCGGCCCATTGGCGCAGCGTCGCATCGGCCTCGGCCAGGAGCTCGTCGGGCTCCGACAACAGCCCGTAGTGGGCCAGGGCGAGGGCCGAGGGACGGCGGGCGGCGAACTTGCCCAGTGACCCGAGCGCCTGTTGCAGGTCGAAGTCGGGTGGCGGGGTCGATGGCCGCAACACGCCGCCGTCAGGCAGCTTGACCCCGACGGCGTCACCGGCGAAGAGCACCCCGCTCAACGAGTCGTGCAGGCCCACGTGGTGCTTGGCGTGCCCCGGTGAGTCCACCGCCACGAGCACCCGGTCCGGGCCGACCACGATCTCCTCCCCGTCGGCCAACACGTGCAACCGCTCGGGCGGGGTGGGATCGAGTCGGCCGTAGAGCGAGTCGAGCAGAGGGCCGTACACCCGCGAGGCCGAGTCGATGAGCCGCGTCGGATCGGCCAGGTGACGCGCCCCCTTCTCGTGGACGTACACCGTGGCCGACGGGAAGGCCCGCGCCACATTGCCCACTCCACCGGCGTGGTCGAGGTGGATGTGCGTCACCGCCACGCCGGCCAGCTCCCCGGGCCCGACCCCGATCTTCTCCAGCGCGGCCAGCAGCACCGGCACGGAGGATTGGCTGCCCGTCTCCACCAGCACCGGTGCCGGTCCCTCCATCAGATACCCGGCCGTGACCCGCTCCCAACCGCCCAGCAGGGTGTCGATCTCGATCACCCCCGGGGCGATGGTCCGCGGCATGGGAACGTGGGCCGGGTCCACCTCGGTCCGGGGCGCCGGGACGGGGCCGTGGCGATGGGGGTGCGGGTGGTTCCCGCTCACCCGGACGTTCCGGCCCGCCGCGGCGTCACGCTGAGTGCCTTCATGGGTGACCTCCTATTTCGCTTGGGTGATGTCACGATGTCGCCCCACCCACGAGCGCCGCCTTCGGCCCCTCGGGGAGGGGAGGGGAAGCGGCAGGGTGTGCTCGACGAGACCCCGAGCGCCGAGCCCGTCGTCCATCAGCGTGTCCAGCGCATCGTGCCCGGTCAGTCGGCACGCGGTGTTGACCAGCGACACATGGGAAAAGGCCTGCGGGAAGTTGCCCACCAGCCGTTTCGCCACCGGGTCGTACTCCTCGGACAGGAGGCCCAGGTCGTTCCGCAGGGTCAGCAGGCGCTCGAAGAGGGCCTCGGCATCGTTGGTCCGCCCGATCATGTGCAGGCAGTCCACCAGCCAGAACGAACAGGCCAAGAAGGCGCCCTCCCGCCCGACGAGCCCGTCGACCGCGCCGTCCGGCGCGGTGCGGTACCGCAGCACGAGGCCTTCGTCCATCAGGGTCTTCTCAATGGCCTCGACGGTGCTGACCACCCGGGGATCGGAGGCGGGCAGGAACCCGACCAGGGGGATCATGAGGACGCTGGCATCGAGCTCGTCCGAGCCGTAGTACTGCGTGAAGGCGCCGACCTTCGTGTTGAACCCCTTCTCGCACACCTCGGTGAAGATCTCGTGGCGCAGCACCCTCCACTCCTCCAGCGGCCCCCCCAGGTCGGGCCATTCCTCCCGGGTACGCACGGCCCGGTCGATGGCCACCCAGGCCATCACCTTGGAGTGGGTGAAGTGGCGGCGCGGCCCGCGCACTTCCCAGATGCCGTCGTCCGGCTCGGTCCATCCCTTCTCCAGGAACGCCGCCAGCTGTGTCTGCATGGCCCAGGCGGCGTGGCTGTGGACACCCGTTGCGTGGGCCGAGGCGTAGAGGGCCGACATGACCTCCCCGTACACATCGAGCTGGTACTGCCCCGACGCGGCATTGCCGATGCGCACCGGCACCGAACCCTCGTACCCGGGCAGCCACGAGGCTTCCCACTCGTCCAGCCGGCGCTCACCGGCCGGCCCGTACATGATCTGCAGGCGCGTCACATCCCCGGCCACGGCCCGCAAGAGCCAGTCGCGCCAATCCATGGCCTCCTCGAAATAGCCTCCGCGCATGAGCGACTCGAGGGTCAGGGTGGCGTCGCGCAGCCAGCAGTAGCGGTAGTCCCAGTTCCGGCCGCCGCCCAGCGTCTCGGGCAGCGACGTCGTGGCGGCCGCCACGATGCCTCCGGTGGGCTCGTAGGTCAGTGCCTTGAGGGTGATGAGCGAGCGCACCACCGCGTCCCGCCAGGGGCCCTCGTAGGTGCAGCGCGAGGCCCACTCCTTCCAATAGGTGGCGGTCAGAGAGATGGCGTAGTACGCGGAGAGGGGCGGTGGGGGCTCCTCGTGGGAGGGATACCAGACAAAGGTGAAGGGGAAGCGCTGGCCCTCGCTCACCGTGAAGTCCGCCACGGTATGCATGTCCTTGCCGACCGCCTCGACCCGGTGCCACAGCGCCACGGCGTCGGGACCCGCAGTCAGGCGGATGAGACCATCGCTCGACGTGACCCACGGCACCACATTGCCGTAATCGAAGCGCACCGCCAGGTCCATGTGCATGTCGACGGTGCCGGACATACCTTCGACCAACCGCACGACATGGGGGTGCGAGTCTCGGATGGGCATGCAGTCGGTGATGCGGACCGTGCCGGTGGGGGTGTCGAACTCGGTCTCGAGGACCAATGAGTCCTGGACGTATTTCCGTCGACGGGCGGTGATGGTCTCGTCCCCGCCCACCGGGGCGAATTGCCAGAAGCCATGGTCGGCGTCACCGAGCAGGCGGGCGAAGCACGCCGGTGAATCGAAGTGGGGCAGGCACAGCCAGTCGATTGATCCGTTGGTGCCCACGATGGCGGCTGCGTGCAGATCACCGATGATGGCGTAGTCCTCGATGGGCAGTGTCATGTCCTCATCATGCCTGTTTCAACTGCGAACGCCACGTCTATCCCGCCGTGCACTGCCCGGTCCCGACCGAGGCGAACCGGCCGTCGGCCGCCTGCACCCTGGCCAGGACGCCCGGTGAGGCGAGGGCGTAGCCCACGGTGCCGTACACGGTCGAACGGGAGAACACCACGCCGATGACCTGCCCTCCGGCGGCCACCAGGGGGCCACCCGAATTCCCGGGGCGCACGTCGGCGTCGACGGCGTACACGTCGCGTGTCACCAGGCCGTTGTTGTAGATGTCGCGCCCGACGGCGGTGATCTCCGCCGTGACGCCGGCCGGGTCGACGGTCAATGGCCCGTCCTCTGGGTAGCCCAAGATGGCGGCCTGGGTGCCGCGGCCCACCAGAGTGGGACTGATGGGCAGGACCGGACCGAGCGGCGCCCTGGTGCGCAGGATGGCCAGGTCGAAGGACGGGTCGAACAGCACGGCCGTCGCCCTGTACGAGCTGCCGTTCACGATCACCACGGTGTCGGGCTCCCCGGCGACCACGTGGGCGTTGGTGGCCACCATGCCCGGGCCGACCACGAAGGCCGACCCCTCCTGCTCGTTGCCGCACGCCGTGCCGAGGACCTTGACGACCGACGACATGGCCGGGTTGGCCAACGCCTGCGTCTGGGCGTTGGTGGGCGTCGCCACCGAGCTCGCCGTCGGCGGGATCAGGTTGGAGAAGACCTGTGGGAATCCCCGGGTGTTGAGGAAGTTCTGCAGGTCGCCGTAGACCGACGGCACCTGAGGGAGGACCTCGTCGATCGAGTGGAGGATGTCCGAGCGGGCCACCGCGCTGCTCAGCCAGGTGTAGCGGCTGTTGGGCGACGAGATCACGCTGGCCACCAGCCACGACGACAGCAGCACGGCCACCACGGCCACCAGCACCCCGAAGGCCGAGTCGACGCGGCCGAGGTGATGACGGCGGAGGCTGACGTTGCTCCACGTCCCCAGCACCCGGCCAGCAGCACCCAGACCAGTGGCAGTGATCAGGACGGCGCCGATCGTCACCACGCCACGGGCCGTTTGATTGTGCATGAAGGAAAACAGCGGGACAAAGATGAAAATGCCCAGCAGGAAGCCCAGCCAGAAGCCCCCGAAGGTCAGGAGTTGGACCAGGGCCCCGAGGCGCAGGCCGTGCACCGCCGCCAGGAGCATGAGGCCAACGAGCACGAAATCGACCCAGTCCACGCGAGCGAGGGTAGCCAACAGTGCACCTACGTTCGCCGTCGTCACCACTATTGTCCTCCCGCGGTGCCCCTCCGCTCGACGTCGCCCTCCCATTCTGCCCACCGTCCCGGCCGCGAATGGGTGCCGGCCCTCCTGATCACGGTGGCGGTGGTCGGCGCTTCGTGTTCTCTCGGCGCCCGCCCACCCGGGAGCAGTGCGCCACCCGTCCTGGGCCAACCATCACGAACGTCGGTTGCGGTGGGACAGCCCGCGCCGGCCGGTACGGGCGAACTGAGCGCGGTGTCCTGCGCCGACGCTGAGCACTGCTGGGCGGTGGGGGTGCCGGGCCCCAACGCGCCGCCGACGACCGCCACGACCGGCGCCGCCGCGACCGCGACGCCGGCAGTAACCGGGACCACCGTGATCGCGGCGACGGTCAACGGGGGACGCACCTGGACCACCCAGCCGCTGACACCGGGCACGACGCCGCCGGCCCTGACCGGGGTCTCGTGCCCAGGTGCCAAGGTGTGCATGGCGGTGGGATCGACCGGCGCGGATCCGGGTACGGGCGTGGTGCTGACCACGCAGAACGGGGGGAAGAGCTGGGCCCCGTCGGTCCCACCGGCCGGGTCCATCGCCGTGACCTCGGTGAAGTGCACCACGGCCGCCGACTGCACCGTCGTGGCCAGCGACGGGACGGCGGACTGGTCGGCCGTCACGTCCAATTTCGGCCAGACCTGGCTGCGGCAGGGCACCCTCCCCGCCGGCATGGGTGGCGAGCTCACCCTCTCGTGCGCTTCCGCCGGCACCTGCCTGGTGGCCGGATTCACCCCGACCACGGCCGGCCACGGGCAGGGGGCCTTGGCCCTCAGCACCAACGGCGGCATGACCTGGATCTCGGCCACGGTGCCCCCCGGGGTGGGCCTGCTGCGCAGTGCCGCCTGCACCAGCTCGACCAGTTGCCTGGCCGCCGGCACCACGTCGACCACGGTGAGCGACGTGGTGCCGGCCAAAGGACTCCTTCTGGGCAGCAGCAACGGCGGCATGACGTGGAGCGCCTCGCCCGATCCCCCAGCGGTGGACGACGCGTTCGGCGTGGCCTGCCCCACTTCGACGTCCTGTGCCATGGTGGGGACGAACTGGGTCGGGACGCCGGTCATCGGCACCGGCGCGGTGGCGGAGAGCAGGGACGCCGGTGCCACCTTCACCCCGTCCACCACCGCGTACACGCCGCTCACCCTGACCGCCCTGGCGTGCCCGACCGCCGTGGCCTGCGTGGCGGTCGGCGGCGACACGATGGCCCGCATCACCCTGCCACCGCCCCGCGCCCGGCCCCGCGGCGCCACGTCGACGTAGGCGCGCCGCCGGCACTCAGCGCTCCGCACTCGGCATTCAGCGCCCGGCACTCAGCGTTGGGGGCGACGGCGCGTCGCGGCAGTGGCGGAGGGGTCAGTGGCGGAGGGCGGCCAGCAGCAACCCGGGGATCTTGGCCGCGCCGGGGTCCGCCTCGAAGGCGACGAACCGGCGCATGACCTCATACTGGCCGGGTGCCGTGGCGAACCAGGGTGGCTTCGGCCGGGATCGGAACGGGCCGCGCACGACCGACTTCTGGGGTCGGTCGAACATCAGGGCATTGGCCACCACACCCGAGCCCGACTGAATGTCGGTCCGCGGATGACCCGGATAGGCCCCCCAGCTGGTCGTGCCCATGACAAAGGCCAGGGCGTGCCAGACATTGACGCCGATGGCGCCGTAGCGCAGATCGGTGATCGCCCGTTCCACCGCGTCGGCCACGCGCTGGTCACGCAACGAGCTCGGGCTGACCAACAGCGTGGCCGAGAGGGTGCCCCACAGGGCGTCGTTGCAGAACGAGGTGGCAGCGTCGATGAAGTCCTCCACCGTGGGCGCGGTCAACGCCGTCTCTGCACACTCGCCGAAAAACGATTCCACGTTGAAGCAGATGTCGTCGGTTCGCCCGGGCGGCACGCCCCGAATGAAGGTCCACGGCAAGGCATCGGGCGGGCCCCCGGTACCCAGTTCCTCCGCTTCGGGATGAGCGGCCACG
>DASZJQ010000030.1:0-9788 GCA_035947875.1 Acidimicrobiales bacterium
CAGACCCAGGCCACGAATGCCATGCAGGCCGCGGGCCTGACCGCACCGGTGGTCCAGCTCCTGGGCCAGGGCACCCACCAGCAACTCAACGTCCAGGCCGATCTCAACAAGCTGTCCCCGAACGCCCAGGTGGCGGAAGAGAACCGGGTCGAAGCGGCGCTGGCCAAGCTGACCAAGACCACACCGGAGACGATCAAGAACAACCGCACCCAGGTGGGCCCGACCTGGGGTTCCCAGATCACCAACAAAGCCATTACCGCGCTGATCATTTTCTTCATCGTGGTGGGGATCTACATCAGCATCCGCTTCGAGCCCAAGATGGCGGCGGCGGCGTTCGTCGCCATGGTGCACGACATCCTGGTGACCGTCGGCGTCTATTCACTGTTCAATTTCCAGGTGACGCCCGACACCGTCGTGGCCGTGCTGACCATTTTGGGCTATTCGCTCTACGACACCGTCGTGGTGTTCGACCGCGTCCGTGACAACACCAAGGGCATCGGCGCCACCGGCCGGGTGACGTACACCCAACTCATCAATCTGTCCATGAACCAGACCTTGGCGCGCTCCATCAACACCTCCCTGGTGGCCATTCTCCCGGTGCTGGCCGTCTTGGTGGTCGGCGCTGAGCTGCTCGGGGCCTCCACCTTGCAAGACTTCGGATTGGCCCTCTTCGTCGGCCTGTTGAGCGGGGCCTACTCCTCGATCTTCATCGCCGCTCCGGTGCTGTGCATGTTCAAAGAGCGCGAGTCGCGTTGGATTGCCATCGCGCAACGCAATGCCAAGCGCACCGACCGCGCCGCCTCGCTGTCGCCGGCGGAGGCCGCGGCCCTGGCCACGCAGATGAACATCTCGGCCGGCGGACAGACCCGCAGCGGGCCCCAGACCCAGCGGGGCGCGCAGAGCGGCCCCATCCGACCGGGGTCGGCCAGCAGCACGGCGTTGCTCGATCGGCGCCCCGGGTCCGGTGCGCCGACGACGGGCTCGGGTGCCGGCACCGGTCAAGCCCAGGCGCAACCACGACCCCGCAAGAGTAAGGGCAAGCGCCAGCGTTAGAGCAGGGGCAACGGGCTATGCGCCAGCGTCAGATAGGGGAAGGGCCGAGCGCAAGGGCAGATCGGTCCATCACAGGCCTGGACCAGCCGACGGATCGGCTCAGTGAAACTGGGTGGAAGCTCCGAAGACCAATGCCGCCGGAGTGGCGACGACCTCGTAGTGCATCTGCTCGTAGAGGTGCAAGCCCGCCTCGGTCGCCGCGAGGAGGAAGCGTGTGGTTCCCTTTCCGTGGGTGAGGTGATGGGTCATCAAGCCGCTGAGCACGGCGCGGCCGATACCTTGCCGTTGCTGCCGTTGGGGCGTGGCCATGCAGTAGACGCCGACGATCTCACCCGTAGCCAGGGTCAGGGCGGATCCCATGATCTCGCCCCCTTTGTCCCCGAGCCAGATGGTGGCGATCGGACTGTCTCGCATGGGTCCGAGAACCCGGCGGCACATGTCGAGATCGAGGGAGAAGGCCTCCGACACCAGCGCGATGGCGGCATCGACCTCGAGATCGGATGAGGCCGGCCGGACGTCGAGCTCGAGATCACCGGGTCGACGCTCGACCGCGGTGCTCTGCCACACCATGGTGGGGACGTCACCCGCGTGCGCCGCGCCAGCTTGCGTGGCCCGCTCCAAGAGTTCGGGAGAAGGGTTCTCGAGCAGGAGGATCGTCGGCAGGCCGTCGATCTCGGCCACGTAGTTGTCCAGGAGCGCCGCGGCCGCCGGCCCATCCAGGACACAGCCCATGTTGAGGTCGGCCGATGCTTCACCGGTGAGGGCCAGCCAGCCTCCTTCGTCGAAGCTGGCCCGGGCCCGCGGCGCCCTGCCGAAGCAATCGACCACCTGCAGTCCGGTGGTCATGAGCCAAAACGCCTGCGATTCGGGCATGGGGTGACCTCCGTGATGGATCGATCCCGATGGAGACTCTATGAGCGCCGGCGACCGGGTGGAGGATGACCGGGCGCCGACCAGACGATGACCTGACCGGACCGGACGACGACCGTCAGCCCATGATCCGGCTGACCTGGACTTCGTGCCTGGTCGGGTAGCGTAGAGGGATGGTGACCCTGACGCGGGTGACTCCCAATTCGGCAACCTCCACCGACGATGGGGAGCGCGCGCTCGACGAATTGCTGGCCTCGCTCCTGGCCGAGTTCTCCCGTCACCGTCCCGACGAGGACACCGCCACCATCGTGGCGGCGGGCAAGGCCGCCCTCTCGGCCCACGACGGGCAATTCCGGCGCTCGGGTGAGCCCTACATCACCCACCCGGTGGCTGTGGCCACCATCGTGGCCGAGCTGGGACTGGACTCGCAGACGGTGGCGGCCGCGCTCCTCCATGACGCCGTCGAGGACACCGGGCTCTCGCTGGAGTCGATCACCGACGCCTTCGGGGAAGGCGTGGCCAAAGTGGTGGACGGGGTGACCAAGCTCGACCGCCTCCAGTTCGACTCCAAGGAGGCCCAGCAGGCCGCCACCATCCGCAAGATGCTCGTGGCCATGGCCGACGACTGGCGCGTGCTGCTGATCAAGCTGGCCGACCGGTTGCACAACATGCGCACGCTGGCTGTGATGCCGGAGTGGAAGCAGCGCCGCACGGCCCAGGAGACCTTCGACGTCTACGCTCCGCTGGCCCATCGCCTCGGCGTGCAGCAGGTGCGCTGGCAACTGGAAGACCTGGCCTTCGCCACCCTGCACCCCAAGCGCTACGCCGAGATCGAGCAGATGGTGGCCGACCGGGCCCCCCAGCGCGAGGAGTACCTCGAGCGGGTCCTGGTGCACGTGCGCCAGCGGATGAGCGACATGGGGGTGGCGGCCGACGTCACCGGCCGGCCGAAACACCTGTGGAGCATCTACGAGAAGATGGTGGTCCGGGGCAAGGAGTTCGACGACATCAATGACCTGGTGGCCATTCGGGTCGTGGTGGACTCGGAGAAGGACTGTTGGGCTGCCCTCGGGGCCATTCACGCCATCTGGGCCCCGGTGCAGGGCCGCTTCAAGGACTACATCAACACGCCCAAGTTCAACATGTACCAGTCGCTGCACACCACGGTCATCGGGCTGGACGGCAAGCCGGTCGAGGTGCAGATCCGCACGCTCGAAATGCACCACCGGGCCGAATACGGCATCGCGGCCCACTGGGGCTACAAGGAGAAGGAAGACCACTCCTCCGAGATGGCCTGGCTGCAACGCATCGCCGACGTCGACCGCCAGACCGATGACCCTATTGAGTTCCTCGAAGCGCTCAAGCTCGACCTGGAGCAGGACGAGGTCTACGTCTTTACCCCCAAGGGCAAGGTCATCGCGCTCCCGGCCCGCTCCACGCCGGTGGACTTCGCCTACGTGATCCACACCGAAGTGGGCCACCGTTGCATCGGGGCGAGGGTCAACGGCCGGCTGGTCCCGCTCGAGACCACGCTCAACTCGGCCGACACCGTGGAGATCTTCACCTCAAAGTCCCCGACGGCGGGCCCGTCCCGGGACTGGTTGCAGATCGTCGCCTCGACGCGTGCCCGTAACAAGATCCGCCAGTGGTTCAGCCGGGAGCGTCGCGAGGACGCCATCGAGAACGGTCGGGAGGACCTGTCACGGGCCCTGCGGCGGGACGGCCTGCCCCTGCACAAGGTCCTGGGTTCCGCCGCGCTGAGCGAAGTGGCCGAGTCGATGCACCTGGTCGACCTCGATGCCCTCTACGCCGCCATCGGTGAGAACCAGGTCTCGGCCCAGTCGATTGTCCAGCGACTGGCCCGGGCCCTGCGCGGGGGCGAGGACGAGCAGCTCCCCACCACGGCGAACCGGGGCACCCGCGGCCCCCGCCAAGGTCGTCGCACCGGAGCCGGCGTCTACGTCGAAGGTCTGGACGATGTCATGATCCACCTGGCCCGCTGCTGCACGCCGGTCCCGGGCGACCAGATCATCGGCTTCGTCACCCAGGGGCGCGGCGTCTCTGTGCACCGGGCCGACTGTTCCAACGCCACCGCGTTGGCCGACCGCTCGAAGGAGCGTCTCATCGAAGTCGAGTGGGATCGCGGCAACGACGGCGTCTTCGTGGCCACCATCGAGGTCCAGGCCTTCGATCGCGCCCGTCTGTTGGCCGACGTCAGCCGGGTGGTGTCCGAGCACCACCTCAACATCGTGGCCGCCCGTACGGCCACCACCCCCGACCGGGTCAGTCGCATGTCGTTCGACGTGGAGCTGGCCGACCCCACGCACCTGCTCACGCTCATCTCGGCGCTCAAGCATCTCGACGGCGTGTTCGACGCCTACCGTCAGCTCCCCGGCAAGAAGGTTTGACAGTGGACGACCCGACGACCGGTGGTCCTGCCGCGCGCCCGGACACGGCCCGGACACCCAAGGGCATGCACGACGTCCTGTGGCCGGAGTCGGATCGGTGGCAGCGCCTCATCGACCGTTTCGCCCTGCTGGTCGAGGGGGCCGGCTACGGCCTGGCCATCACGCCGATCCTCGAGCACGTCGGCATCTTTGACCGGGGGATCGGAAAGGGCAGCGAGATCGTCGGCAAGGAGATGTACACCTTCGCCGACCGCGACGGTCAGGTCATGGCTTTGCGCCCGGAGGGGACGGCCTCCATCGTGCGTGCCTTTGTGCAGCACCACCCGGTGCCCCCATGGAAGGCGTGGTACTGGGCCCCGTCCTTCCGCCACGAGAACCCCCAACAGGGCCGTTACCGCCAGCATTTCCAGCTCGGCCTGGAGGCGATCGGGCCCTCCGACGCCGACCTGGATGTCGAAGTCATCTCCCTGGCCTTCGCATTCATCGCCTCGCTCGGACTCCACCAGGTCACGCTCAAGGTCAATTCGATGGGAGACGGGACGTGTCGCCCCGGCTACGTCGAGTTGCTCCGTCAGTACCTGGCCGAACACGAGGACGAGCTCAGCGACGCCCACCGGACGACCTTCAAGGAGAACCCTCTGCGCGTGCTCGATTGCAAGGACCCCGGATGCCAGAGTGCATCGGAATCGGCGCCGCGTTTCTTGGACAACCTCTGCGAGCCTTGCATGGCCCATTTCACCCGCCTGCGTGCCGGCCTCGATGCCCTGGACGTGCCGTACCAGATCGACCACCGGTTGGTACGCGGCTTTGACTACTACACCCGCACCACGTTTGAGTTCGCCTCCGGCGCCATCGAGGCAGCCCAGAACGCTCTTGGCGGAGGAGGCCGCTACAACGGATTGGTCGAGATGCTGGGGGGACCGCCCACGCCCGGCATCGGTTTCGGCCTCGGCGTAGAGCGGCTCCTCATCGCCTGCGATGCCGAGGGGGTGTACCCGATCGACCCGACGCCGCTGCACGCCTACGTCGTCGACGTGACCGGCGGCGAATCGGCCGTGCTGCTCACATGGGAGCTCCGGCGGGCCGGGATGCGGGCCGATCGCGCCTTTGACGGTCGTTCCATGAAGTCACAGATGAAGTCGGCGGACCGGTCGGGGGCGCTAGTGGCCCTCCTCGTGGGCCCGAAGGAACTGGCGGAGGGTACCGTCGTCCTGCGCCCGTTGCGCCAGGACGACGAACAACGAAGCGTGGCCCGCGCCGACATCGTGGCCGAAGTCCGTCGCGCTACCGCCGAATCCATCGCCAACTCTTGACCACCGTGACTCGACCCAAAGGACCCCGACCGCCCGCATGACCGACAGCCCCACACCCTCGCCTGGCTCGGCCCCCTCGCCCGACTCGGCCGATTCGACCGCCGGTCCACAGCCCACCGCGTTGCGCAGCCACCTCTGTGGCGTCCTGCGCCCCGCCGACATCGGGAGCACGGTGCGCCTGTGCGGGTGGGTGAGCCGGCGTCGAGAGCACGGCGAGCATCTGGCCTTCGTCGACCTGCGCGACCACTCGGGGATCATCCAGTGCGTGATCGACAACCTCGTCGAAGTCCGCAGTGAGTGGGTCATCCGCGTCAGCGGCACCGTGCGCCACCGTCCCGACGGCACGGTCAACGACCGCCTCGAGACGGGCGAGATCGAGATCGGCGACTGCACGGTCGAGATCCTCAACGAGGCGGAACCGCCACCCTTCTCGGTCGACGACCGGGACGACTCCGACGAGCCGGTTCGTCTCCGCCACCGCTACATCGATCTGCGTCGCCCCCGCATGCAGCGGAACCTGCGCCTGCGGTCGCGGGTCAACGCCGCCATTCGCGCCGCCATGGACCGCCAGGGGTTCTGCGAGGTGGAGACGCCGTTGCTCTGGGCCCCGACCCCCGAAGGCTCACGCGAGTTCTCCGTGCCCAGCCGCCTCCACCACGGCTCCTTCTACGCCCTACCCCAGAGCCCGCAGCTGGCCAAGCAGCTGCTCATGGTGGGTGGCTTCGACCGCTACTACCAGATTGCCCGCTGTCTGCGGGACGAGGACCTGCGGGCCGACCGCCAGTTCGAGTTCTCCCAACTCGACATGGAGGCCTCCTTCGTCTCCCAGGACGACGTGATGAACTTCGTCTCCGAGGCCGTGTTGGACGCGGCCGAGGCCGCCACCGGCGAGCGGCCACCGGAGATCGCCCGCATGACCTGGGCTGAGGCGCTGGACCGCTTCGGCACCGACAAACCCGACCTGCGCTTCGGCATGGAGCTCGTCGACCTCACCGAGGAATTCGCCGGCACCGAGGTGCGGGCCTTCTCGTCGCCGGTGGTCAGGGCGCTCTGCGTACCCGGCGGCGCTGCCCTGTCCCGTTCCCGGCTCGACGCATTGGTCGATCAGGCCAAGCAGTCGGGCGCGGCCGGCCTGGCCTGGTTCCGCGTCGTCCCCGCCGATACCGCGACGGGGACCGCCCTCGATTCGCCACTCGACCGCTTCCTCTCCGACCCCGAACGCGCCGCCATCCTGCAGAGAACGGGGGGAATGGAGGGCGACCTGATCCTGGCCGTCTCCGACGAGTACCACATCGCGAGCACGGTGCTCGGCTCCCTCCGGACGACCCTGGGCTCGCCCCCGGTGTCCGAGGGTCCGCACCGCTACGTCTGGGTGGTCGACTTCCCGATGTTCGACGGCACCGACGCCGAGGGCAATCCCCAGCCGGCCCACCACCCCTTCACCATGCCCTATGCGGACGATCTCGCCCTTCTGGATACCGATCCGTCCGCCGTGCGCTCCCAGGCCTACGACCTGGTCCTCAACGGGTGGGAGCTGGGATCGGGCAGCGTGCGTATCCACCGCCGGGACATCCAGTCGCAGGTCTTCGACATCTTGGGCATCACCCCCGACGAGGCCGAGGCCCGCTTCGGCTTCCTGCTCGGCGCTTTCCGCTTTGGCGCCCCGCCGCACGCCGGCTTCGCCTTCGGCATCGACCGCCTGGTGGCCATTCTGGCCGGGGAGGAGAACATCCGCGAGGTCATCGCCTACCCGAAGACACAGTCGGGGGCCGATCTCCTCACCGGTGCGCCGTCGCCCCTCCCGACGTCCAGCCTGGTGGAGTTGGGCATCCGGTTGGCCGAGCCGCCGGCCACGACCTAGCTCGATCGTGACGCGATCGTGACGCACCACCCCGGCCGATGAGCGACAGCCTCTTCGCCGACGCCGCCAACCGGCAGCTCGAACGTCAGGCCCCGCTCGCCTCCCGTCTGCGCCCGCGCACGCTCGACGAGGTGGTCGGCCAGGAGCACCTGGTCGGCCCGGGCGCCCCCCTGCGGACGCTCGCCGAAAGCGACCGGGTCGGATCCGCCATCCTGTGGGGCCCGGCCGGCACCGGCAAGACGACCCTGGCCCGACTCCTGGCTGCCACGACGGCCAAGCACCTGGTCACCCTCTCGGCCACCGCCGCCGGCGTCAAAGATGTCCGTGAGGCCCTCACCGACGCCAAGCAGCGCCTGGGCGAGCAGGGCCAGGGCACCATGCTGTTCGTGGACGAGGTGCACCGCTTCAACAAGTCCCAACAGGACGTGCTGCTCCCCGCGGTCGAGGACGGGTTGGTGGTGCTCATCGGGGCCACCACGGAGAACCCTTTCTTCGAGGTGAACGCCCCGCTGCTCAGCCGGGCGTCCCTGTGGCGGCTGCACCCCCTCAGCCACGACAACTTGCGCACCCTCGTCCAGCGCGGTCTGGCCGCCGAAGAGGTCGACGCGGACGATGACGCCATCGAGGCCGTGGTGGCGGCCTGCGAGGGTGACGCCCGCGCCGCGCTGACCACGGTCGAGGTCGCCGCCGCCCTCGCCCGCGCCGCCGCCACCGATCCCACCGCTTCGGTGACCCTGACCATCGACGACATGTCCAAGGCACGCGACGGTCGTCTGTTCCATCAGGGGGCCGACGAGCACTACGACCAGATCTCGGCCCTGATCAAGAGCGTCCGCGGCTCTGATCCCGACGCCGGCCTGTACTGGATGTCCCGCATGATCGAAGGCGGCGAGGACCCCCGCTTCCTGGCCCGGCGCATGGTCATCCTGGCCAGCGAGGACATCGGTCTGGCCGATCCCAACGCACTCCTTATCGCCGAGGCGGCGGCCCGGGCGGTCGAGTACGTCGGCCTGCCCGAAGCGGCCCTCAACCTGGCCGAAGCGGTCATCTATCTGGCCCGGGCCCCCAAATCCAATGCGGTGATCGTTGCCCTCGGTCGGGCCCAAGCCGACGTCCGTTCCGGCCTGCCCCAGGAAGTACCGACCCATCTGCGCGACGCCCACTACCAGGCGGCCTCCTCCCTCGGCCACGGCGAGGGTTACGTCTACCCGCATGACGACCCCACCGGCACGGTGCGCCAGCAGTACCGCCCCGACGCCCTCGAGGGCCACGTCTATTACGAGCCGACCCGGCGGGAGTCCAACGATTGAGCAGGCGCGCCAGAGCCGGCGACGTGGCCCGACGGCGCGTTGCGGCCTCCTCGGGGCCTTCCCGGGGCCTTCCCGGGACTCCAGAACCCCGGCGCATCGCCATTAAGCTGCGCTAATGGACGCCAATGAACTGCGGGCGGCCTTCACGCGCTACTTCACCGACCGGGGGCACGTGGCGGTTCCCTCGGCCAGCCTGATTCCCCACGACCCGACGGTGCTCTTCAACATCGCCGGCATGATCCCGTTCAAGCCCTATTTCGTGGGCGACGAATCGGCGCCCTGGCCCCGGGCCACCAGCATCCAGAAGTGTTTCCGCACGCCCGATATCGACATCATCGGCACGGACACCTACCACTGCACCTTCTTCGAGATGCTGGGCAATTTCAGCTTCGGTGACTACTTCAAGGAAGAGGCCATCCCCATGGCCTGGGAGCTGTTGACCGAGATCTTCGGGCTCGACGGCGACCGCCTCTGGGTCACGGTGCACGAGAGCGACGACGAGGCCGAGCAGATCTGGGTCGACAAGGTGGGGGTGCCGGCCGGGCGGATCCAGCGCATGGGTGATGAGGACAACTGGTGGGGGATGGGCGACACCGGGCCGTGCGGCCCGGATTCGGAGATCTTCATCGACAAGGGACCGGCCTACGGCGAGGACGGCGGGCCCAAATTCGGCGCTGAGCAGCGCTTCGTCGAATTGTGGAACCTGGTGTTCATGCATCTGAACCGGGCGGCCGATGGCAGCCTCACCGAGCTGCCCCACAAGAACATCGACACCGGTGCGGGCCTCGAGCGGATCCTGCCCCTGTTACAGGGGCTCGACTCGATTTTCGACACCGATCTGTTCCTGCCGATCATCGACGAGGCGGCCTCCATCTGCGGGATCGCCTACGGCCAGGACGCGAAGACCGATGTGGCTCTGCGCGTCATGGCCGACCACGCCCGGGCCATGACCATGCTGGTGGGTGACGGCGTG